>SYLX01000141.1 GCA_005808505.1 Bdellovibrionales bacterium | reverse complement strand
TCTCGAGATTGTGGTAGATGTCGACGAGCTCTTTGTAGATGGTGGGCATCTTCTCTTCGAGCGATGTGCCCGGCCGCCCAGAAGCCGCGGCTTCTGCCTTCGTCAAATTGTTCGGCGTGCGAATGCCGGCAACAACGTCTTCACCTTGAGCGTTCACGAGCCACTCACCGTAGAACGCGTTTTCGCCTGTCGACGGGTTCCGAGTGAAGGCAACTCCCGTTGCGGAGTCATCGCCCATGTTACCGAAGACCATCGACTGAACGTTAACGGCCGTGCCCCACGATTCAGGAATTCCGTGAAGTCCGCGGTAAGCGATCGCGCGAGGCGTATTCCAGCTGCGGAAGACCGCACCAATTGCGCCCCAGAGCTGTTCTTTAGGATCCGAAGGAAACTTCTGACCAGTAGTTTCGAAAATCTGCTGCTTAAACTTTTTGACGAGCCACTGAAGATCTTCGGTCTTCATGTCGGTGTCGAGTTTGTACTTCTTCTCGTCTTTGAGATCTTCCATCGTCACTTCCAGGAAAGACGCATTCATTCCCATGACGACGTCCGAGTACATCTGAACGAACCGGCGGTAAGAATCCCACGCGAAACGCGGGTTACCCGACTTCTTCGCAAGGCCTTCTACCGTTTCGTCGTTGAGGCCGAGGTTCAAAATCGTGTCCATCATCCCCGGCATCGAAGCGCGTGCTCCCGAGCGTACGCTCACGAGAAGAGGGTTTTCGCGATCACCGAACTTTTTACCGATCTTCTGCTCGACGCGCACGAGAGCTTCTTCAACCGAAGCGATAACGTCGGCAGGAATCTGCATTCCGTTTTTGTAGAAGATGCCGCAAACATCAGTTGCGATCGTGAACCCGGGAGGAACCGGAATCCCGAGCGACGTCATTTCGGCGAGGTTTGCACCTTTTCCGCCGAGAGTGTTTTTCATGCCGGCGTTGCCCTCAGTCTGGCCTGCCGCAAAGAAGTAAACCGTCTTTCCCGTCGTCATAGAATTCGCCTGCGTCGTTAGGGTTTGGGCACTCGAAGTTCCGGTCGTCGATGTGTTCATCGTGTCTCCTCTTCAAGCGCCCCGTGGTGTGAGAGCGCTTGTTCGATTACCGAGCGTTAAAGTTTCTAAGTCCGTTGTGGATGTAGTTCGCAACCTGCGAGATATCGATGCGATCTTGCTTCATCGTATCGCGGTGGCGAACGGTGACTTTCTTGTCGTTCAAGCTATCGAAGTCGAACGTCACGCAGTAAGGCGTGCCGATCTCGTCTTGGCGGCGGTAGCGCTTACCGATCGACTGCGAATCGTCGTAGCCAATATCGAAATCGCGTGCGAGTTCGTTCCGAAGCGCCATCGCGGGTTCTTGAAGCTCCGCTTTTTTTGAGAGCGGCAAGATCGCGACTTTGAGTGGAGCTGTTTCGGGATGGAAACCGAGAACAACGCGCACGTCAGGTTTGCCCGTCTCTTCATCTGGCGTGATTTCTTCGCGATATGCATCGCAAAGAACCGCGAGAATCAAACGATCGCAACCAATCGCTGTTTCGATCACGTAAGGGACATAGCGCTCTTTTGAAGCTTCGTCGAAGTACTCTAACTTTTTACCCGAGAACTTCGCGTGTTGAGTGAGGTCGAAGTCCGAGCGGTTGTGAATGCCTTCAAGCTCCTGCCAGCCGAACGGGAATTCGTACTCGATATCGCCGGCTTTTAAAGCGTAGTGCGCGAGCGCATCTTTTGCGTGCTCATGGAAGCGCAGGCGTTTTCCGTTGAGGCCGATGCTCTCGAGGAACTGCCAACGAGTTTCGCGCCACGTCTCCCACCACTGCATATCGGTGCCGGGTTTCACGAAGTACTGCATCTCCATTTGTTCGAACTCGCGCGTGCGGAAGATGAAGTTTCCGGGCGTGATCTCGTTACGGAAAGATTTTCCGATCGCCGCGATCCCGAAAGGAATCTTCTTACGCGAAGTCGTCTGGATATTTTCGTAGTTCACGAAGTGACCTTGCGCCGTTTCGGGGCGCAAGTAGACAACGGAGTTTGCGTCTTCGGTCGGGCCCATGAACGTCTTGAACATCAAGTTGAACAAGCGTGGCTCAGTGAGATCTTTGGAGCCGCAGTTCGGGCACTGTTTTTTCGTGAGGTAAGATTCCGTGTTGTCGGAGCGAAAGCGTGTCTTACACGATTTGCAATCGACGAGTGGATCCGTGAACGTGTCGATGTGACCCGACGCCTTCCACACCATCGGATGCATGAGAATCGCCGCATCGAGACCGACAATGTCTTCACGACGGGTCATCGCGTTCCACCAAACATTCTTCACGTTGCGTTTTAAGTTCGCACCGAGCGGACCGTAATCCCAGCAAGAACCAAGGCCCCCGTAGATCTCACTCGATTGGAAAACGAAGCCACGTCGTTTGCACAACGAGACCAGAGTTTGGAGATCCGTGAGACGTTTGATCGAGTTTTCTGCTGGTTGGGACATACGGTTTCAGAGTCCTTTTTGAGTGAGGAAGATCTGTCTCGGCGTAACACCCGCAGCTTTCGCTAGTCAAGGAAACGCCCTGGCGCGAAAGGTCGCGCACGTAGGCAAAACTTGTTTTGAATTCAAGGAGTTAGAGCATGGCCAAGGTGCCGAGATGCACCATCGAGGCCTAAATGAAGTTCGGCGAACTAACTTTTCTGAATGGCTTCGAAAGCTGCTTTAAAAAATGGCAGAGAGTCTTTGTCGCCCTGAACGAGGAGCTTCTGGTAAGCGGCGTTCACGGACTCTTTCGAACTTCCCGCAGGAAGACCGAGAACTTCGTACGCATCCCAGGAATGGCCATTCCAATTAAAAAGAACGTTGAGCGATTTTTCAGCAACCGGTGAAGGTGCGGGCGTTCGCGCTTGGGGCTCACGACGGCGATACTCCGTACGGGTTCCGTAAGGAGGATTTTGCGCCGCCGCTGACGGCTTCGAAGGTCCACGCGCTGTAGGCTTCTTCGAACCTTCGAGCGCCGGGCCTTTTGGAGGCTGAGCCCCCGGATCATCGAGACGCAGCTGGGCCGGGCGATCCTTTTTGCGAAAGAAGAACGACAAAAGGATCGGGGTGACAATGAGCGCGTAGATGATTAGATACTGCTTCGGCGAAAGATCCACTGACTCAATTCTCTAATAAAGCGACCGCTATTAGCAACGAGAACGGAGTCTCCGTCCCGAAGGAGTCCACCATGGCGCAGCCCCCTAATCCCTTTGAACAACAACGCCCGATCCCGGGTGTCGGAAAGATCATCGCCATTAGCTCCGGTAAGGGCGGCGTTGGGAAAAGTACGGTTTCGACGAACTTAGCCCTCGCCCTCGCGAAGACCGGCGCAAAAGTCGGGCTCCTCGATGCGGATATCTACGGCCCCAGCATTCCCCGCATGATGGGCACGCTTCACCAGAAAGTCGAAATTGGCGATGACAAACGCCTTCATCCGCTTGAGCGCCATCACGTCAAACTCTTCAGCATCGGCTACTTGATCGATGAAGATCTCGCGGTCGTCTGGCGTGGACCGATGCTCTTTAAGGCGATGGATCAATTCCTTCGCGAAGTTGCGTGGGGCGAACTCGACTATCTCCTCGTCGACTTGCCGCCTGGTACGGGCGACATCCAACTGAGCCTTGCGCAAAAGGTGCCGCTTGCCGGCGCGATCGCGGTTTCGACTCCGCAAGATGTCGCGCTCACCGACGTCAAAAAGGCCCTCGATATGTGGACACGCGTAAGCGTTCCAATTTTGGGAGTCGTTGAGAACATGTCGTGGTTCATTCCGCCGGGAAGTACCGAGAAGATGAACCTCTTCCCGAAAGGTTCGATGGATCGCTACCTGCGCGAAAACGGAATCCGCAAACTGGGTGAAGTTCCCTTCCATCCGAATGTGGGTCTTGGCTCCGAAGCCGGAATCCCCGTCGTTGAGAGCGACCCAACTTCTGAAGAGGCGAAAGCCTTCATGGGAATCGCGGAAACTCTCCGTACCCTCAACTAAGCTTGCTTCAAATTTCAGGTCGTCCCGCGTGGGACGGCCTCGAGTTGCTCGCTTTAAATTCTCGATCTGATTCGCGCGCTCGCCGAGAACTTCGTCGCTTTCTCACGCTTTTCGTTTCACTCCAAAACACCGTCTCACCGATTCGTCTCAAAACGAGCCAAATACCTGATTTCTTTGTGGGAATCGGAATTCTTTCTTTAGGTTTCTGACAAGTTGCGTTAGCCTGAAAATGACTCCCGGGATGATGGGAGATTCGCAACCGAAAGGGGCGCAAAGTGAGGACGAATCCGAAGGACAGGACTCTTGATCCCCCTCCGAAGTAGCGGGCCTAAACGGAAGAAAGCCGATGTCGAACACTCACACTAGGAGGTTCCATTGCAACGCTTCGATCCTTCCTTTGCTCAGGGCAAAACATCCGAAAGGGTGTGACGCAAAGCTAGAGGGGCTAAGGCGCAAGTCGATAAAGTTCGACCGCTAAGCCAGCCAGTCTGCCAGAGGTGATAAGGCACTTGAGCTCATCCGGGAGGATACATCTTAGGCGCGACGGTGAAAGCCGGCGACGCTAACCCGCCAAACAGAAAGAGAGGCGGGTTTTTTATTTTCTGGGATTCCTATTTCTCATCCAGACAAAGGCCAGCGTTGTATTTGCTCGAAATGTGATCGCAGACCCGAAACGGCAAAGTTGGCTCACTTCCCTCCATCTTCACCAAATGGCTGACCATTAACTCTGCTTCAAGGTCCGCAAGTTCGTTTTGCCGCCAATGACTACAAATCAGAAATTTTGCGAGACGATAGCTTCGCTTCGACTTCGAAGCATTCGCTAGCGTCTCGGCACTTTGAAGTGAATCGTTTTCAAGCCCTTCTGTTTTGAGCCTCTTCTTTTCTGCCGCCGTCAGTTTTAGACGTGCACATTCATGTCGGAAACCGATCTCACGAAGCTCAGGCTCAAAGAAAGAATTTGCTGAGTCCTTCGTTTTCAACTTCTCGTAAAGGGAAAGAGCTTCGACAAACAGAGGGTGTTCTTCACTACCCTTACCCACGTTCTTCCATTCGTTGAAAGTCGAAGCCATTAGACCCGTGAGCCCTGGGGTTGATTTGCGGTCAGCGGAAACTTTGAAGTACCTTTTGGCGTTACCGGAATCGGCACACCAAACATAGATGCTCAGTCCTAACGAGTAGAAAGGATCGGATTTGAGTTTTTCTTCAGCCGTCTTCAGAATCGCAAACGACTTTTCAAAATCCGCCGGCAATGGACTTCTACATCCTGAGTAGCAAGCAGCATGAGCGAGAACCGCATCGCTATTTCCAAGCTCCGTTGCTTTTTGAAAGAAGCCGCAAGCTTCCTTTTTTAGAGCGCCTTCCTGAGTGACCTCGCAGAGTCCTTTTAGGAGATAAGCCTCTGGATCTTTCGCCTCGAGTGCAGGCTGAATTTGCAAAGCAACATGACTACAAAAAGCCGGCGAATTCTTGTGCCGAGCACAGTCGAAGAGAGCGCCCTTGCAATCACCGACGAGGGAGGCGCGAGCAGCTGCTAAGCACTCCTTGGCATTTTCTTTTGTGCACTTGAGCTGAGGTTGTGTTGGTGCTGTCTTTTCCGTAGCAACCGGCGGTGCCTGCGGCAATCCTTGGCGAACGTATTCAGTACCATTCCAAGAATACCGGTGATTTATACTGAGAGTTTTCTTTCCATGAACATCGACTACCGTCGCCTTACCTTTCAGGATCCAGTCGTAGTGAGAAGCTCCCTTTTTCTCCTCAACGATTAGGCTTGCAGTAAGGTCACCATCTTCGACTGTCTGGACTCCGTCCGTATTGGCGGGGTCCGTCCCCCAGCGTTCGATATCTTCATGAAAGATTTTGGTGAGCCGATTTTCGTGGAGTCGGAAGAGTGAGAGTGTCTTCGATCCATCGCGCGCAGAGGGGTCGCTTCCGTCATTTTGAAAAACACAGCGTCGCCCGAAAGCGCGTTCACGCTCGTTGAGTTTGAACGGAGCAAAATCAAAAACACACTTTCGAGAGTCTTCATCCACCTCAATTGAAGAAAGTGGTTTCCACTTCCCATTCTCCCTAAGGCGGTAAACCCAAAGCTTCGTTGACCAATCCAATGTGGGTCTGGAAATCTCCGTCCTCACGATCGCGAGACCAAGCGTCTTATCGTAAGGCACGATTTTGAATTCATTCACCTCTACGAGTTCAATCCCGCGAAGCTTTTTGTGTTCTTCACGAAGTGGGCCTGGGGCGAAATGTTTGAGCTCATCATCGATGACTTCTCGCGGTGTCTTACGCGTTTCTAGGTCGATCTTAGGAAAAGCAGCGATGAGCAGATCACTCTCTAAAACGACGCCATTTGGTGTTTCGAAAGTTTTAGAGACTTTTCCCGTTTTGATATCCGCTACTGCGGACTGGGAAATGAAGAACGCTATGAAGAGCTGGAAAAGCATGCTGCGTAGATCCTTATTGGTGAAGACTTGAGTCTTCAAGAATACTACGCAGCTGGCAAATTAGAATTATTGTTGGATCTCTTTGGCTTCAACCGCGGCGGCACTCGGTAGCTCAAGCTTTGCCGAATGACGAGGAAGCGCGTGCGGTTCACGAAGTGAATCGATCTCGCGCGAGAGCGCACGCTCAAGAACGCGAATCGTTTCGAGTTCATCGCCGAAGGGAACAAAGCTCACGCCACTCCCCTCTTCGAGACCAACGGCTTCCGTCGCGATCACCGGTATCCCGAGCGCAAGCGCACGCAGATGCAGTCGCGGCCACGACTCAAAAAGTGTCGGATGAAGAACGGCCGCAATCTCGTGCCAGGGAATTTCACCAGGCGTTGTGAATTCAACGAGATCGGACTCAACCGACAAACCTTCAAGATCACGCCCGACTACCAGAAGCGGAACTCCCAACTCTTCGCTCGCCGCAAGGGCTGCGTGCGCACCTTCGCGCGCTGCAAGCGATGCGGGGAAGAGAAGGTAGCCAGGCTTACGCACGCCCGGAGGCGGCTCCACTTGCGGCTTTGTCCACTCAAGCTTCCGAAGATTCGGATAATGATTCGCGTACTCTTCGTGAGGCGTAATAACTTTCGATGCGTAAACGAGAGCTTCGCTTTCGGCTTCGATCACCCATTGAGGTGCGCGGTACTCGGCGAGCTCGCTTGCGTGAGGCAAAAGTCCTCTCGCCTCATCAAGACGATTGTGAACCATGCTGAGCGCCGGACGAGTCATCAACACGTCAAAGCTTCGACCTTGAAGGGCTCCCTCTTTCCAGAGGAACGGCAAGAAGTCTTGCGAAACGATGAGCCGCTCGATGTCGTAGGGTAGAAGCTTCGCGTATTCTTTCGCGAGCCACTCGGCCGTCTTCAATCTAGTTTCGGCCGCGATTTGCCCACGTTTCGTTGCCCAACGCGTGTAGAACGCGCGCTTCAAAGCCGCGGACCAAGCCGTACGTACGCGTGACGAACCAGGAATGTGCCAACGGTACGAATTCAACCCCGGCGCTTTCGCTGGAAGCAGATAAAAATCGATGAGCTCGCCCGACAGATAGGTTTCAAACTCTGGAACGTAGGTATCGAGGAGCGCTGCCGTCTTGAGATGAGGATCACTCATCGCAAGAAGCGCCTGCGCTTTTTCGTGACGTGAGCACTCGACTTTTCCGCAGCTAAAGCAATTGTGCACTCCCGAAGCATCGAGACCGTCTTGCGTTTGAGTTTCGCAAGATTGCGACCTGTCGCGAGAGATGAGCTGACGCACTGGATTCGGAGCGCGGAATCGCACGATCAGTTCATCTGGTGACATCCAAGCTTCGATCGCGACCGGATGATCGCTAGGAGCTTGGAAACGAAGATCGACGTAATTCCAAAACACGGTCGCATCGCGCTCGGCGACGTATTCGACATCGGGTAAGCGGTGCGTATGCTTATGGCGTTCAACGATTTTGAGACCTGCGGAATTTGCCGCCTCGAAAAGTGCGCCCGAAATCTGGCAAAGACCACCGCCCGCCGAGGGAATCACGCATCCTTGGCGGATTTCGCGACCGACGACGAAGCCGCGCGACTTCCACGGAGCTCCGACTTGCTTCCAGAAACTAAAAACTTCGCCGGGCTGGAGAAGGGTTCCATTGAGCCGTCGGCAAGCTTGACGGAGATTTTCGATCTTCCCGCGAGAGAAGACCCGCTCTTCGGGAGCCGAAGTCGTGCGAAGTGGTGTAATCGATTCGGCGAGCACGAAAGGAAACTGCCGAGCTTCCGTTTTCGGAAGGCAGTTCACATCTGAAGCTGCGTCTTTGAAAAGGCGCAACGTTCTGAGGCCGCTTGAGCGAATGAGAAACGAAGTTTTTTGCCCGAACCCCGGTACGGAGTCGGGCTGGGTCGGTAAAGGGTCTTTGTCCACAAAGTTCCTTGAGGCACATTGCCTCGGAGACAATAAAGATCGGATCGCTCGTTATTATATGCATCGAAGTGGGTTTTGTCCAATTTGCCCCAAACAAGGTGTGTTGAAGCTAAGCGAAAAGTTTAGTGATTTCGGTTGGTTAGAAACATAGACTAGATAGTAAATTTTCTAGCTGGCGCACCTAATTGCAGATGACCTGGACTTAAATACAATCCAACGAGCCGAGGAGCCCCAAATTCGGCTTTTTCAATCCAGATTCTGAGAGCCTCACTCTAATTCCACCATGTGATCGGGGCCGAAAAACTGCAATTAGGTGTGCCAGTTCATGGGTGCACCAGTTCGCAAAGAAAAAGGGGCTGGCACCGCCAACCCCTTCCCCGCTTCTCAATCTTAAAATCTTGCTTAAGGAATCTCGAGCTTCGTGCCCACGATCACCTTCGAGCGGCGCCCGATGCGGTTGTGGTTCGCGAGCTTGCGGAGCGAAACTTGGTAGCGCTTCGCGATTTCGATGAGCGTGTCACCGCGGCGGACGACGTGGATCTTCTGCGCGTCTACTTGGCCTGCGGGGTTTCGCTTATCGGCTTTGCGTCCGGTTGTTTGGTCGTCGGCTGCGAAGTATTGCCTGGCAGCCTCCACGCCCAACGCGGGCTTGATAGCTTCAGCATTTTGAACCGAGCGCGTCGCCTTCGCGCGCGAAGGTTCTTTTGCAGATGCCAGCCCGCCGACCGTTTCACCCGGTACACGCAAGCGACGGCCCGCAACCAAACGAGCACCAACCGACAAGCGATTCAAAGTGCGGATGTTGCGTTGGCTCGTGTTGAACTTGCGAGCGATCGACGCGATCGTGTCACCGCGGCGGATCTTATAATAAGAATAATCTTCGTCGGCTACGTAGATCTTTACGTTGCCGGCGACTGAGTTCGGGCCAGCCGCGAGAGCTACTTGCTCAGTTCCCTTCGGAACGCGGAGCGTGAGCTTCTCGCCTCTCATCAACGCGACTCCCCTCTTATAAGAAGGGTTGAGATCGCGGATGTCGTCGTACTCAAGATTCATTTCTTTTGCGAGCTTGCGAAGATCGATCGACGAAGGGAAGTCGACTTCTGCAAACTCAAGCGGCGCCATGTACTCAACATCGGTGAAGCCGTACTTCTCAGGTTCTTTCGCGATCAAACGTGCCGCGAGGAACTTGGGAACGTAGTTGATCGTTTCGTCAGGAAGTTTGTTTTCACGAGCGAGCTGCCAGAAGTCGCGCGTGTGATACTTCATGATCAAGTTCTTCACGCGGTTTTCGCCGACGTTGTAAGACGCGATCGCGAGATACCAAGCACCGAAGAGATTGTAGAGACCTTTGAAGTAATCAGCCGCCGCTTTCGTCGACTTTACGAAGTCGCGGCGCTCATCGACGTAGGAGTCGATGCGTAGATTGTAGCGACGGCCTGTTCCGCGGATGAACTGCCAGTAACCGACGGCATTCGCCGAGCTGTGCGCTGTCGAGCTAAAGCCCGATTCGATGAGCGCGATGTAAATGAGATCTTCAGGCAGGCCTTCTTTTTTCAAGATGCCTTTCATGAGAGGCATGTAACGAGCGGAGCGAGAAAGGTAACGCTCCATGTGCGGACGACCTTGGCCTTGGAAGTAGTCGATCCACATCAAAACTTGTTTGTTAACCGCGAGCGGAATCGCTTCGAGGTCAGAGCCGCTGTCGCTTAAGTCGACTGCGGTGGGCGGTGCATCGGCGAGAGCTGGATTCTCAGCGATGACGGCGGGTGAATCGTTAGTGGGTGCTTGCGCTGTTCCATCGGCTTGCTGGCTCAAGTGCGAGCAGCCGACTGCGGAGATTGAGAGAACAGCAACAAGGAGACTCATTCGAGCAAAGCGAGAGGAAGTCAAAAGCGAAGCCTCCTGTTTTCGAATCGAATCTGCATTCGATCGTCGTCGACGGCTCTTCGAATCATTCGGCGAGCCGATCTTTTCACAACAGATCACGAACTCCGCTAGAGAAACTCTGAAAGTCCGACTTCAGAGAAACGATCTCGACCGGAGGCGTGACATATTACGTCAGATAGAGAGACAGGCTACACGACAAGATTTGACCACGCAACACGCGATCCGCCATGGGCCTCGCACCCAGAGGTTCGTCTAGTTCGAAAGTTCAATCACCTGCTGATTCACATGAAAGAAATTTAATTTGTGGAGATCCAGTTCGGCTCACCGACTTGGACTCGCCCTTGATCCAGCATTTTATAGATCAAGATGTTCCGCAAAATCGATTTCACGTACACGCTCGTTTCCCAATACGGAATTTCTTCGAACCACAACTCATCTTCGGGAGCACTTGAGCGAGAAGCGACCACGTTTTTAAGAGAAGGTCGAGTTTTCAACCAGCGATCCAATCGCGTCGGACCCGCATTGTAAGCCGCAAGCGCCATCGGGACTGAGCCTTGATAACGATTGAGCATTTTAGAAATATAGTACGTCCCCATTTGAATATTCCGTTTGGGATCATAGAGATCATCCGGAATCACGACCGCACCGAGCTTTAACTCTTGCGCCATGTCTCGCGCGGTCGGAGGAACGAGCTGCATGAGACCGAGCGCGTTCGCCGAACTTTTTGCACGAGCGTTGTAGCTGCTTTCTTGCTTGATGAGACCTTTGATGAGGTAGCGATCCACTTTACGAAGCGACGACTGTTGATCGATGAACGCGGTGAACTCTTTGGGAAACGCGTTTTCAACAAACGGCGGACGACGAAGCTCAGGTTTTTCATCCCACGCTTCGTTCGCAAGACGCGAAGCCGTGCCGTAACCACCAGCAGCCGCCCACAAGATGGAGCGAAGAGCTTTGTCTTCGGCTTTCTCCACGTTCGGCAAGAGCTTAAGTTCAGCTTGGGCTTCGTCGAGCCATCCCGCTTTGAGGAGAGCTTGCAATCGATCCCAAGTTTTCTTTTCACTTGGGGTCAGCAAAAACTTCGACGCGATTTTAGTCGGCGTCTCGGGTTTCCACTCAAGGGTGTTCGCCGCGCGCTCGTAACGCGCACGAATCCCGTAGTAACTGAACGGAACTTTCTTGAGAAGTTCGTCAGCCACGGCGTTTGCGCGATCTGATTTTTGCTTTTGAAGCGAGCGCCACAGCCAGTAATTTGCCATCGCTTCGTACTGCCCGACTTGCGGGAGCGCGAGGAGCTTTTCGAGATGCGCTTGGGCTTTCTCGTATTTTCCTTGGCGGAACGCGAGAAGTCCCAAACGAAGCATCGCTTCGCGCGATTCTTTTTGACCTGCGTGCTGTTCGACAAGTTTGGTGAAGTAATCTTCCGCAAGATCAAACTTATCGTTTGCCATCGCGGCTTTGCCGGCGAGATCAAGAAGAGGCGTTGCGCGCGTACCCGTGATGCGCTCAAGAGCACCTCTGATCATGGTGAGAGAGTCTTCCCACTGGCCACGGTTGTACATGAGGCGCGCAAACTCCGCTTGGCGATCGTGATCCACGCGGTCCATGAGCTTCACCATTTGCGATTTTAGGTGAACGAACTTGGAATCACTTTTTTCTGCGATGCTCCAGTAGGCTTCCATCACGCGATCTTGCGCCCATTTTGCGCGCGTACTGCCGGGATAGTTCTTGATGATCTTCGTTGCGTCGTCGACGGCGTTCACGAGTTCGCCCGCTTTCAACGCTGCCGTCACGCTATCAACGAGTTCGAGCTCTTCTTTCGTACCTTCCGGAGTCGGCGATGCGCGTACGACTTCCGCAGGTGTCGCTGTAGGTTTAGCTTCAGGTTTTTTCTCGGGATTCAACGAGCTTTCCGCAAGTGCTAAACGCGCGCGCACGTCACTATCTTCGCCTTCGGCGAGGCTGCGCTTAAAGAGTTCGCGTGCACTTTCAAACTTCCGCTGCTGAAACGCAAGCTCGCCCGCCCATCGCCAAAACGTCGCCTGCATTTTGTCTTCCGAATACGGAAGAAGCTCCTGCACTTCGCTGATGGTCTTCGTTGCTCGCGCGGGATTGAGTTTGATGTCCGCTTCAAGAAGGACAAGGTATCCCTTGAGAACAGCTTGTCTTAAAGTCGGAGCTTGAGGCCCCGTGAGCATCCACGAAGGATTCTTGTCGGCAATCGCGAGCGCTCGCGCAAGTGAGTTCATGTTCGCCGCGCTGACTTTGAGCTTTGAGGCACATTCAATTTCGGCCTGCGTGATCCACGCTCCCAGGTTCTTTGCTTTGGCGCGAGCAGCACCTGCTTGCTTCACGCAAGTCTCAGCATCGCCTTCAATCTGCGCTTTTTTCATCAGCGCTAGCGGATCTTTCGGAGTTTCGCCAAGACCGTAGACGTAACGAAGACTCGGGAACTTATCGTCACTCGCGACGCTGATCGGTTCCATGATCGCTTGCGCGGGAAACGCTAAGTGCAAAACACCGATGGCAGTGAATACGCGGGGAATGGCTTTCAATTTCATTCGAAACCTCATTTCGCAGTCCATCCCCGGCGGCGATCGTTACTTCACGGCGTAAATGGCGATGCCAGGAACGCGTGAGACGTTGGGGAGAATATCCATCCAGGGGCGCGGCGCTTCGCCGTATGCTGAGCGCTCATCTTTTCCCCAATAGATGTGAGTGATGCCGAGTTCGCGCGCCAGCGCGATCGAGTTCGGGTCGCCACTCATGATGCGGTCTAATTTATCTTTCACGTCGCGCGAATCGATCGCGTGCGTCCAGAGATGTCCGCCGTAACCGTGAGTCCGCATCCTTCCGAAATACGCGAGTGGATGCAAATGCGTCGTCGCCGCAGCGAAAACAGCTTCGGGCGAAATGTTCTGCGTGGTTTTGAGTCCAAGCAGAGCTCCTTCAGCGTCCGCGAGATCGCCGATATGGAAAAGCGGTGTCGCACGAGTCGACGGGATCTGCAAGGTCCACAGCACCGAAGCGAACCCTGAAAAGAGCAAGAGGGCCGCAACACTCAAGCGACCGAGGTGACCGTAAAGTCCACCCAGGCGCGGCTCAAGAACAACGGCCGCTAGTCGCGCGAAGCCTAAGTACGGCCAGATGAGGAGCTTAATGTTGTCCCATGGCCACGGTGCGAGCATCACGTTGAAGAAAAGAACCAAAAAGAAGGTGTAACAGCCAAACTCGATGAAAAGACGCTTCCGTTTTTCCGGCGTGAAGAAGCCTTGCGATTTGTAAATACCGAAGAAAATCGCGATCGGAAGAAGCAGCCACGGACCAAAATTCATGAAGAAGTAAACGATCGGATCTTGATTCGCGAGCGTCCACCCCCAAGAGATATGCGCAACGCCCGCCGCTTTGAAAAAGCCTGTTGAGTGCAAGACGAGGTAAGTTGCCGGAAGGTACGCGAGCCACGCCATTTTCGAAAGTAAGAACGTTTTGATGCCGGCCCGACCTTGATTTTCGATCGCGATCGCGAGCATCAAAAGACTCACGATCAAAAACGCGTGAAGGTGAAAGAGAGGCAAAAATCCCCATACTACACCAAGAACCGTCATCTGCTTTTTCGTGAGGACGGCTTCACCTTGATAGTGGCGCCGCACGCTAATCAACAGCATGAGGCCTGCCGGTAAAGCCATCAGCATTCCGCGTTGAGTGATGAACACCGAGAGGAAAAGATTTTTCCAATCGACCCCTTGCTGAATATCGATCATGCGTTGCTCAGAGATGATTCTCCAGGCATTGGCGCCGCCATTGAGAAAGAACGCACCCATCCCCCACCAGCCGCCAAAGCTTCTGAGGAAAACCAAGGACGCAATCGTCGCGAGAACGCCCGTGAAAAACAGATGAGCTTGAAGACGCACGCCAACGGCTTCCCAAAGCGCGTTGTAAAGATCAACTCCGTAGGGATAGCGAAGCGCTTCAGACGAGAAGATGGGATTCTGAGGAGGAAACGAAATCCCGTTAGCAAACGCTCGGATGTAATTGATGTGGAGAGCGAGATCGCCGTAGTTGTTCAACGACAGCGTCGCAAGGTGATGCTCGCTCGTAAAAAGCATCCACATGAAATGTCGCCAAGCTGCATACACCATGAAAGTGAAGAGCGCGACTTCAAGAGCGCCGCCAGGACCTGCCGCGAAACCCTTAACTTGCCAATCGGGATGCGCGGGCAAAAAACGCTTGGCGTGTCGCCAACCAAAGTAAGTTCCGAAAGCTAAGCAAAAGCCCGCGAGCCACGGCGTGAGTCCGCCGGTCAAATGCGCAAGCACGAATGCCGCAATCGTTGAATAGAAGGCATGAAGGAGCCAAGCGAGAATCATGGCGTAGCCTCCCCTGATTTTTCAAAAACTTCGCTGTCGGAAGGAACAACCGCGTTGAACTTATCAAACGCGAGATAAACAAAGCCCCGCTCGTAGGAATCTCTCAGGGCAAACGGGAGTCGATAGTAGCGTCCGTGAAGGCGCGACTCGAGCTGCTCCCTACCTGATCCATCGGCGAACACAACGTGAGCGTTCGCAAAGTCCCCGGCATCAGGTTTTCCGAAGGAAAGATTTGGATAGAGACTAAAGATCCAGGGAAGTGGCCACGGATCTCGAACGGTGATCACGACCTTCATGTTGAGATCTTCCGGCGCCGTTTTCACGCGCTCGGAGATATAATCCATCACGCGCTTCATCTGCATCGTCGATTGAACGTAAACGTATGGCTCACGCTCGTTGGTAAAGTCGATGAAGTTCAAACGCAGGGTACGGTCGACACCCACGAGAATCGCGACCGTCAAAATTGGATACACCGGCCAGCGCATGTAGAACAGAAAGAACGGGCCTCTTCGGTAACGCATGAGATGCGTGAGCTTCTCCATAGCGAATCCGAAGACGAAGAGCAGCGGCCAGAGGAGATTCAAAATCAACCACGGCGTTTTGTAAGGAATGATGCTGTACGCAAGCCAAGTTCCAAATGCGACAAGGCAAAGGAGCCGACGCCTCGAGCCCACGAAGAAAAACAAAATTGGCGTAAGCACAAGGGCTGCAAGAGCTGGCCACTCATAGCGAACGAGAAGATCAAACCAATAGATGAATGGCTTTTCGTGACCGCTGTTCCCGGTCCCCGTCTTCGTCCAAACTTTGAGGGCGGCGAACATATCCCAAAAGCCCTGCTGATGCAGAAACGCTCCGGTAAAGAAGATGACCGCGCCAAGCGCGCCGAGACTGAAAATCAAAAGCCAATCGGTGGGTGTCGCGACTTCAGATTCTTTTTCTTCTGCGTCGTCCTCAGGATTCTCTTCGATGAATGTTTCAGGCTCTAGATCCTGCGCTTTGAGCTTGATGTATTTGCGCTCGATGTAGAGGCAAAACAAAGCGATCAGCCACGTGCCGAAGAAGATGAAGAACGTTTCTTTCAACGTCACGGTTCCGAAAAAGCCCGCGCTCATCAACCCAACGGCGAACCGAGTTTGTTTTTCGCGATAGAGGAAAAAGCCGTAGCTAAATAGCAGTTGGCAAAAGATGAAGAGGCTCTCATGGATGGCGTAGCGACCATAAAAAACGGCACCGACACTGATCGCCAGTGCAAGCGACGCCCAGACCGCAGCAGCACCTAGGAATCGACGGTGGGCCGCCATCAACATCACGCAGCCGACGGAGATGATCGACGTGATGAAACGGCTAGCGAAGATGCCACGGCCGAAGATGAGTTCGCTCAACTGCAAAAAGTAAAAATAAAGGGGACCGTGAAAGTTCGTCGGATCGTATTTGTAAAATCCGTCGCGCCACATCTTTGCGACGAAATGTCCGTTGATGCCTTCGTCGAAGTGCGGCGGCTTAATTTCGAGATGCCACATACGCAAGACGTACGCGGCGATAAGAATCGCAATGACAAGCCAGTCGAGCGAGATGTCCCGCAAGACAGATTTGATTTGTTCCCCAACGCTTTTCGCGCTGGACGTTTCGGCAGTCGTCCCGGTCGCCGGGAGCTTCGAGCGCTGAGTCATCAGTGAAGTAAACTCCTGAAGCTTGATGGACATATTGTAGAATCGAAGTTAAGCAAAAGTCATGTCGGGAGACTCCGTGGATTTCCAATTGCCCAACTTTTTCGCTCCGGATGAAGCCAGCGGCTCACCGCAAACGCGCGTGCCTTTTACGCTTGTCATCCCCGCTTACAACGAAGAACGCCGACTCCCGACTTCCATCCGGGACATCCGCTCGTTTTTCAAGAATGTGCAGGATAACTTCGAAGTCTTGATCATGGTCGAGAAGTCCACCGATCGCACCGTAGAACTCGCAACGGAAGCTGCTCGTGGTGAACCTCGTATTCAGATCATCGACAATAAGGTTCAAAAAGGAAAAGGCTACGCCGTTAAATCCGGAATGTTGCGCGCTAAAGGCGACATCGTCTTTTTCATGGACGCTGATCTGTCGACACCTCTCGTGGAAGTGATTTCGTTTTTGGCGCACTTCGCCGAGCACCCTCAGACCGACGTCTTGATCGGAAGCCGCGCGCACGCAAAAAGTAACATCATCAAACGACAAAGCCTCTTCCGTCAGAGCTTAGGTCGAGGCTTCAATAAGTTCGTGCAGTTTTTCGGCGTAAAAGGGATCGAAGATACGCAGTGCGGATTCAAAGCCTTCCGCGCCAAAGCTTGCCGCGAAGTTTTTAGTCGCCAATCGTTGAATGGTTTCGCGTTTGATGTCGAGATTTTGATGCTTGCCGAAGAGCTCGGCTACAAGATCGACGTGCTGCCGGTGAAGTGGATCAACTCCCCCGACAGCAAAGTGCGGATCTTCATTGATCCGCTCAAGATGCTTTGGGATCTGATGAAGACCCGCCGTCTTGTTCAGAAGACAATCCGAGAGAAACCGCTTTCTCCATAAGCTTTTCCATCTGCGAGATCGCTTCTTTTAGTTTCTGCGGGTCTTTGAGACCGCCGACAACGCTTTCGGGTGCAAAGCACAAAACTTGAAACGTCTCCATTTGCTTACTGAGCGGCTCCGCGAGTTCGCGACGGACGGAAGGGGGCGCTTTCATCATGAGTTTTTCAAACTCCATATTCGCGCCGCCTTCGCCCGTGATTTCGCCTAGGACGAAATAAACAGCGTTCGTCATCTCGGCCCCAACGCCACGCCAGTCACCGGCGGTTGCTTTTGCTTCAACTCGGCGAAGGCGCGCTTTGAGCTGACGCATGAGATCTTTTTTGCGCTGTCCCCATCCGAGTTCGGTGCGCGCGCGCCAAAACAGCGTCATCATGATGAGCGCGAAAACTCCTGACCACGCGAGTGTCGTTTGCGCCGCGGACAAGCGAGTCGACGCGCGGTAATCCGTGATGAGGCGAGGGGTTTGATCTTTTGGAGCCGCATTTTGCGATTTGCCACCGTCGATTCCCGGCATCGCAACGGAACCCGCAGCTGAAGCCGAGCCCTTGCCGACGCGAATCACCAGCGGCTCGGTTTCTTTTTTTACGTAAACCTTTGCCGATGGATCAAACATGCTCACGCTCATCGAAGGGATCGTGAATTCCCCTTCCCGCCTCGGGATCAAAAGAATCTGAAACTCTTTGTAGCTCGTGCCTGTGCGATAAAACCGTGCTTCGTTTTGCGTGTCGTAGAGTTCAAGCCATTCGGGCGGAGTAAACGGCGGAAGCTCGATCATCTTCGCGTTGCCGCGTCCTTCGAAACGCAATCGAAGCGTGAACGGTTGGCCCTCGACGATATTGCGATCTTCCACCCGCGATGTGACTTGGTACTCTCCGACGGCACCCGAGAAGTCTTCGGGCTTTCCTTCTAACGGAAGCGGCTTCACCTTGATCTTCACGGGCACAGACGACTTCGTAAACGTGTAGGCTTTTCCGAGACCGAAAGCTCCGAACGCATCGAGCGTCGGGATGACCGAGCACTTTGCCTTGTATTCGTCGATCGTCGTGACGCCTTCTTTAATCGGGAAAAGCGCGAACGAAGCGAGAAGAGCCTTCTTGTACGGAAGGCCGTTGACGACTTCGTTTTGGAAATTCAGGTGCGTCGCGATTTCGATGTCTTCTTTCCAGAAACCTTTGAGCGACGGATATTTCAAAGTATCGAGATCGCGGATCTGACCGCGTGTGTACAGATAAAAGGAAACGGTAACTTGCTCACCTACGTAGGCTTCTGTTTTATCGACATCCGCTTGAACGAAGAACGCCTCGTTCGGATTGATCGGAAGTTGTCGTGATTCACCAGGTTGGCCACGGCCTCCCGGCAGGTTTCCACCCATACCGGGCGGCATGCGGCGAAGGAGCTGATTGAAAAGATCGTCTTCTTCATCATCAAATCCGGGCGGAGGGAAAGCGCCTCCCGCGCCGGGCTGCTGCCCTCCTCGCGGGCGCGCTTGCATGCCGGCGCCTGGAGCGACACGTACCGAGATGGGTTTCGTGTTAAAGACTTTTCCATCGACGACGACTTCGGCCGCAGCGATGTTGAGGGTCCCTTGGCGCTTGGGCTGGAGCATGTAGTTAAACTGATTCGTTCGCGTTGTTTCAAACGTGGGACCACGAGGGCCCACGACAATTCGCGACTGGGCTTTCTCGGCGGTCCACTGATTGATGAGTTCGAAATCGTTAAGGCTCGGAAGCGAGGGTTGACCCACCGAAACATCTTCCGTCGATTCGACGGAGATCACGAGAGTCAGCGTATCGTCCGGGTTGAGAGAGTTGCGATCAACCGTAGCGGTGACGGTTGTCGCTGCGTGCGCCAGTTGGCTCACCAGCACGACGACCGTCGAGAGAAGCGGAAGTAAATACTTGCCCATATTCATCACCAATCCTTAGCGGGCGGCGCATCTTTCGACTGCTCGTTTTGCATGCGCGCGCGGATCTGTTCTTCCTGGCGTTTAAGCTCTTCGAGGATGCGTTTGACATCTTGCTGACCGAGCTCTTCGCTCTTGAACGGACGCGGCTTGGGCTTCGGGTTCTCGATCTTCTGAGGCTGATCTTGTTTCTTTTCGTCTTGCCCTTGGCCTTTGGACTTATCGTCCTTCGGTTCACCTTTGTCGTTCTTCTGATCGCTCTCGCCTTCTCCTTCGCCGCCGCCTTGCTGCGTGAGAAGTTCGATATTTGTTTTCGTTTCAACTGAATCCGGATTCAGCTCAAGCGCTTTTTGGTAAAGGTTCAAAGCTTCATCGGTTTTCTTTAATTCCGTCAAAACGACAGCCGAGTTAAAGAGCGAACGAAAACGCACTTCCTGATCGCGGGAGGAGTTTGAAGGCGCGTGCTTGATCGCCTGTTGATACTCACTCAGCGCTTTTTCAAATTCGCGGTTTTGGAGAAACGTCGTTCCTAAATTGTAATGAACTTCACCGGAGTACGGGAGATCCACGAGCGCATCAGAGAATCGATCAAATGCCTCAACCGGTTTTTTCTGGAAGTTCTTAACACCTTCGTTGTTTTTAAGAACACCGCGGAACTCACCGGCCGAAGCTGCTGAGCCCATCGCGAGAACAATCGAGAGTGCGAGAGTTTGATTGAAAAGCTTCATGACTGCGACACCTCAAAGCGCCCTTTCCAGATCCGCCCTTGCGAGCGGCGTTCGCCTAACAAAAGCTCAAGCAGCGCTAAGATAAATCCGATCGCGAGCGGAATTTGGAATTTTTCGTCGTAGTTCGTCGCAAGCTCAGAGGCAAACTCCGCTTTTTCCAACCGATCGAGATCCGCTTTGATGAGTTTGGCTTCTTGGCCACCGAATGTCGCGTGGTGGAAACTCCCCTTGCCGCTTTCTGCCAACTGCCGAAGGAATGTTCCCTTCACCTGTGAGATCACGTTCTGACCGTTCTTGTCGCGCTTGTAACCAGCAAGAAAACCTCGCTCATCACGAAGCGGAATCGGACCACCGCGCTCGGTACCGAAAGCTAAGCTGAAGATGCGCGTATTTTCGCCCACGAGCTTTCGTGCGGCTTGGAGGGCGCCTTCTTCTTGGTCTTCACCATCGCTCGCGAGAAGAATGACGCGGGTGACACGCAAGTTTTCATCACTTTCAACGCCGCCGCGCTCAAACGCCGCTTTCGCTTCATCAAGAGCCGCCTTGAAGCTTGTGCCTTGGGTGCTTACGCTCTCGACGGTGAGCGAATCCACGAACATTTTAAGAGATGAGATATCCGTCGTTAGCGGCGAAAGAAGAACCGCCGACCCCGCAAAGGCTACGAGACCGACTTTGTCGCCGGCTAGCATATCGAGAAGACGATTCAGCTCCGCTTTTGCGTGATCAAGTCGCGATGGTTTTACATCTTCCGCGAGCATGGAGTTGGAAACATCCACCGCGATGACGAGTTCCACGCCTTGCGCTTTCACCTGTTGAAGACTCTGGCCCATCTGCGGGCGCGCCATTGCCGTCACGAAGCAACCGAGCGCCAAACAACGAAGGAGCAATTTGAAATGCCGCTTCCCTGGCGAAACCGATGACGCGAGGAAAGGAGCTAGTTTCTCTCCGAAAGCTTTGCCAAGTCTTTTGCGTCCGCGAATCTCGAGCGCAATCGAAATGAAGACGATGAACGGTATCAGCCACAGAAGTTGAAACGCTTCAGGATTGGCGAAACGCACTTAAGGCACCCTCCTGAAAAGTGTCTGGCCCAAGAAGAGAGCTAAAATCGAGAGGTAAACGGCCCACTTCACGTACGGCTGGAAGAGCTCGGCGTACTTCGTGTACTGGTTTACGTCGATTTTTGTCCGCTCCATGCGGTCGATGTCTTTGAAGACTTTTTCGAGAGCGCGACCGTCGGTCGCGCGTTGGTAAACGCCGCCGGTGTCTTTTGCGAATTTGCCCAACAGTTCATCGTTCACCGAGCTGTGGATCGGCTGGTAACGTTTCACCTTGCGTCCAAACGCATCGATTGTCTCGATCGGGAGCTGCGCATCGCCGTCGCGGCCGATTCCGATTGAGTAAATTTTCAGGCCGTAGCCTTTGGCGATATCGAGAGCGGTTTCGGGATCGATCGTTCCAGAGTTGCTCTCGCCATCCGTTGCGAAAACGATGACGCGACTTTTCGCGGTGGAATCTTTCATCCGCCCAACCGCCGTTGCGAGGGCCGAACCAATCGCCGTCCCCATCTTGATGTTCCGCGAAGGACGAAGCTCCGAGATACTTTTTTGCAAAAGCGCGTGATCGAGAGTCAAGGGAACTCGCGTGTAGGCTTCGCCCATGAAGACAACGAGTCCGATGCGATCATTGGGACGACTCTTCACAAAATCAGACAACACGCGCTTAGCCGCTTCGATCCGGTTTGGATGCGGCGGCATATCCTCGATCAACATCGAATCTGAAATATCGAGTGTCAGCATGATGTCGATACCTTCGATGTTCTTTTTTACTTTCGTATCAGCCCGCTGCGGGCGCGCGAGCGCGACAACAACTAATCCCAGCGCTATGAAATAGATCAGAGCCGGGAGCCAACGAAGTCGCGCGCGAAGCGAAGATCCCACCGTCTTGATGAAGCCGAGTGAGCTGAACTGGAGCGCCGGACGCGCTTTTTTCTCACGGTAGATCTTCCACGCAGCCATGAGTGCCAGCGGCACAAATAGTGAGAAGAAAATCGACGAAGCCCAAACCAACATCGATTACGCTCCCTTCATCTGGTGCACGCGGGTGACCAACGTGCGACAGAGTTCAAGAAGTTGGGCGGCATCTTCGGTTGAAATGCGTTTGGAACTCTTCAACGCCTTTTCGCTTTCGGTCAGCGCAATCGTAAAATCGCGACGAAGAACTTCGTAAATCCCCCGGTGCGATTTCTTTAAGGTCTTCACTATATCGTTCGGCTTCCGATCAAAGACCGGAATTACGAGTTCGCGCGCCAAGAACCAACGGAGCGTCTCATCAAGTTCTTTGAAGAACGCTTTTTCTGCTTCTTGCGACCACTCGCCCGAAACCGGAATCTCGCGCGAGAGTTTACGCAAATCTTTGTTGAACTGATTGTACGGAGTCAGCGCGATCGGATTTTTTTCGAGAAGCTTCAGAAGACGCTTTCGCCGAAAGTAGCCACGGGTTTGAAACGCAGCACCTAAGACAATCACTAGGAGCGCGATCGCGATCGACGCCCAAACCCAGAGAGGCCACGAAAGCGAAGCAGGTCCCCAGGGAGGTGCTGGCTTCATCTCGGGGTTTTTCTGGGGGTCGATGACCGTGTTCACTTTGAGTTCAATGCCGCTGAGACCAACGCGAAGAGTTCCATCGGTTAGAACAGCGTTGGAGACTTTGCCTTCACCGGCAATCCAACTTGTCGCGATGAACTCGCCGCGAGTTTCCGAGATCTGCCTGGTACCCAGAAGTCTGAGTAAATATTTTTGATCTTTCGGAAGCTCTAGCGAAAGAGCATCGGTCTTAAGCTTGACCGCAGCCCCTTCGCACGCGAGGTGAAACTTATCACCAACGGTCAAGCTTTCGCTTAAAGGGCCTGCGGGCTCACCGCGTTCGTTCATCGACGAAGCCGTGCACGTCCACGTAGTATCGACGGGAACAGGTGTCGGCGCGGGAGTTGCCGCGGGCCCACTGGGCGCGGCCGCCGGAGGCGGAACCTGGCCTCCGCGAGGCGAAATCGGAGGAAGTTGCTGCGCAAGCTGAAATCCCGTCACGCTCACCTCCTCGAATTCTTTCTTCGGAAGTAAGAGATCAAAGGATCAACGAAGTTTTCACCCGAGACGACTTCCACGCGGTCGGTGCCTGCTTGACGAAGCTCGCGCTCACGCAAAGTTCTCTGCGCGCGCATGTGTTCAGAAAAAGCGCGACGAAACGCAGGCGACGACGAATCCACCGTGTAGACTTCTCCGGTTTCGGAATCCATCAGATCGACGAGACCGATCTTCGGCAACTCAAGCTCCGTCGGGTCTTGAACGATCACGGCCGTTACGTCGTGCTTTTTCGACATCGTCTTTAAGGCTTGTGCGTAGGACTTATCCTGAAAATCGCTGAAGACAAAAACGGTCGCGCGCTTCTTTAAAATTCCGCGCAAGTGATCAAGAGCAACAGAGATCTTTGTCCCGCGGCTTTTCGGTTTGAAGTAGTAGAGATCGCGCAAGATTCGCTGGATATGACCGCGACCTTTTTTCGGCGGAACAAAATGCTCAACCTGATCCGTAAAAAGAAGAAGGCCCACGTGGTCATTGTTCTTTGCGGCCGCAAAACCGAGAAGAGCTGAGAGATGGGTTACGATCTCGCCCTTGAAGTAATCACCAGAGCCAAAACTCAACGAGCCCGAAGCATCGACGACCAACATGAGCGTGAGCTCGCGCTCTTCGTCGAATTTCTTGATGAACGTTTTTCCCGTACGCGCCGTTACCGGCCACGAGATCGTGCGTACGTCATCGCCGGGGACGTATTCGCGAAATTCGGCGAATGTCATCCCCTGCCCTTTAAACGCCGAGTGATATTGCCCGGCGAAGAGGGAGTTGACGATTTTGCGGGTGTTGATCTCGAGAAGTTTGACCTTCTTCAAGATCTCCGGGGGTAACGCCATCCTTGTTGTACCTTTAGGGTCTTCGGACCTTTAGGGTGAAGGGACTTCGATATGTCCCAAGATGTTCTTGATGATCTCGTCGGCCTTGATCTCTTCGGCTTCCGCTTCGAACGACAGAATCAAGCGGTGACGAAGAACGTTGTAGGCAATCGCTTTCACGTCTTCGGACGTCACGTAACCGCGACCGCGAATGAACGCGTGCGCCTTGGCCGCGCGAATCAGGCTGATCGATGCACGAGGACTTCCGCCGACACGAATCAAATTCTCGATCGGACCCAAGCCTGCTTTCGCCGGCTCGCGCGTCGCCATGATGATCTCGACGATGTAATTCCGAATCTTCGTATCGACGTAAACTTGATCTACGCGGGCACGGGCTCGCATAAGATCTTCGCGCGAAATCACCGATTCGATCTCGGGCTGTTTATCCTGGCCCATGCGATTCATGATCTCAAGCTCTTCAGCTTTAGTTGGGTAATCGACCATGATCTTGAACATGAAGCGGTCCATCTGCGCTTCGGGCAGCGGATACGTACCTTCCTGTTCAAGGGGGTTCTGCGTTGCCAGAACCAAGAACGGAGATTCGAGTTTGTAAGTCGTGTCTCCGATCGTGACTTGTTTCTCCGCCATCGCTTCCAGCAATGCTGATTGAACTTTCGCGGGCGCACGGTTGATTTCGTCCGCAAGCACGATGTTCGCGAAGATGGGGCCTTTCTTCGGCGCGAAATCTCCGGTCTTAGGATTGAAGATCATCGTGCCTACGAGATCGGAAGGAAGAAGATCAGGCGTAAACTGAATCCGCTGAAAGTGCAGCGAGATCGCTTTGGTCATCGATGAAACCGTGAGCGTTTTCGCAAGACCCGGTACGCCTTCAAGAAGAACGTGGCCGCCCGTGAGGAGTCCCATCAAGATGCCTTCGAGCATTTCTTTTTGCCCGACGACGGTCTTTGAGACCTCTTTCATCATGCGTTCAACGAACTGGCTTTCTTGCTTGATCGCTTGGTTCAACGCGAGGATATCGACTTCGCTGCCGGATGAGGTGTGTTCCAAGACGTAGATCCTCCAAAATAGAGAAATCCATTTTCACTTGTAACATTGCGCCTTTTCAATGGAATAATAGTCCCTCAAACGATTGAATCTTCGAAGGAAACGATGAAGACCTCACCCACGCTTCAACGCGCATGGCGCACATTGATTGAGCACGTCGAGATCCCCTGGCTCCGCTCGGCGAAGCTCTGGATCATGTTGGCGGCAATGGCCTTCGTGCTGACGTGGGGTGGATACGAAATCTGGGACCGATACGGACTTTTGGTCGGGTTCTTCACGAGCCTCGCTCTGATCTCGTTCATCTTTTATTACGACGATTGGAAGATGGCCGCACGCTTCCCCGCAAACGAACTCGAAGGTCGTGATCCTTACGGTGTTTTGCGACTCACACGCGAATCCGCTCGACGTTTGTCGATGCCGATGCCCCGAGTTTTGGAAGTCCCGAGTGCGACACCCTTTGTTTTTTCCGTAGGACTCACTCGCTCACGCCTGAAAATCTTTTTGTCGACGAGCGCCATTCAGAAGTTCACGCCTGACGAGCTGCGCGCGCTTCTCACCTTCGAACTCGTGCGGTTTCGCACTGGACTCACTCGCACTACCACGGCTGCGGCTGCGTTCACCGAAATTTGGCTCACGATCATGGGCACGCTCGATGCTGCGTTTTTGCTTCGCCTCGTCTTCCGCCGAAAACTTTATCGTTACTGCCCTGGTCCGTTCACTTGGTTGAGCCTTCCTTTCGTCGGGCTATTTTTGCGCCTCGTCATCCGCGGTGGACGTTTGCGATCCGCCGATCGCCGCACGGGGGAGATCACCGGCAATTCCCGCGCCCTCGCCGAAGCTTTGATCAAGCTCGATGCGTACAACAAAACGTTACCTCTCGACCTCACCCTCTCCGAAGCCACCCACTTTGTGGTGAATCCACTTGCACGTTTCGAATGGAGTCGCTGGACGACGATCCATCCTTCGATTCGCTCGCGGGTCCGCGCGTTAACGGGCCAGTTCCCTCTCTGAACTCGGGCGCCGTGGTCTTTCTCGGGGCCCTCGCGACCAAAGATGTAAATAACTGCGCACGTTTTGCCTCAGCGCAGACCTTGACGGGCTTTCGCGCGGCCGCATATTTTTGCTGCGCGGTACTCACTTTGCCTTCATGTGAAAACGAGAGCCGTGAAATCAGAAAAGAGGAAATGCAAATGGCCGAACAAAACGCGGGCCTCGATAAGGGTCTTGAAGCGAACTTCTCGACGTTGATTCTTTCGATTGGATCATCGGCAGCTATGGCGCTCGGCCTCGCTCCGAGCCCGGTCAGCGGAAAAGTTGAAAAAGACCTCAACCTCGCTCGCTTCAACATCGATCTCCTTCGCATGCTCAAAGACAAAACAAAAGGGAATCTCAACTCCGATGAGCAGCAGTTTCTCGAATCGATCGTGACCGACCTTCAGATGAAGTACGTTACCGCGAAGTAATTTTTTGTTTCACAACACGCCCTCTTAAAAGGATGTCTTTCAGATGAAACGCAAATCTAAGAGCCTCTTTGCGAAACTGGCTCTTTCGACTTTTCCTATGTTTCTCTCGATTGGCGCTTTGATCGCGACCGGGTGCTATCCCCAAAATGCCGGCAGCCAACCGAACGCGACCGTGCAACCTCCGCCGACGAAGCCGCCCGAGAAAGCTCGTCAGGATCTCCAGCAGCAAATTCCGCTCAACACGAACGCGATGGGAGAGATGCTGCCAAAGAATCTCTTCATCGAGCTATCGAAACTGATCAATCCAACGGTGGTGAGCATCTCGACAAGCGCGAATCCCCGTATGGATCGAGCCGGCCGAGCGCGTGATCCACTTCAAGAGTTCCTCGAAGATTTCTGGGGAGGCCGCGGCCCCGGCATGCGCCCACCGCAGCCGTCACAACGCTCGCAACCCGTGCAGGCTTTGGGAACAGGCTTCATCATTCGCGAAGATGGACTCATCATCACGAATAACCACGTGATCGCGGAAGCCGACGTCATTAAAGTTCAGCTCGATAACACGTCCGATAAATTCTACGAAGCTGAAGTCGTCGGTCGCGACACGTTGACCGATATCGCGTTGATCCGAATCGATGCGAAACGCCCACTTCCTTACGCACGCTTAGGGGATTCAAAAGCCGTGCAAGTCGGAGAATGGGTCGCCGCCTTCGGTAACCCCTACGGTCACGCGCACACCATGACGAAAGGGATCGTCTCGGCCATCGGTCGCGAGATTGCGGAACTCAATCGCTTCCCCTTCATCCAAACGGATGCGTCGATCAATCCGGGTAACTCCGGGGGTCCGCTCGTGAACGCGCAAGGCCTCGTGATCGGCGTGAACACGGCGATCGATGCGCGCGCGCAAGGGATCGGCTTTGCGATCCCGATCGACAACGTCAAGCAGGTCGTCGCGGCGCTCGAACGAGACGGACGCGTAAAGCGCGGATTCATCGGCGTGAACATCGCCACTCTCGATGATGCCACGGCCGCGCAGCTCGGACTTCAAGAAGCTACGGGCGCTCTTGTTGCGCAGGTCGTGCCCGATGCGCCAGCGGATAAAGCCGGCATCCAACCCTACGACTTGATCGTGGAAGTGAACGGCAAAAAAATCGGCAACCCTTCTGAACTTATGAACGTCGTCGCGGGAGTCGACATCGGCGCAAACGCGAAGGTAAAAGTTTGGCGCTTCGATGAGTCGGGACGCAAGCGTGAGCTCAACCTCAACTTGAAAGTTGCGGAGAGCCCGGATGAACGTAAGCAAGCCAAGGCCGGACGCAACGACCAGAAGCAATACTTCGGTCAAAAGGCGCCGTTTGATCTTGGCTTCAAGGTTGCTGACTGGAGCGCGCCGCTCGCGCGTGAGCACGAACTTCCGCCGGAGCCGAAGAAGCCGATCATCACCGAAGTCGATCGTCAAAGCCCTGCGGCAGCGGCGGGCTTCCGCCCGGGCGATATGATCATGGACGTCAACCGCCAAGCGGTGAATCGTGCAGCCGATGTTCTGAAGCTTCTCAAGAAAGGTCGCAACATCGTTCGCCTGAATCGCGGCGGCCAGATGATCGTGATTACGACGATCGGATCTTGATAGATAAATAAATTCTGTTGAGCCTGCGCAGTCGGCGTGGGCTCAACAGAAATTCCACACTACTCCCAAACTTCAAATTTTCTAAAGTCACCGTCCTCGCCCAGCGAGGGCGGTTTTGTTTTCATTGGTGACCTCCCGCAAGCGTGATGCGTTCCCACCGCAGGTGGGATGCGGGTGAGGGCAGGAGCCCGCGTCTCCAATGAAAAGAAAACCGACCGAAATGTCTAACTCTTAGACGCACAGACAATTCTGCGAAAAAAAAGAATGTCTCACATTGAGACGACCTGGTGCATTCCTGGACCTAAGGCCAAGACTCGCTACAATTTTAAGTAGGACTCGAAAGTTTCGACTTAAGAGAACAGCAAGTTGACCACCCAGGAGGAATCATATGGAAATCACCGAGGTGAAGGTCTTTCCCGTCAACGAGGACCGCCTTAAAGCCTACGTCAGCATCACGATCGACAACGTCTTCGTCGTCCGCGATCTGAAAATCATCGAAGGTACGAATGGTCTCTTCGTCGCCATGCCTTCGAAGAAGAGAAAAGACGGCCAATTCAAGGACATTGCGCATCCGCTCAACCAGGAAACTCGCGACTTGATCGAGCGCATGGTCTTTGAAGCTTATGAAGCGGAGATCCGCTCCATGGGCGAAAGCCTCAACTCGATGAGACAACAACGACAAGCTGGCGACGATTATTAGGAAAACCGCGAAAGCATCTGAACGACGATGGCTGAAAAGGCCTGCTTGAGCGTTCTCGCTTCAACGCGAGACGCTCCCGAAAAAGCAATGGCCCTGCTCGGGCCTTTTCATTCATCGTCTTCGTTTTTTTTAGTGCGATGAGTTTCGTTGAAGACGCGAGACGCATCGCACTTTCTCTTTTTTTGTTCTCGCCTTGAGAGCAGGCTCGGGTTTCTAAACTTGAATTGTTCATGCTGCTTGAATCAAGCCGCTCCCCGTTAACTCCGATAAAGAGACTCTAGCCTCTTCACCGGGAGACTCAAGTTTGGGCGCAGCTTTAAAACTCACTCCGCAAGATTACGAATCTCAATCCCGCGAAATTCAGCAGAAATATCAGAAGCTGATGATGGATGCTGCCGCCAATGGGCAAGTCGATCAGATGACCGAGCTCGCAAACAAGATGACCGCCGAGATTCAGGAACTCGCCGAGCGTTACCAAACCTCGCTGCGCGACGGTTTGAGCGTCGTTGCGGCAGCACCCGAGCCTCAGCGCTACAGCTACAAATCAGAATACACGTCACTCAATCTCGACGAGATCGTTTGCGAAGCGGAGCGTACGTACTTTGAAGCGTTAAACGCGGATCCCGTGATCGGCGAACTCGCTCGCCGTTTCACTCAGCAAGAGAGCCCAGGCCTGCAGAACACGGCACTCGCTGGAATGGCGAAGCACGCCATCAAACTTGATCTCCGCTTAGCGCCGCAGCTCAAGCAAGTTGTCGAGCGCTGCATGCAGATTTTGAAACTCAACGTCACTCCCATCATCCACATCGTCGCGAGCCCCACGGTGAACGCGTTTGCGATGGGATCGCCCGCAGGGCAAATCAACATTGGATTGTCATCAGCGGTGCTTGAGCAGATGACGCCGGCGGAACAAGCCACGATCATTGGGCACGAACTCGGTCACGTGCTATTGGGACATGTGAATTTTCCGACGGGCGCGATCTTGCGGAGTGAAGCTCCCGAACTGACTCCTGTTCACGCCATGAAGTTGTTCGCGTGGCAGAGAGCGTGTGAACTTTCGGCCGATCGGTTCAGCCTTCTCTGCGGCGAGAGCTTTGAAAAATCCGCACGTGGGCTCTTTAAGGTTTGCTTCGGATTTTCGGTAAACGAAGATGCAGCTCTTCACGACTACCTTGGGCAACTCGCGCAAGGGGCTGCGGGCTTAAAGGAGCTTTGCGATCTTGAGGACTTCTACTCGACTCATCCTTTGCCGCCGTTGCGCTTGAGCGCGCTCGGTCTCTACGCAAAGAGCGAGGGCTTTGCGAAGTCGGTGGGTAAACCTACTGGCGGAACGTTAGGTGTTGGGGATCTTGAGAAACAAACTCAGGAGCTTCTCTCGTTGTGTGAGAGCTCGTTTCTCCAAAATCCTGCGGCGCTCAGCGAAGAGGTTCAGAAGTTCTACTTCTACGCTTCGGTTCTCGTCGGCCTGTGCGATGGGTTGGTGGAAGCCGAACTCCAAGCATTAGCGAACACGCTGAAGCGCGAGATCAAGGCTGATGAGATCAACGCGATCTTGGAGCAAGGGGTCCCGCAGATCGCGGGGATCACTCGAGGCCTAACACCGGTCATCCGCGATAACTTATCAGAGAGCCAACGGCTTACGTTGTTGAGGGATCTCTGCATGATCGCTTTGGCGGATGGTCGGGTGACGAACGACGAAATCGGACTCCTCCAGGCGATTGCGTCCGACGTTGGGATCAAACCGCAGTTCATCAAACACGTGCTCGCGGAGTACGTTCAAGGTTGAGTTCGCGTGTCCGAGGAGTCCCGGGACCCTTCGGACATTTGTTTCGGTTTTGCTGAAAGCTTCCGCAAGTTCGGCCTCACCTGCCCATTACGCTGGCCCTGAGGGCCTATTAGGTACCCGATATCTTTAGGTATCTACACAGCAGGCTCTGAAAAATATGCTTGCTTATGTCTCACAAGTTTTTTAGAAATGTGTCTCTCGAACAGATCTTGTTGGGGTGTCGGCAAGCGGTAAGCCATCAGATTTTGATTCTGACATTCGCAGGTTCGATCCCTGCCACCCCATCCATTTTTCTCCGAGATAAAAAACAAAGAAGGCTGCCCGGCGGGCGGCCTTTTTGTTTTTTACCCGTCGAAGAAATGTTTGGGCTGGTGGGAGCGACGCCCTCAGAACCGCAGTGAGATCCGCGCAAGCGGCAGAACGTGCCCGCGGCACGTTGTGATCGCTGCGCAAAGCTTGCAGCCGCGGAGGCTCGAAGAGCCATAGCGTTCAAGAGCTTACGCAGTTTACACCCGCTCAATGCAGGTGTGAACAAGACGCGAGGAAGCTCCGTGAGCAGCCACGCACCCCGCGTCGCCGCCCTTCTTCCGTCTAGCTGTACCGAAACGATACGCTTCTTCTCTCGTGTTTTCCGTACCTTATCCCACCCTCTTGCAATCCTACCCATATTGGGTAGAATGATACCCAATATGGGTAGGATTGCGTCGGCTAAGAAATCGAAATCAGCGAAGTCAACACGCCCAAAGAGCCTTGTCGATGCTCTATTCACCTCTACTCAGCAGAGGGTACTCGGTCTTCTGTTCGGAAATCCTGACCGGAAGTTCTTCGCAACCGAAATTATTGGTCTGGCTGAAGCCGGAAGTGGCGCGGTTCAACGAGAACTCGCTGCGCTCACTCAAAGTGAACTCGTCACGATCGAGCAATTGGGTAAACAGAAATACTACCAGGCAAATCGTGCTTCACCGATTTTTGACGAGCTTCGCCAAATCGTCTTGAAAACGGTAGGTCTCGCAGAACCCCTTCGAAGTGCTCTTATAAAAACCAAAGCGAAGATTGAACTCGCTCTCGTTTACGGCTCGGTCGCCAAAGGTTCGGACAAAGCAACAAGCGACATTGACGTTCTCGTGGTCTCCGATGATTTAGCATTAGAGCAACTTTATGAAGCGTTTGAACCCGCTGAACGCATGTTGGGCCGAAAGGTTAGCCCAACGCTCTATACTTCTGCGGAGTTCAAAAAACGAATTCAGTCGAAGAATTCTTTCATCGAGAAAGTGCTCGCCGGAGACCAGATCATTCTGATCGGAGAGAATCGTGGCGTCGTCGAACCTCGATAATCTCGTGAAAATTGGGCATCTTAAACTTGAGACTCCGGCGCAGTCCGAAATCGATGGACTCATGAACGGCGCGCGGGCAAGAATGAAGGATGCTGACCACACGGTGCTCAGTCTCGAGAGTCGATTCGACCTTTGTTACGGCGCTGCCCATTCGCTTTCACTAGCTGCACTGAGATGGCACGGTTACCGACCGGATAACCGGTATGCCGTCTTCCAATCGCTCGTTCACACGACCCAGCTAACCTCTGCTCAAGTTCGCGTTCTCAGCGATGCGCATTCGCGAAGAAATAGAATCGCTTACGAAGGAGCAGAAGAAGTCAGCCAAACCCTCATCGATTCGATGATGAAAGTTACGAAGGAACTCCTTCTGCAAGTCGAGAAGCTTGGTCCTATCACCGCGAAAAAAAGCTGATCTCTCCCCGCTCCCCAACGCAAACCAAAAAAAAAAGGGCCGCCAAAGCGACCCTTCCTAAACAATCTAACTTTACAACCGCGCTTACAGCAACGCGATCAAAGGAGCGATCAAGAGCGAAACGACGCTCATAACTTTGATCAAGATCGCAACTGCAGGACCCGAAGTGTCTTTGAAGGGGTCGCCGACCATGTCGCCGATGACCGCTGCTTTGTGAACGTCCGAGCCCTTTTTGTGGCCAGGGAGTCCGCCCTTTTCGATGAACTTCTTAGCGTTGTCCCAAGCTCCACCGGCGTTAGCCATGAAGAGCGAGAGCGTCGCGCCAACCGCAAGAGCGCCGACGAGTGTTCCAGCAAGAGCCGCAGGGCCCATGAGGAAGCCGATAGCCGGCGGCACAACAACCGCAACGATACCAGGGAGGATCATCTCTTTAAGTGCCGACTTCGTCGCGATATCGACGATGCGATCGGGCTGGGGCTCAGCTTTGAGCTCCATGAGACCAGGGATTTCGCGGAACTGACGACCGATTTCTTCAACGATCGCACCAGCAGCGCGACCGACGGCAACCATCGTCCACGAGCTCACGAGGAACGGAAGGATCGAGCCGATCAAGATCCCAATGAGGATGTTCGGCTCAGTCACGACGAGATTCAAAGGAGCGATGCCCGCAACTTGACGCGCGTGGTTGACTTCCGCGTTGAAAGCCGAGAAGAGCGCCATAACCGTGAGGATTGCCGAACCAATCGCGAAGCCCTTACCGATCGCCGCCGTCGTGTTACCAACTGCATCGAGTTCGTCCGTGATCGCGCGAACTTCCGGACCGAGACCCGACATTTCCGAGATGCCGCCAGCGTTATCCGAGATCGGGCCGTAAGCATCGACCGTCATAACGATCGCCGTACCTGCGAGCATACCGACAGCCGCCATCGCGATACCGTAGAGACCGAGGAAGTGGTTCGAAATCCAAGCTGAACCCGCGATTACGAGAAGCGGAATCGCCGTCGATTCCATACCAACTGCAAGACCGCGGATGAGGTTCGTACCTGCACCCGTCTTCGCAGCTTCTGCAATTTTACGAACGGGAGATGCCGACGTGTAGAAGTCAGTCACGAGACCGATGATGGCACCCGCGATAGCACCAACGCCGATCGCGATTGTTACGTTCTGAGTAACGCCGAGGATCGGCATCAAGATCGCGGAAATTCCCGTCAATGCGATCGCTGGGAAGATCAACGCAATACGAAGAACCATCGCCGGATTCATGCGGCGGAGAAGACGCGTAACGAAGATACCGACGATGCTCACGCCGAGACCAACTGCCGACAAGAAGAGCGGAAGCAAAATGCCCATGAGCTTTTGCTGTTCGAGAGAAACGCCCGAATCGAGATAGAGCTTAGGAACGTTGTCGAGAGTCGCAGCCATCGCCAACGCCATCGCAGCAACGATCGAGGCAACCATCGATTCGTAGATGTCGGCACCCATGCCGGCAACGTCACCGACGTTATCACCTACGTTATCCGCGATAACGCCCGGGTTACGGGGATCGTCTTCGGGGATGTTCTCGATCACTTTACCAGCAACGTCGGAACCGACATCCGCCGCTTTCGTATAGATACCGCCACCGATCCGCGCGAAGAGCGCGATCGAGCTAGCACCTACCGCGAACGAGTGGAGAACGGTGCCGAGGTTCGAGCGATCCGCATAGAACCAGTAAACCGCGACCATGCCGACGAGACCGAGCGACGCAACCGCGAGACCCATAACCGCGCCACCATCGAGTGCCACGAGAAGAGCTGCGGGCTTCGAGCGAGTTGTCGCTGCCTGAGCTGTTTTCACGTTCGCGTAAGTAGCCGCTTTCATTCCGAAGAAGCCAGCGAGCAAGCTCAAGAACGCACCGAGAACGAAGGAGATCGCAGAATCCCAACCGAGGCTCAAGCCAAGGAGAACGGCGACAACCACGCAGTAAATAACGAGGACCTTATATTGACGGAAGAGGAACGCCATCGCGCCCTCACGAATGTAACCGCCGATACGGTTCATGGTCGCATTGCCGTCGGGCAGCATCTTCGTTTTCAAATAGAGTCCGAGGGCCGTTACAAGGCCGATGACCCCGAAGAAAAGTGGCGAAAGGACGAGCATAGAATTCATGGACATGTTGGGTTCATCTCCGGCAAATCGTCGTAGAATCGTTGGCTATCAATATTAGGAAACTAACGGAACCCAGACGCTTAACCGTTTTAGGGCGTCAGGTCAAAGGCTCTCCGGCCTCAAACCGGAGATGTCGGGGAAAAATCAGAGTCTTGCCAGGGTGCTTCCCCAAGATGTGCTTAAAAGATAAGCGCACTCGGCGAGTCTTAAAGAGCCGAACCAGGATCTGTGCAAAATCGCCATTGGCATCGACGACGAATTTTTGAAATTTCGGAATGCGGGACCAGCGAAGATTTTGTGTCGCGGTCCCTCTCCTCCTGAAGCCGGTCAGAGCGGCGAACGATCGACGCGCGTGCAGATGTTCTTCCCGAAGAACGTCAGCGCCTTGCCTTCTAGTCTCATGCGAACTCCGGCGAATGGTGCGGGTTCGTGATCCCCTTGCGAAATGCAGCGATCAAACTGGATCGTCGGCGTGAGGAAGCACGCGTAACGGATGAAGATCGGGCCAACCGCTGTGTCGGGAGAAAAAACCTGACCGTTATTCCAAACGAGATCAGCGGAGAAATTCTCGTCTCCAAAGAGTCCGCTGTTCTTTGCAGCGACGGGCTTCACCGTTTCGCTCGAACCATTGCGGTACTCGAGAACGATCTCGTCAGTCGCTGAGAAAAGTCGAACCGTGCTCACCGTTGTGGATTGCGCAGTTGAGAGGTTGCATTCGATTTCGACGTCACGTTCGATCGCGAACGAAGGTATCGAGAGCAACGTGAGAGCTAAGAGTGCGATCAGGTTTTTCATTTGTTCTCCTTTGGGTTACGACGATGCTCTGGAGCAAGGCCGGGAGAACAATGTAGTCGTGGATCGCGAAAACGAAAACGGTGTCTAAACTGTTTAAATTGGAGGTTCGTTTTGACGAGGCGGAGTTGCGCGTTCCGCGCGGCCGACGGAGCGACCGCGCTTGCACGACGATTTACGCAGGAAGCGTGAGAATGATCGGCTGGCCTCGCGTAATCACCATGGTGTGCTCGTACTGAGCAGTGAAGATGCCTTTTTTAGTTCCGAGCGTCCATCCATCACCGGTATCGAAAACTTCCGTCGCACCTGTCGAGAGGAAAGGTTCGATCGTGATGACTTGCCCTTCCTTCAAATGGCGTTTGTCGCGCTTATCGAAGTAACCGGGAATGAATTCAGGCTCTTCATGCAACCAACGACCAACGCCGTGGCTTCCGAGATTGTGAATGACAGTGAGATTATTCTTGCGCGCTTCTTTCTCGATCGCAGCACCGATGACGTTGAGCTTTTGTCCTGCGCGGGCTGCTTTGAGCGCCGCTTGAAGTGCGCGTTTCGTTGCTTCGCAAAGATTCACCTTCAGCTCGCTCTCAGGTGGCATCACGAACGAGCCACCTGTATCGGCGAAGTAACCATCGAGTTCTGCGGAGACGTCGATGTTGACGAGATCGCCTGCAGCTAATTTTTTTGGACCCGGAATCCCGTGCGCAGCTTCTTCGTTCACGCTGATGCAAGTTGCTCCGGGAAATTGATAAACGAGTTCAGGTGCTGACTTCGCGCCGTGCTTTTCGAGGAAGGCGCGACCGAGTTCATCCAACTCGTGCGTCGTCATTCCGGGCTCAAGCTTTGAACCCATGTACTGAAGACATTGAGCGACGATTTTACCGATCTTACGGAGGGCGGCGAGGTCATTTTCTGTTTCGATAGACATGGACGGAGTGTAGCACAGGCGGCTGGTGCGGTCATGGGTGGAGTTTGGGGGTTGCTCATTAAACTCTTTAAACGCACCGTAGAGCTTTTCTTATCGACAATACTGATAAAGCATTAAAACTAAGGGACCTTCGCTTGGCTAACAGGCGTTCTCTCCGAGAACGAATCCCAGTTCAGGCGTCATACTTTCCGCCAAATGCATACTGATGATCACGAACTTACTTTTTTGAAAAAAATTTGCCGTAACCTCAAATCCTACTGTGGACCGAGTAGATTCGTGCCACGTCGAAGCCGTCGACAATTCAACACATATTATTGTTTACCCAGCCCGCTTTAACTCCTTAAGATCATCAATGAACCCAAGCTCCGGAATAAAATCAGGAGTCGCATCATGGGGATCAATGAAGTAGTAGAGCTTCTTGATTGCCGTTTCGTATTGTCTGGTTCGCTTCCGCTTACCACTCAGCACTTCTTGAATCACATCGACTATTGGTCTAACAGCGGCGACGAGCTTAGCGTGATCGCGGTGACCCTTTAGCATATCAAGGTATTTCATCGCATCGCTGACTAAAACAGAGGATCGAGGTTCACTCGCAATCAGCTGTTGAATGTTTTCCGTTCGTTTGCGCTTATGTCTTGGGAAGAGCTGCAATGTGAGTCCTCTAATTTCGTCATCGGAGAAATGCTTTTGTGATTTAAGCGCCTCTAAAAAGTGCCGTTGATTGGGCTGACCTAGCGCCAACCGATAGTGAATGACATCAGTCATAAGTTTCTCGTAACGACGACGATCTCTCGAGAGAGGCAGGTCAAGAATATGGCGTTGGATCTTTGCCGTATTATCGCTCTTGGTTGGCGTGTAAAGCCAATGAGGCGAAAGCCCGAAGTTGTAGCGATCTCCTGGTGAGCATTGAGTTTGCGCCTCCTCGAAGAGACGGTCCCACACGAATTCTTTTTCCCCGACTTTTTTCAGCTCCACGTTTGCCGTAATGCTCTGACGAACGCTTAGATTGTTATACCGATTGATTCGACCTTCACGCTGCTCGAACGCAACGGGATTCGAAGGCAAATCCCAGTGATAGATATCGCGACAATAAAGATGGAAGTCTAATCCCTCCTGCCCGATCGATGTTGTACCTAAAACGAAAGGCCAAAACGGTGAGTTGAACGATGTTCGAATATTGTCGCGCGAGTCGCTCTCAAGATGGTCCCCCGAGAAACCAACGGCGACATCTGTGGTGACTGAGACTTTCTTCTCTTTGCCACGCACCTGTACCTGCGTCTTATTTCTAACTGCCCCCCACACTAGCTTCATTGCACTTAGATAGGCTTCGAGGGATCGCCCTTCGGACTTAGGCTGCAGGAGGTAGAGGTATTCATCCAAAACTGCCTGAATGTTGCCTTGAACGAAATACTTTTCAGCTCGGTCGGCTGGCGACCCTTCACCTTTATACGCGGAATTGATCGCATCAAATGTGCCACGTCGATTGATGAAAGTGCGGACTTCATGAATACAAAGGCTCATGACAGATTTAAATTCAGCGTCTGACCAAGCATCATCAGAGTTGCCGGGGCGACCGAGAAGAGTATTTAAGGTTCTCAATAAACAAACGGACGGTGAAGCAACAGCAATCATTGCAAGCTCATCAAGCGTTCTTCTGGACACGTAGACTTTGTCGATGTCCTTCATCAGACTTTCGTACTCTTTAGTTCCGAAGAGCTGTTCTTGATCACGCCCATTCGGTCTATAAAGAGATCTTGCTAACTGATCTAATCCGTCATCTTGGAACTCGATCACTTTGACCACTTGCCATGCTCGGCTTCCAACGCCTTTTCCATGGAAAGCTTCAGGACCCAGTCGATCCTCAATCGCCTTGCGAATCCGTGATTTCGCGAGCTTCAACAAGCTATTTAGGTTTTCCGCTTCAACGAAATCTTGGTGTTGCAGACAATCTGCCAAAAGGCGTGACGGATAATAGAAGCGCAGCCAGTTGACCGTCGAAGGTTTCACTTGTGTATGCACAACGCTTTGAAGGTCGAGAACATTTTTTCCTGTCAGGCGCTTCGTCTTCATCATCGATAGCTCGCTAGCAATGAAGCGCGGAACAAATGACCATACCGAAAACACGAGTGCTTTTTTTACATTCGCTTCTCGTAAGCGCGAAGGCTCAAAAATCCCCTTCCCCGCGTAGTAAGGGCGACTCGGCGGCACCCATAAGTACTTAAAATTCTCGCCGTCTTTCAGGCAGTTCGATGCGAGATAATTCAACTTCATGTTCTCGACGCCTGCTTGTCCCGCGACGTCAGTTAGCATCTGAGGCTTAGCTTTAATTTTGGCCCACTTGGCTTTTTTGAGTTCTTCGTAATCATGCATGTAAGTTCGGGAGAAGCCTCCAGACTTCCAGTAATTAAGCATGATTGTGGGATGCGGCACTCCTTCTCGAAGCGCTAGAAATTCCATTATTGAGTTTACGGAATAGGTACGTTCATTCGATTCACTGATCCAAGAAGACAGGAACTTTTCCTCAGCACGTGATTCACCCGTCTCGAACAGCGCACGCTCCGTGCGGGTCATCACTTTTTTAAGTAGACCTTCGACAGTCGCTTTTTGCTGAAGCAGGTCCTCAAAAGTTCGGCCATTTACTTTCAAGATGGCTTGACCATACTTGCCGAGGCTATCAATAACTTTTGCCGGACTTTTTTCTTCGTTGAAAAGGAATCTAAGAACTCTTTCAAAATCCTTGTAATGCTCGCTGCCGCTGTGGGTGCCAACGTTTCTCGATAGCGAAGGCGCTAGCGCATATGGCGTTGCAGACAAGAGCAGTGTCGGCGTACCTGGCTTGAAGAAGGCTTTGCATTCTGTGCGCACAGGCCAGTCCACGAGGCCATGACAACGTTGAAACTCGTCGATGATGATGAGTTTGGGATTCAGCTCAGCCAATAGAACCTTTGCGAGAGACGACCTAAGCTCCTTAACAACTTCACGCCACTGCTTCGGCTCAAGATGCATCTGAAGTACATCGCTGAAAAGAACTTCCTTTTCATCTATTTTGAACTTAAGCAAACGCCAGCTTCCCAAGATGCTTTTCTTCATGTCTTGATCGATGCCAAATTTAAGCCTGTAGTCGGTACCGAGATCTCGCTTGAACCCCTCTTCATCTTTAATGTGGCAAAAAATTCGAACAGCACGGCGAAGACTCAGACCAAAGAACTTCATACAGAGAAGTGCAAGAAAGCGTCGCTCACCTACTGTGCCCGTCATCTTTTTGATAAATATTGAAGTGCCAGGTGTAAACGCGTAGAGCTCGATGCTCTTTTCTCTTTCAGTACGAGTTATCCGTTCGCCGCGTGCAACTCGACGAGGCACATCTAGAACGCTCTGCTCAAACGCTGAAATGATTCGATCTGCCTCGATGATCTCGTGTTCGGCAGCAAGCTTCGTGCAATTTTGTCGGGCGATATCGAGACTTGATGTGAGATAAACAATCTTAGCTTTAGTGCGAGTCTTCCTTCGGATTTCGTCAACCAAACTTGCAGTGATGATAGTCTTACCCAACCCCACTTCGTCGGCGATTAAGAAGCGGTAAGCTGGTCGGTTTTTCGTCTCGAATATTTGCTCTTTGACCCAGTCAATCGTGGCTTGTTGAAACTCGTGAGGTTGAAACTTCATGACTTACCCTGCTCGCTTTAGATAAGTGACAGCTTTTTTGTATTGCCGCCAAAACTGCTCGAACTGCGCTCTATTGATGTGGCTCGGGACTTTCTCATTGAAGAGACCGGTCAATGCCTCATCAACCTTTGAGATTTGCTCTTCATTCATAGAAACTGTAAGTAAGAGCCTTTCAAGCACATCCGGTCTCAGGCTCACCGACTTGTGAGACTTACGTTTGGCTTTTTCCCCGTCGATATCATCTTCAAAATGGCGTTGGAAGCCTTCGCTTTCGACATGGAGATCTAATAAGGAGTTAAGGTAGAGCATGAACTCATCCCAGTTTTGGATACATTGCCGGGTCAGTTCCGCATTTCTGGAGCGGCGATCTAGCTGACCTTCAGCTACTGTCCAAAATTCGTCTGCCCTGCTTCCTTTCAGAACTCGAAGACATAAGAAGAAGCTAACGTCTGCAATCGGGCACTTGAACGTGATCGACTTTTCCGCGAGAAGATCTGCAAAATCGAAGGCTTCGTTGAAGCCAAACATTTTGACGCTTAATGCGTATCCAGCCGGAAGTTGAATATCGGTAGGACAATCATAAGAGATCGAGACTCTATAAGACTTTCGATCGTATTGAAGTCGGAAACGTCCTTGAGCCACAAGGCTCTTGATCCGATCGAATGCCTGATTTATTTCTTCACTTTCGCTCGGTGTCTCATCAAGCATGGTCTCATCAATTTGAGTGAGCCATCCGGCAAGTCCCGCGCTGCGCTGTCCCGCAAAAATAAAATTTTGAACGAATTCATCAAAGAACGAATGGGGCGCCTTCATCGCAATAGCAGCTTCCATACTGCCTCCGCCTAAAC
>SYLX01000140.1 GCA_005808505.1 Bdellovibrionales bacterium | reverse complement strand
TGATGCTGACGTCTTTTTTCAGTTCGTTCATCAACTCTTCGATTTTTGCCGTTGCGATCGGGTCCAACGCCGACGTCGGCTCATCAAACAAAACTAGTTCAGGACTAATAGCGAGCGCCCTTGCGATACAGAGCCGCTGTTGTTGACCGCCCGAGAGGTTGAAGGCAACGGCATGAAGTCGATCTTTAACCTCGTCCCACAGAGCAGCCGAACGCAGGGCTCGTTCCACATGTTCCTCGAGGATGCTGCGGCGCCTAATGCCTCGAACTCTGAGACCATAAGCCACATTCTCGAAAATCGATTTCGGGAATGGATTCGGTTTCTGGAACACCATTGAAATCCGCATCCGCACTTCGATGGGATCGACGCGCTTATCGAGGACATTCACATTATCGGGTTGAAGGATGATCTCGCCCGAGTAGCTGTTAGACGCATAGAGGTCGTGCATGCGGTTAAAGCAACGAAGAAGCGTTGTCTTACCGCAACCCGATGGGCCGATAAGGGCTACGACCTGCTTCTCAGGAATTTCCAAATTGATGGTCTTAAGGGCTTTGTGAGCACCGTAATGGAAATCGAGATTCCGAACCTGGGCTTTGATTTTGTGAGTCGCGGCGCTAACCGCAGCTTGGGTCGACATCGATGTTATCCTTCTCTCACCACTTGATCCGCTTGCGGAAACGCAAACGAACGAAGATGGCAACGGCGTTCAAAGAAAGGGTGATCGCCAGCAAAACGACACCGGCGGCCGCGGCGTTGACGTGAAACTCTTCCTGCGGGCGTGACACCCAGTTGAACATTTGAATCGGCATGACCGTGAAGGGATCCATAATCCACTTCATGGAAACATAAGGTGCTTCTACCGAAATTGGAGGTGTCGGCAAAAACGCGATGAAGGTGAGGGCTCCGACCGTGATCAGCGGCGCCGTTTCCCCGATGGCCCGCGAGAGCGCGATGATGACGCCAGTCAAGATCCCACCGGTCGAATACGGCAGAACGTGGTCGCGCACAACTTGCCACTTGGTTGCGCCGACGCCGAATGCGGCCTCGCGAATGTGGAGCGGAATCGCTCGAATCGCCTCGCGAGTCGTCACGATGATAATCGGCAAAACAAGAAGGCCGAGTGTGAGCCCTGCTGTCAAAACACTCTGGCCAAGCGACATCTTGTAAACGAAAAGACCAAGCGCCAAGAGTCCAAAAATGATCGAAGGAACACCCGCGAGGTTTGAGATGTTGATCTCAATTAGTGTCGTGAGCCGATTTTTCGGCGCGTACTCTTCAAGGTAGAGACCGGCGGCAATTCCGAGCGGAATCGCGCAAAGAGCCGTCACGAACATCACTAGAAGACTTCCGACCCATGCGGAGAGAATTCCGGCACGCTCCGCAAAGCGCGATGGAAAGTTGGTCATAAACTCCCAGCTCAAGCGAGGAACGCCGCGGCCGATGATATCGCCGATGAGAACCATGAGAATCAGAAGTGCGCCCGCGAGCGCAAGGAGGCTAACGAGCGAGAAGGCCCGATCGTAAAACTTCTGTTTGCGAATAACGGATTCAATCGGTTTCACGATTAGTATGTCTCCCGGAAACGCTTTCTCATGAAATGACCAATGACGTTGAAAAGAAGGGTCATCAAAAGAAGCGTGAGGCCCGCCGCAAAGATGGTTTGGTAACCGATACTTCCGTGAGGAAGATCTCCCATGCTGACTTGAACGATATAGGCCGTGATGGTCGACGCCGAATCGAGAGGGTTAAGCGTCAGAGTCGGCTGCATGCCGGCCGCGATCGCAACGATCATGGTTTCGCCGACGGCTCGCGAAATCGCGAGGATATAGGCTGCCGTGATCCCGGAGAAAGCGGAAGGGACGACCACGCTGAGTGCCGTTTGCAATCGCGTTGCACCCATCGCGTAGGAACCTTCGCGGAGGTACATCGGAACCGAGCGCATGGCATCTTCGCTTAGTGAGCTGACGTAAGGAATGATCATCACGCCCATGACAAGACCGGCACTCAACATATTGAAGCCCGGAAGTTCAGGCATCAGCTTTTGCAATGCGGGAGTCACGAAAAGGAGCGCAAAGTAGCCGTAAACTACTGTAGGCACGGCGCTGAGTAATTCAAGTACGGGTTTTACGATTTCCCGGACGCGCGCGGGGGCATATTCACTTAAATAAATGGCGGCGATTGAACCAACCGGAATCGCCACGAAGAGCGCAACGAATGTTGTTACTAAAGTTCCCGCGAGAAGGGGACGAATGCCGTAGCGAGCCTCGGCAAAAAGTGGTGTCCATTCAACATCGGTGATGAACTGTCGAAGGGAAACTTCTTTAAAGAAGGGAATCGATTCTGAAATCAAGATCGCCGCGATTCCGACGGTCACGAGCACCGACATGAACGCTGCCAGAAACAAAATGAACTCAATAACCTTTTCTCTGATCTTCCTGACGAGCCCGCGCCCACTCTTTGAGTACACGAGTGATTTCGGCGCTAGCTGAGAGCGAGCAGGGATTTTGGCTTGTTCTATTGAAGATGACACGCTTACGACCGCATCCAGATTGTGTTTCATCCCTTGTAGCTCCAAAGAGGGCAAAGTTCCTCTTGCGGCGTTCCAGAAACGAGAGATTTTTGGATGTTATAGCCGTATTGCCCGCGGGTGGGAACCACGGCTTATGTCAGCGTTCTGTCAAGACACAGCCATTCGCACAATTTAGCGGCAGACTTCGGCAACTCTGCCGCCCTTGCGACCTAATTTCTCACGTACCCTATCAAGTTTAGAGACTTGTTTCGCGTTTCATTAAGTCTTCGATTTTGAGTCCAACGTCCGAGTGTCCGCCGAACACGGTTCCCATCTTACCTTTTTTCAGATGCTCATTTGCTAGGTCGTAAGCTTTTTTCGGGAGTGCCACGTACTTGACTTGTTTTGCGAGTTCGCCGCCGTTGGTGAGGAAGAAGTTGATGAACTCTTTTACTTCAGGCTTTTGGAGCGATTTGTCGCTTACGTAGATGAACAAAGGACGCGAAAGAGGAAAGTATGCGCCAGTTTCGACGGCTTCGGCCGACGGAAGAACGGCCCCTTTTTTAGGTGCTTTCGCGCCACCATCGATGGCGAGAACCTTTAAACGAGCCTTGTTTGGCTCGTAATAAGCGTAAGGGAGATAGCCAAGCGCATTTTTATCGTTGCTGATCCCTTGCACGATCGTGTTGTCGTCTTCGCTCGCCGTGTAGTCACCGCGGCTCGATTTCGCTTTCCCCACGACGGCTTCAGTGAAGTAATCGAACGTGCCGGAGTCAGACCCGGCGCCGAAGAGTTTCAGAGGAGCATCGGGCCATTCGGGGCGGACTTGATTCCATTTGGTGATTTTGCCCTGAGCTTCCGGAGCCCAGATCTTTTTGAGATCCTCAATCGTGATGTCCTTAACCCAAGTGTTCTTAGGGCTCACCGCAACTGTTAGCGCATCATACGCGATCGGAAGTTCGTAATACTTGATGCCGGCTTTTTTGCAGTCTTCCATCTCCGTTTTGGAGATGGGGCGAGATGCGTCCTGAACGTCCGTTTCTCCACGGCAGAATTTCTTGAAACCGCCGCCCGTGCCGGAGATACCAACCGTTACGCGAACGGCGCCTTTTTTTTGAGCTTGGAATTCTTCTGAAACCGCTTCCGTGATGGGGAAAACGGTGCTCGAGCCGTCGATCTTAATCGTTGCTTGAGCGAAGGCGTCAGTAGCCGATGCCGTGACGAGACCAGTTGCTAAAGCCAAAGCGGGAAGAAGGCGAGAAACTTGAATCAGTTTCATGAACTATCTCCTTAGAGTCATTTGAGAACATGAGGGAGCTTCCACTCTTGCCACGCAGCTCTTCCAAGCGCAATCGGCGCACGTCAGGATTCGTTTAGGATTTGCCGAGGTCAGCGATTCCGAGCGTCTGCTCGAAGAAGGGACGGGTAACCACGCTTGTGTTCGCGGTTGCCAGGAATGAGGCATGCATTTGCGTTTTACTTCAAGCTCCCGGTTAAGCCTGTTGCGCTCGCCAAGGGCCCGTTAGTGTGAGCGCTAAGGGAAATAGGAGCGCGAAAAGCTCGAAACTTCTCGACTCTGATTTTCATTCACCAACAGTTTGAACAGCATTTGGAGGTAGAAAATGAGACTCTTCACGAAAGCAATCCTCGGAGCGATGGTCCTGTCATTGGGCGTTGGCTGCCAAAGCATGAATCGCGACCGCTCATCCGACGCCGCATCAGACACGACAACTCCTAACGAAGCGTCGGTGTCGGATCCAACTTCGTCCACGACAACGGACACGACCCCTGGCGCGACATCGAGTGATCTTTCAACCAGCGGTAATCTTTCGGATGGCGGTTCCACGACTGGCGTTTCGCCGGGATCTGCGGGAGATATCTCAAGTGGCACAACTAGCGGTTCGCTGACCGGGCCGATGAACGGCGCCTCAGGTGATTCGACGACCGGAATGTCTTCAGATGCTACGAGCGGCATGGAGGCAGATACAACAAGCGGCACAACTTCCGGCATGTCGTCTGACACGATGAGTGGAACGACATCAACCGATTCTTCCATGTCGGGCACGTCTTCAGGCATGAACGACATGGATCAGACGGCAAAAGACAAAAAGAACAAGAAGAAAGCTAAAGGCGCCGGCGCTGGAGCAGGAACGGGCACCGGTACGGATACGGGAACTGGCACCGGAACTGGAACAGACACTTCCGGAACAGGAGCAGCAGGATCGACTGGCTCAGGCGGAATGTAATCAAGAGCGATCGGCGGGCGGTGCGCAGCCGCTCGCCTCAATTTGTTTAGTCGAGTTGTTTAATCAGGATAGAAGCGGATTTAACGAACAAGGATCCCGGCGTCCGTCTCCCGCCTAATCGCGGCGGTTAATCGCGGCGGTTAATCGCGGCGGTTAATCGCACAGTCCAGTTAGGTAAAAAGTATGAATCTGCGATTGCTTCAGACATGTCGGAGTCGCATTGCCAGCTTTGCGATAACTCTCGTAGAGATAGCGTTCTGAATCCGGGACGTTGATCATGATCTCGATTTCGTTTTTTGCTTCAATGAACTTCACCGATTTGAGATCCACCTTACAGGCACTAGTTACGTCCACAACGTTCAACTCCCGCCAATTCGCCACTTTTTGTTTGCACTGAGGCCGGATTTCCACGGTGAACGGCTGAGCGAGGACGTGATCGTTTTTGCGCACGATCAAATGGACCGGCCCCCATTGTTTGGTCTGGATAAGCTTTTCCAAGTAAACGTCTTTCGCATCGATCGCGTCACCTTCATGCGCTCGAACAAACGAGGGAGCTAAGAAAGAAGCGATGATGAAGAATGTCAAAGCGATGAGTGGCTTCATTTCATTCTCCTGCGCAAGGCGGGTAGGCGAGGTGAAGATGGTCGCTGTGGTTGCTGTCAGCTGGACGTCCCGAGCGCCAGTGACCGACGGATCCGAAGCCTTCTTCCGCACGGCCCGTACGACAGCTAGCCGGGAGCGTGTTGGCCCAGCACTTTCTGAGCTCTGAGTAAAACTGCAGGTTTTTCGGATCATTAGATTGGTTCACGTGCATCTTCATTTTCGTGCCACTCGGTTTGAAAATGATCGCCCCGATATCAAGAGCCCGCCCAAGAGAATGAAGACTTCTTTGGCCGGAGCCTCGTTTATTCCGCTCGTTGTAACAACCCATATGATTGATGTGGATCGATTCGGGCTTCGGGAGCCCAGCGGCATCCGCGGATTTTTGCACGCAGCCAAGGAAATGTTCATCCATGTGCTTCTTCATGCCCGCGTGCATTTTATCTTCCGTACATTTTTCGTCTTGATTGAAGCCGGAAGTGATTTTCGGCATTTTACCGTCGACCGGTTTGCAATCAAAAGTTTTCACGAGATCTGCGGGCGCATCTTTCCCGAGAGTTTCGTGATCTCTTTCGTAAGGAGAATTCGTCGCACGCTCAAGGTCGTTACCAGACGCACCGATCGACGCCAAGTTCATCAAAGTCGGAGCGGCGAGAGTGCACGCAAGCAGCGCTTGCTGTAAACCGGACATCGTTGCCGGTCCGGGCGTCACGCTCGGGATGACCGGCGTACTCATGGTCATGCCTGGCGCTCCGGGCATGTACATGGGTGAGCTCAGGTTCTGGATGTTCCCGTTAGCCGCTGCATGATCGGAGATCATGACGAAGACTAAAGCGCTGAGCACCAGCTTCACGAGCTGGGAACGCGTATCGCCGGCAAGGAGGCCGTTGGTTTGTCGGGGGCTTGAGTTTTTGAGCACGTGGACTTATCGGCAGGCGGGATGAAAATCTTAAAATGAGATGGTCAGAATTTTTCTCAAATTGAGACGGAGACGAGCATTGTTGAAAGAGACCCGTAAGATAGCGGAATCGTGATTCTTTATGAAACCTCTAGGTTCCGACTCCGACCGCAAGTCTTGTTGAGAAGCGCAGGCTCAATCTTCAGACTAAGTAAATCCCGAAACAGGACGTCCATTCCTCGGAAACACAACTCTTCCACAGGTGGGTCGGATGAAAGGTCTCTCGAAGCTTTTCGTAGTGTTCGCTCTTCTTTTCAGCGTTACGTTCAATGTCGATAACGCAAAGGCGCAAGAAGAACAGGAAAGTCTGAACTTGCTCATCTCACACCAAGAATTTGTCGAGCTCTCACCCGAAATGCAGCGCTACTACGTAGGCTACCTTCAGAAGCTTGCTCACAATCTTGCCAAAGATAAAATCATCTACGAGCGCGTGCGCACATCGGCAAAGACAAAATTCGTTTGGTTGCTTGAAGGATGGATTGCGCCCGTAATGGCTCAAGGTAAAAGAGCTGTTTCGAAGTGTCCAACGAACGTAAATAAAGATTATGCCGGTGCGGTGACCGGCTGTGACGATTCAAAGTCCAAAATGAATGCGCCCGACGGCATTACGACTACGTGTGAAACCAAGGGCCACCATCCTTGTGGTGTTGGATTTTACGGCTACGTTCCGGCCGCTAAAGGCAAGGGTGGACGCGTTCTGTGCGTCGATAAGGCCCCTGCCGACGGCATGGAGGCTTATACGGGTGCGTGTAAAGATCGCTCAGAGAAAACCCCAGGTGCAAAAGATGCCGCCGCTCGGGTGATCAAAGAGCATGAAGAAGAATACAAGATCTTCGATGCTCTTGTTCCGCCGGATAAAAAGCTGTCGAAAGAGAGATTCATCAGCCAAAAGTACTTCGGTGATTCGGAAGAAGCTCGCAATTACGTCGGAGCTGGCGGCAGTCAGGGAGGCGCCGATCGTGCTCCAGCGAGTACGGCGCGTTAAAGTCTCATTCTTGAGCATCGACTGTTCATTTTCATATAAAAGAGCGTTGTTTAGTCGTGCTCCCGGCGCGACTATCGTCGAGTCTTCGACTGAAGCGATTTACGACCCTTTGAAAAACTAAACGGTTTCAAGAATTGTTCCGATAGTTTGTTGAGACTCTCACCGGAACAGGGGATGCCGTCATGGGTGTTAGACGCTGGAAGCGCCTCTCGGAACTTTCGCTCACAGGTAAAATCAGCTCAGGATTCGGGTTGGTTCTTTTTCTTCTCTTCGTAGTCACACTGGTGGCGCATCGCTCGCTCCAGCAAGTCAGCTATGTCGCGGACGAGTTAGCGCACGAAGCACTCGTAGGCACGAAGTATATCGGAAGCCTCAATCTTACCGTTGCGCAGATCCGGTTGGCTGAACTCCAGCACGCTCAAGCCGCGACCGAAACCGAAATGACCGAGTGGGAAGACGTGATGGAATCCGAACTCGCTCATCTCGACCAAGCGCGAACGGCTTACGAAAAAGTCGTGAAAACGGATGAAGATAAAAAACTCCTCAAAGACTTCGACGATCATTGGGGCAACTACCTCGGTCAGCACGTTCAATTCGTCAGCTTCTCGCGCCAAGACAAAAAGAAAGAAGCCAACGAAGCATTAGGTCAAGAAGCTTGGACCGAGTATTCAAAGATCACCGACATTCTCAATGCTTTAAAAGACCGAACGGCAAGTCGGGCGGACGATGCTTCCCGCCAAGTGGAATCGATTTCTGAAGCTTCCAGTCGCCTGATTTGGATCGCCTCCCTCATAGCGGTGGCGATCGGCGTGGCCGCTTCGGTTTTGATCAGTCGGAATGTCGTGGACCGAGTGGGCCGTGCGGTGAAGGGGCTTGTCGAGATCGCAGCGCAAGTGACCGCGGCTTCCCAGCAGATGGCGAGCATGAGTCAGCAATCAGCAAGTGGTGCGGCTGAGCAAGCGGCTGCTTTGCAACAGGCGTCCGCTTCGATTCATGAGCTTTCGCAAATGGTCGATCGAAACGTTGAGAACGCCGAAAAATCTAAAGATGTTTCGAAGACAAGCCACTCAAGCGCCGATGAAGGACGAGGCGTGGTCGAGCAGATGATTCAGGAGATGGGCGAAGTGAGCACAACGAACACGGCGATGCTCACGCAAATCGAGGAGAATAACCGCAAGATCTCCGAAATCACCCAAGTCATCAACGAAATCGGAAACCGCACGAAGGTCATCAATGAGATCGTGTTCCAGACGAAACTCCTCTCCTTTAACGCATCGGTGGAAGCCGCTCGAGCGGGTGAGCACGGGAAAGGATTTGCCGTTGTCGCGGAGGAAGTCGGAAACCTCGCTCGGATGAGTGGACAAGCTTCGCACGACATTTCGCAACTCTTGCGCGAGAGCGTTGAGCGCGTAGAAACGATTGTGGCAAGTTCTCGTTCGGGACTGGAAAGTTTGGCGACCGAATCGAAATCCCGTATTGAACGCGGACAGTCCATCGCGGGCGAGTGCGGCGAAGTCCTCAACCAGATCGTCAATCACGCCGGAGAAGTCAGCAGTCGAGTGGAAGACATCGCAGTTGCTTCACGAGAGCAAGCGGATGGTTTGCGCTCGATTACATCCGCGACCCAGCAGCTGGATCGCGCAACGCAAGAAGCCGCAAAAGCTGCAGAAGAAGCTTCGACATCTGCGCATCAGCTTGCAGATTACGCCGATCAAATGTCGCGGACATTGGCCGATGTTACGGAGGCCGTGTTCGGTCGGAAGGTCAATCCGCATTCGGGAGAAGTTCTTGCTTTCTCGCGAGCGGATCAGTCAAAGCGCAACTCGACGGCGGCCTAAGCGCGTCCTCAGGCCGCGATGGCGGACAGCGAGCGCCACCCATAGGCCGAACGCGAATCGAAACTTCCAGCACTAAGTTGGAAGTTTAGCGAGCGTAGACCTCAACGGCGAACTCGTTTGGATCTTCGAAACACAGGTAGTTGCCGTCGCGTTTAAGGATGCGAATGTTGCGCAGGCCGAGTTGTGCTTGCAATTCATCGAGCTGGCCCGCGGTGCCACCCATGAAAGCGATATGATTGAGCCCGTTCGCTTGTCGTGAGTTCCTCGAGTTCTGATACTCATCAGAAACTTGGACAAAAACGAGATAAGTTCCGCCTGAGTGGGCCCAAGAAACATGAGTTTTCGACTCACTCGTTTTTTGATAGCCGAGTTCCGCTAAAAACCAACTCCAAAACTGATTCGATTTCGAGAGATCATGGACGTAGTATTCAATGTGATGAACCTGCCCAAAGTCCATTCCTCCTCCTCGTTTCACCCGAATGCTGACTCCAGAAGTTGAGATACGCCATTAAGGTTCAGGCTCAGAGCAGCCGACATTCGACGATACTTTCCTGATAAATGACTCTTCCTTGTGTTTTAGACGGTTCATGATTGCTTCCCCAGCTGACTAAAGTTTCCGAGGTGTCAGCGGTACGGAACTGAACCCGCCCACCGATGTCGTAGTAGGGATTGAAGTGATAGACGAGCGATGCTTCGTTGTCGATTTTAGCCAAAGCGTCAGTGATCGCGGCACTTCCGCTTTTCTCCACGAGTTCAAAATGAACTTTCTCGCCATCGACTCTACAGACGACATTCTCGATTGTCTCAGCTGAAGCTTGAGCGAAACTTCCGAGACAAAGAAGACTCAAGGAACCAAGTAGCAATGATGTTGACTTCATTTTCAACTCCTTTGGAAGTGCGTCGCCTTCGACAGTCACTTGGTTCAAATCGTTTGTACAATGAGTCTTGTCTATACCGGTCATAGTTTCTGGCAATGGCTGGCTGCCGACGACAAAGATTGCTGCTTAAACGCGGACGCGGTAGAGATACCGTGATGCACGATCAAGCCATTTTCTCCGACGGTGTCCATCTCATTTCTACTCGGGGCGTCTCTCATCTTCATCAGTATTGCGCCTCAATCGGGATTCATCCCGGATGGTTCCACCGGAGTTCTAAATTTCCTCATTACGACGTTCCCTCTAGTGAGCGGGATTCTTTCTTCGAGGATCACCCGGAAGTACAAAAGGTCAGCTCCAAGGAGATCGTGAGACTTTTGAAAAAGTTTGGTTTAGTCACGAAAGCTAAAAGGCTTCTGCGATAGTTCGCGATCTCTTCGATTCCTCTGTTCACATGAGTCATCGATAGATAAGGGCCAAACGTGGGCTTACGAGTGCTGCTTTTTGCAAAGTCCTTTGTTGAACGCGATTCCGGTTCTCGTTAGAAGTTGAGCCTCAAAGAAAGTCCATTTCAGCGAGGTGCCTGGTGACTGCCGGCGAAAGCGCGCTTTACGATAAGTTTATGTCCTTATGTCTTCAGGGACGATGTGCCGACGCGCTTGAAGTGGCTCGTCGGATAAATCTGGCTACTTTGTCCCCAAATTTGCGAAAGCGCGTTGATCTCTTCATCCAGCGTTTTTCCTCTTCCTATCGTCTGAAAAATCATAGGGATCCGATTCGTAACCTCATTAGCTTCTACGAAGTTTATTGGCATGAAGCGCTCCTGGAGCGTGGAGATCATCGAAAACTGAATCAAAAGCTCGTTAGTCATATTTGTCGGTGGCTGCACGATGTTCGCGGCGTGAGGATTAAGAGTCGCGCGGCGGACACGGTAGAAACTCGTCTCAAGCAAGAGATCGAGGCTATGGGGTACTTCTGCATAATCGGAACGGTCGGGCATTTGCGGGAATTAGAGATTTGGCGCAAGCAAAGAACTGTCGTGAAATCTGTGACTCTGCCCGAAACGAAAGAGCGCGTGCGCGTGTTTCTTATGTCTGATTTCCTCACGAAGGGTTGGATGGCCTATGCTTCGATGGGCCGATTTTATCCAGGTGGATGGGCTAAGCAAGAGGGCCTGTATTGCAACACCCATGCTTATAAGCTCGAGTCAGAAAAATTTTTGGTCTCGTATTTGGTGCATGAAGCTCAGCACTTCGCTGACTACAAGAAATTTCCAAAGCTCGGTCAGGCGGATCTTGAGTACCGTGCGAAGTTGGCAGAATTTGCTTTGTCGCGAAAAACGGGAAAAGAAATGTATCGAGTCTTCGCTAGCCGGGCCGACTACAACAAAAAGAGCCCGCATGCGTTCTCGTATCACTGCGTGGTTCGCGATCTTGCAAAAGAAATCACGGGCGATGAAAACTTCATGGGGCTAGCTCGGCAACCACACCTTTTGAAGCCGAAGCGTCTGAACCAAGCAGCTCGCACCTTGATGGCGCGTCACTCGCTAGCGCTTCGCGCCCGAGGTGGGAAACGGGTGCGAAGTTTAATCAAATAGTGTTTATACCTGACCGTAAAATCCTGTGTTCTTGATCGGCATGTTTGAAAGCGTGTGGGTCAATCAGATTGCCCCGACCTGTTCTGTGCAGGGACTTAGGTCGTAAGCCTTATTTGCGACCTTGGAAGAGCAAGCGCACGCCTTGGATTTCTAATGCAATCCATGGCACGCGCAAAACGCCGCAGGCGTTTAGCCCGATCAGCAGACGCTTCGTCGTAGTCACTGAATGTTTTGGGAAGTAAATTGCCAAGAGGAAAATTGGAGCGGGTGATCGGGCTCGAACCGACGACCTATACCTTGGCAAGGTATAGAAACGATTCGATCTAAGTCACGGAAAAGATTAGTAAAAAGCCTGCTTTCTTCGGGATTCTTCAGTCCCAGAGTTCACCTCCTATCTTCAATAGGTTTGATCTGACGCCATTCGTGGTGACCATTTGGTGACCGCTTGGTTACCGGGATAAACAAAAAGTATTTTAAATAAACGTCTCCGATAGCGTGCGAAGTTCGGCTTCAATCAAGCAACCAAAAAGTAACTCTCAAGTCAGATTTGCGAACGTCGTTAGGGGAAATGTCCGATGGCCGAATCGTGGATCGGCCAACTCAATACAGCGCCTGAAGCTGCTGAGAACAGCATTCGCAAGTCGTACAAAATCACGGAGGTAAAAACCTCCGGTTTGCTTCCGAGACCCGCCCTGTAAACGCCTTCAAAGTCAGCCCTTAGCTCAAGGAAGGTCGACTGCTCCTGCTCCTTGGCACCCGCCCCCAACGAGTTGGTAGCGGGTGCCAAGGAGCATCCACAGTCTCCAAAAGAGCCAAGAACTAACTTTGATAGAAGGGCGGGTCTCGGAAGCAAACAAAACAAAAAGGGGAGAAGAGAAGAATGAGAGAAATCGAAAAACAAACGGAAGCAAATCCACTTCATCCGTTTCAAAACAGATACCAATCGCAAACAAGAAAAAAATCAAACTACTATCCGGTGAAACTTACCGGTAGGGATCTAGAGATTCTAGAGTTCGTCTTAGAGATGAAGTTCGCAAGTCTCAATCATATCTTTGAGCGCTTCTTCTCCATTACCAAAAAAGGTGAGCAAGCTCGCTCAATTGTTTTTGCAGACAAAAGAATTCGGCAGCTTGAGTACGGTGGTTTTTTGAAAGCCACGCGAGTTTACACGGAGCCCACGAGATTGTTTCTAGCGACTGATCAAGCTGTCAGAGCGTTAGAGATGAGTAATCCAAAGCAGGCGCCGCTTAAAGCTCTCAAATTCATCAACAACCGAATCTTTGTTCACGATAAGTACGTTTTGGAATCAAGACTTCAGCTCGAGCGTGATCTGAAAATTACCCATTGGTTATCTGATAGAAAACTCTGCTCAGGGCTTATCAATAACTTTGGCCTTCATTATTCTTTTGCGCCGGATGCGATCTACACACTTCCGACTGGCGAGAGAGTTGCTTTTGAGATGGAAGTTGCGCAAAAGCCGAAGGCTGATTACCGGAAGAAAATTGAGTCCTTCGTAAGAGTCTTGAGAAACCGGGATGACTCCATCCAGAGGTTTGATCGTGTGCACATTCGATGCGTTCGCACACGTCCGTACCAAATTCTAAAGGAAGAAATTGAAGTCTTTGACGATTACTTTGATCTCGAATTTATCGAAACGGAACGTGAGAAGTGAGTTCCGGCTATCGTGGACTCAGTCGATTTTCAAGGATTCAATTGGTGAAATGACGCCCGGGCGAAAGCAGCACTTTCCTTAAGGGAGATAAACAATCAGGGTCGATAACAACGGCCGTTCACTTCAACTGTTAAGGTACCGCAGCCGACTCTATTAGTAGTAATCGACACCGAATCTGAATTGAATAATGCTGATTGTCCGCATTGCACTTTGCTTTCCTCTTCCGCTTCACTGATTGTGAGCTCCAGTGTCCTAGGCGCAGCTTGATGAGGAAGAACGTGGCAAAGAGGAATATCATTCCTCTTAACGATTTCGACCGTTTCTGCCGCGAAAGCCACTGTGGTGGTGACCATTACTGTAAAGCCAAATATCATTCTGTTTGTCATAAAAGTTCTCCTTCACTCAAAACTAAGAGTCGAGGACATTGTGTCTGCGTGAAGGCGTTCATAATGCTCAATGGTAGCAAAATATAAATTCTGATTGGCTGTAATAGGGAGAATTTATGGTTCTCTATTTATAATTAATGCTCGAAAGGTCAACTCTTCTGCTTGTTTCTGAGTGAGAGAGATATCGCGGCATAAGTAAAACCCAGCAATCAGTTTCTGATTAGTCGTCCTTCCAGGTTTTCGGAAATGGAACTTAGCAATTAAAACGCCAGCCGAAAGCGGAAACTTTTCTCAGGAAATCTTGTTTAGTTCTATTTTCCTCTCCAGGAGAAAATCATTCATCCTATGTTTTGGGAGCGAAGCTGACCTAGATCCGATTGGTGTTTTCGTCTTTTCGAAGTTTCCGGAATAATAAGGCATGAAATATTCTGCGAGCCTTTGAACAAGCGTTGGCGGAGAACAAATCTAGGAGAGTGGATGTGCAATTTTTCAGACGCGAACAGGTGAGAAGTGTTCCGTTTGGCGCGGGAGTAGTAGAACCACGTTTGCGCCGGCTGCCTTTTTTTACGAATTGAAGTTTATATGCTGCGGCTGTTGGCTACTCCAGTCTTTCCAAAATGTTTTTTAGCTGATCAACCTCTTCACGTTGTCCTTTGACGATGTTTGCGCACAGGATCTTCAACTCTGGATCAGTGAGATTTGCTTCGTTGCACATAAGAATAGCTCCTGAGTGATGCGGAATCATTGAGCGTGCGAACTGCGCATCATTCACGCCGATCTGGTTTCTGATTCCGAACCAGAAAAAGATTAGCGCGCCAAGACTTAACACTAAAATTGCCAAGTTCAATTTGAAGTCGGTGTACATCGATCGCATAAGAACCACCTCAAGAATCGCCATCGGCGCAGCCATAAGGCCGGCCATGTAAACTTGATTGATGTTACTGTATACACTCGAGAATGAATCAGCCATGGCGTACATCAGAACGTACATGGTGATGAACGAGAGGAGTACCATAACTGCAAATCGATTGTAGTGACCCGCTGCTGCAGCAGTGTGAGATTTGTGAGCGGCATGATTCTTTGTCATCGATCGCGGGTCCATCGTACCTTTTTTCATAAATCCTCCTTGGCTGTCTATAGAGGCTGCGCCTTCCGCTAGGGGCAAGGTCAAGTCGTAACGCGAGAGTTGAGGCGGATTCGGTCATAAAGATTTCTTCAAACTCAAGCCGCAGATAACTTAATACGGATGCATGGGATTAATCTCTTTTACTTACCAAGGGAGGTTGAAATGGATCTTCAGTCAGTAATGGGTACGGCTGGGCAAGCCGCAAAAAAGATGTTCAGAGGGATGACTGATGAAATGCAAATGTGCATCCAGAACTGCACACTCTGCTATCAGATATGCTCTCTGATGATAACGCACTGCCTTGAAAAGGGAGGCGCCCATTCTTCTCCAAAACATATCCAAGCTCTTCAGGATTGCGCAGGTGCTTGCGCAGTTTCTGCGGACTTCATGATTCGTGGCTCGGATCTTCATTCGCGGTTCTGCGGAGTATGTGCCGAAGCGTGTATTGCTTGCGCGGTTAGCTGTGAAGCTCTTGCTGATGACGAAATGATGAAAACGTGTGCCGACGTTTGCAGGCGTTGTGCTGATTCTTGCCAGCAAATGGCTTCACACCACTAACAACGAATGGAGGAGCAAATGATTAAATTCTTAGCGATTATGGTAGCTGTGTTGGCGAGCTCATCGGCACTCGCAAACGAAAGCGAGTCCGCGCACAAGGGAGCGGACCATTCTAAAATGGGGAATATGCACAAAGGCATGATGCAAGGAGAGCATCAAGGTCATGGGAATCAAGTGGATGCTCACTTTCTTGATCGCTTTATGAAGCACCATCAAGACGGAATAGAGATGGCAAAGTTTGCACAGCAAAAGGCTCATGCTCCCGAAATCAAAAAGATGGCATCGAAAATTTCGAAAGATCAGCCAAAAGAGATCGCCCAGATGCAGAAGTGGCGTAAAGAACACTTCAGCTCTGTTGCAAAAGCTAACGACATGCCGCCGAGTATGGATATGTCGAAGCTTCGAAGTGCCACGGGAGCTGAGTTCGATATCGTCTTTGCTGACATGATGGCAAAACATCATGACGACGGGATCAAGATGGTCGAGAGCGTTGAAGGACAGCTTAAAAATCCTGAGGTTAAGCGGTTTGCTGAGCAATCAAGAAAGAATCAGATGATGGAGCGTGATCAGCTAGCTCAGTTGAAATCTTCTTTCCAAAGCTCGATGAGCGGAACCACTTCTGCTGAGTAATGTGGGACAGGGGGGCCCGGAGATAGCCGGGCTCTACTGATTTGCTTCGGTGATTGTTATATTTAATTCTTTTGGCGCCACCTTGTTCGGTCCTCTTTTTGTCTCGCTTGGCGAAGCGACGATTTGATTGCCACGCTTATATTCATTAAGATCCGCCTGGATCTGGCGCATTTGAACCGAATTGGTTAAGTGCCTCCTAATAACCTTCATTGTAGCTCTCACTTTACAGGCCTCCCTATATGCCCTGGTACACGTAGGCTCATTTCGTAAGTGTTAATAAAAGTGTCTATGCACCTTCTTGCCACTGGAAGGTCAAGACTACTCGAATTGCAGCGGTTTGAAACGCAGGTCTTGACCTTCCAATGGCTGGAAGCTTTAGACTGGCTCTGTATCTAGGAGGCATTTTATGGCAAACCGACATGACCATTCACATCACTCTCATTGTGGGCACGCTCATCATGGCCATTCAGCCCGTGGCGGTGAAAAAGTGACCGATCCTGTTTGCCAAATGACAATTGATCCAGCAACTGCAAAGGGCGGAAATTCAGTTTATAAGGGGCAGACCTATTATTTCTGTAACCCAAAGTGCAAAACAAAATTTGATGCAAATCCTGAGACGTACCTAAAGCCAATTCAGTACACAGTTTCAGATGCTGAGATGGAGAAAATCTACACCTGCCCTATGCACCCTGAAATAAGGCAAAAGGGTCCTGGAAGTTGTCCGATTTGCGGGATGGCTCTTGAGCCGGAAGAGGTGAGTCTTGAGGAGGTAGAAAATCCAGAACTTATCGATTTCTCTCATCGTCTCAAAGTAAGTGCTGCGCTGAGCGTGCCACTTTTTATTCTCGCAATGTCTGATCTAATTCCGGGTCAGCCCCTTCAAAATTTGATGCATGGCCAATGGATGGCTTACATCCAATTCTTGTTGGCAACTCCAGTCGTGCTTTGGGGTGGATGGCCTTTTTTTGAGAGGGGCTGGCTTTCAATCAAGACGATGAAGCTCAACATGTTTACTCTGATCGCGATCGGTACAGGAATGGCTTATGCCTATAGCCTGGTAGCAACCTTTCTGCCTGGTCTCTTTCCCGAGAATTTCCGTTCGCATGGCGGAATGATTGCTGTGTACTATGAAGCAGCTGCAGTCATCACGACGCTCGTTCTCTTGGGACAGGTCTTAGAGCTTAGAGCAAGAAGTCAAACGGGGAATGCAATCCGAGCGCTCCTCGGTCTCGCACCTAAGACGGCTCGGAGAATCAAAGCTGACGGAACAGAAGAGGATATTCCGCTTGAGCATATTCACCTTGGCGACAAGTTAAGAGTTCGCCCTGGTGAGAAAGTGCCGGTAGATGGAAAAATCGTAGACGGTAAAAGTGTTGTCGATGAGTCGATGATTACTGGTGAAGCGATACCGGTTGAGAAAGTCATTGGTTCCTCAGTCACTGGCGCAACTGTTAACGGTGCCGGCAGCTTCGTCATGGAAGCGACTCGTGTCGGTTCAGATACTTTACTTTCTCAAATCGTAAAGATGGTTTCACAGGCTCAGCGAAGCCGCGCTCCGATTCAAAAACTTGCCGATACGGTGTCTTCTTACTTCGTTCCTGCGGTTGTAATCATCGCCATCCTGACCGCGATTGTCTGGTTTGCAGTAGGGCCGGATCCAGCATTTACTTTCGCAATGGTTAACGCAGTTGCAGTCCTAATTATTGCTTGTCCATGTGCCCTAGGACTTGCGACTCCGATGTCGATCATGGTTGGTACTGGCAAAGGTGCTAGCTTCGGCGTCCTTGTAAAGGATGCTGCTGCTCTCGAGACTCTCGAAAAGATCACAACTCTGGTGGTTGATAAAACCGGTACACTCACGCTTGGTAAGCCAAAGCTAGCTCAAGTGTTTGTGGTAGGAGACGCTGCGGAGAACGACCTTCTTGCGCTTGTGTCTGCCCTTGAGAAGGCAAGTGAGCATCCTTTAGCAGAAGCGATAATTGAAGGTGCCAGAGAACGCGGGATCAAAGTTCCCGACGTCAACGATTTCGAATCCATCACCGGTATGGGCGTGAAAGGTATCGTAAGCGGCCGAACAGTTCTCGTTGGAAACAAAAAGCTGCTATCCAAATTTGATGTCGATCCAAATTCCCTTGTGGGTATTGCAACCCAGCTTCAAACCACGGGCCATGGAGTCATGTTGGTGGCCGTCGATCAAAAACCTGCTGGTATCATCGCTGTGAAAGATCCGATCAAAGAAACAGCAAAGGACGCAATTCAGTACTTCCACTCGAAAAATATAAAAGTAGTGATGCTCACCGGAGATAATACAGCGACGGCAGAAGCTGTCGCGAGAGAAGTGGGAATCGACCGCGTTGAAGCTGAAGTGCTTCCGCAACAAAAGAATGAGGTCGTTCGAAAACTTCAGTCAGAGGGTCACCGGGTGGCGATGGCCGGAGACGGAATAAATGATGCTCCTGCCCTTGCGCAAGCTGACATCGGCGTTGCAATGGGAACTGGAACAGATGTCGCTATGGAAAGTGCTAGTATTACACTTGTAAAAGGCGATCTCCTCGGGATCGTCCGAGCGCACCGTTTAAGCCAACAGACAATGAAGAATATCCGACAGAACCTTTTCTTCGCATTCATCTACAATGCTCTGGGTGTCCCTATCGCGGCAGGCCTGTTGTATCCCGTCTCGGGTATTCTCTTGAGTCCAATGCTTGCTAGTCTTGCGATGAGTCTCAGTTCTGTATCGGTTATCGTGAACTCGTTAAGATTGAATCGGGCCAAAATATGAGGAGTCGCGAAATGAATATCGGTGAAGCGGCAAAAGTATCTGGTGTAAATGCCAAATTGATTCGTCACTACGAGTCTATAGGTATTATCCCAAAAGCGAGCCGAAGTGATTCCGGTTACCGAATTTACTCCGATGCGGACGTCAACATCTTGGCATTTGTCCGCCGCGCTCGGAGTCTTGGATTCTCAATGAAGGAAATAAAGAAGTTGGTCGGACTTTGGCGAAACCGTTCGCGGGCAAGTGCAGATGTCAAAGCGCTGGCTCTTGAGCATGTGAAAGACATGGAACAAAAGGTTGAAGAACTTCAGGCAATGATCAAAACACTCAAGCACCTTGCTCGTCACTGCCATGGCGATGGCAGACCCGATTGCCCGATCATCGACAGTCTAGCTCAATAATTTTCCGAACGTAGTCACAGAATTCATGACGCCATCGTATTGATCGTCAAGTACTTAACAATGGAAAACCCTTTAGGAAATCAGCGGGGCAATTTATGAAAAACAGACTTTTATTGGTTCTTACAGTTTTTTTTGGCTTACTCGTTTTTGCCGATCCAGCTTTGTCGGCTGAAAGCTTGAAAATCGTAGAGCACGAGAAGGTTTGTATGGTGACCGATATGTATTTCGGGAAGAAGCAGATTCCAGTCTCCAATGGCGGTAAAACGTATTATGGCTGCTGTGAAAACTGCAAGGAAACCCTATCAAAAGACTCTAAAGCAAGAACCGCGATTGATCCAGTGACTGGTAAGCCAGTCGATAAAGCGAAAGCAGTGATTGCTGCTCGTAGCGATAATTCAGTAATTTACTTTGAGAACAAAAAGACATTTGAGCAGTTTTCAAAGATCCAAAGTCCGAACAGTGCACATGGTGAACACACGCAGCACTAACCTCTTAAAAAAGATTCGGTGCTAAATAAGCAAAGAAAAACCCCGTGGCGAAGATAGCAAGGCTGATTATGTAGATCGTCTTGCTGTTTCTTCTTCCTGTTAAACAGGCCTGTCGCAAGATCGGATCAACAGGACAGGGTGCATTTCGATTCTTCCATAAGAGCATGCCGTTTGTCGCGAGCATAACCCCAGCGAAAACAAAAACGGCTGTCTTATTCTCCGAGACCCAGATCAATCCTGGAACATTGCTGGCCAGACCTGCCATCACAGCGCCTAAACCTAAACTCACCAACAGGGCAGGAAGGGCGCAGCATATGAGTGTGCTCATAGATGTGAAGAGCGTAAGGAAATTGGTGACGCGGTTCATTTCGCTCTCTCAATTTTTACGACGTCGTATCCAGACTCGGTGATGATCTTTTTGATCTGATCGTCGGGGATGTCTTTACCCTCTTGAGTTTCTAGAGATACCAGTTTTGTTTCGAGACTCACGTGTACTTTGGTGATTTCTGGAAGTGATTTAAATTTTTTCTCAATGCCCTGGGCGCAGAAGGCGCAGACCATGCCCTTGACTTGTACTGAGATCGACTTGGCTTCGGCGAGGAAGGGCAATAGGAGCAACAAGGCTGCGAACGCAAAGTTTCTAGTTGTCATAAATCCTCCGATTTCAAAGATGGAACATAAAATTCATCATCCAATCACCGTCGAGACTGACGCCAGTTTCGAGCAAGAAACTCTTGTAAAACATTCGAGCAAGGGGGGTAACGACGAATTTCTTCTCAAGAGAAGGGTGCCATTGTCCTTGCACCATAAACCAAGTCGCCAACTCATTGTATTCGGCTTCGTAGGGTGCAATGCCGAGCCGAGCTTCGACGTGATTGAAGTCTTCTGCGACATTGGTTTGCATTGATTCAACCTTGATAAGCGAAAAATATTTTCGATTTTCCGCGTCAGCTTCTATTCCGCTGATATACGCTCCACCATTGGTAGCATCAGTTCGACCAAGCAAATTAATATGTCCCGCTCCGCCGTAAACGTAAATGTTCGTTTGGTGATCATCTCCATTCCAACGCTTCAAAAGATAATCGAATTGGAGGCCCGAAAAATTAGCTCGGCCTTCTGGCATTTCCATTCGCATGAACCTTCCTGCGGCCGCCATGTTGGGGCGAAAGCTAAAGGTAATCCAATGATCCGACATAAAAGGTTGATTCCAGGTCATTAAGCCTGTCGCACCTTGATACGCAACCGGGTGCGCTTGTGCGTGAATGCCGAACATTCCGATCGAGATTATCAAAAGAATCATTTTGATCATTGCTTGTCCTCTTATACCCTTTACGTCCGAAACTGATTGGCTGTGACATGATAAACGCTAGTCGCGCAGATATTTGATTTCACTTCAATTCTACAAATACAATCGGCTTTGTCACAAGATCGCAAAGTCATGCGTAGAAGAGTGAGAGGGCAGATGCGGTTTTCGGAGAAAACAGATGAAGAACTGATGTCTGAGTACCAGCTCGGGTCTGAAGATGCATTCTCGGAGCTATACAGGCGGCATAGCGGGAAGGTTTTGGCGTTCGTGAGACGGCGAATCGCGGATCCTCAAAAGGTCTCTGAGGTATATCAGGAGGTGTTTGTGAAGATGCATAAATCTAAGCATCTGTATAATCGAACTCTTCCATATCTTCCTTGGCTGTTTTCGATTTCGCGTACCGTAGTTTTGGATTCTTTACGTGCACAAGGAAGGCAGATCGTCGAGACGACGGAGCCAGACTTAGGTGTTTTTCCGTCTCAAGCGAAGAACGAATACTTGATCGACTTAGAGCCTCATCTAGCTTCACTTAGCTCAACTCAGAGAGCAGCGTTAGAACTTCGCTGCGTAGATGAGAAGACATTCGAGGAGATTGCGGCTGTGCTTAGGACATCTCCAGTTAATGTGAGGAAACTCGTCAGTCGAGGATTGAAGCGACTGAAGGAGTTAGTAATTGAAGGAGAACGCCATGAACGGCGAAAGAAATGAAAATTGGCTCAATGAATACAGAGAGTTTCTTGGCTCTGGTTCACATGAAGTTCCTATTGAGGAAACAACGAGAGTTACGTTGAGGATGAAGCGGCTTCTTGATCCGAACCCTTGGCTTGTCTTTGTGAAGGTTTTGGTAATTCACGCGCTAGTCGGTTCCCTATCGCTTTCGATTTGTCATCAGTTTGACCTAAATCCCTTTCAAACATCCCGTTCTCTCGCCGACTGGCTCATGTCAATTGGTGGACATGGTGTTTGCATGATTGGATGTGGAGTCTTCTTCGTTGGATCAAGTGTTCTTGCTTCCGGATACTTTCTTACTCTTGAGGAAAGTAGGGCTCTTCGCCGGACGGGGTTTCCCCAGACATTTGCGCTTGCGGGACTTTCGCTTGGACTATTCATGACAGTAGGTGCAGAGCTGGCTCTGACGTTTTCAGGATTGTGGTTATTAGGCGCATTGATTGGTGGATTTGTTGCCGCAGAAACCGTTTGGAAGTTCAAGTATATGCGTGCCTTGCGAATGCAGCGGATTTAAGTAGTTGACCTTCCAATAGTTGGAAGCCGCAGAAATGTAGATTGCATCCAATACTACGGAGATTGAAATATGAGAGTTCTAACTTTTATCTTAACGGCTATCTTCCTAGTTTTTTCCTCAGCGGAAGCTTTTTCGAAAACGGTTCGTTACGAACTCACAGTTCGAAACGAAAAAGTAAATCTAAGCGGCAAGAAGGAAGTCGATTTTGCACTTACAGTGAATGGTGGAATTCCAGCGCCAACTTTGGAGTTTACTGAAGGAGATGACGCGGAGATCCTGGTGAAAAACGAAATCCCGAACGAAGAAGTTTCGATTCATTGGCATGGAATTCTTCTTCCTCCAGAAGAAGACGGAGTTGCCTATGTCAACACGCCACCAATTCATTCCGGAAAGTCGCGTCTTTTTAAATTCAAAATTCGTCAAAGCGGTACTTATTGGTATCACTCGCACACAGCCGTTCAAGAGCAAAAGGGTGTTTATGGAGCGTTCATCATTCACCCAAAAAAGAAAGCTATTCAGTACGACAAAGATGCGGTCGTGGTTCTAAGTGATTGGTCCGATGAGAATGCTGATCAAATCATTCGAAACTTGCGGAAAGATGGCGACTACTATCTTTACAAAAAAGATTCGGTTCGCTCCTACTTCGGTGCAGTTCAAGCCGGCGGACTGAAGTCTCATTTAAAGAATGAATGGAGTCGGATGGGAGGTATGGATCTATCCGACGTCGGCTATGACGCATTTCTAATCAACGGCAAGCGCGATTCTCAACTTTTGACCGCACATCCAGGCGAAAAGATCAGAGTTCGAATCATTAACGCCGCTGCTTCAAGCTATTTCTATGTATCGATGGGAATACCGATGACGGTTATTGCCGCTGACGGGGTTGATATTGAGCCGGTTCAAGCAAAAGAACTTTTGATGGGTATGGCTGAGACCTACGATATTCTCGTGAGTCTGCCTGAGCATAAGAATTACGAGCTTCGAGCAACTGTACAAGACGTAACTGGATACGCTTCTACTTGGCTTGGGATGGCTGAAGCTCAGAAGGTCAATGCTCCGAATAAACCACTCCCGGATATGTATGCATCAATGGATCACTCTGGGCACGGAGGCGGCGGAATGGACCATAGTGCCCATGGCGGTGCAAGTATGGATCACAGTGCCCATGGTCATTCGGGTCAATCCGTAATGGATCACAGTAAGATGGACCATTCAAAAATGCACGGGGACCATAATGGTCATGGCGGCATGAGTTCCGAAACTGGCCATTCGAGACATACAGAAGCTTCAACAAAAAATGATCACAGCGGACATGCTCAAGTTCCTGGTTCCGCAACAACATCCAAAGAGAAGCCAGGAGCAGGCGGTGGACATGCTGACCATTCAGCACATGGTGGACACGATAATCACGCCGCTCATGCGAAGCCAGAGCCTGCAATCACAACAAAGAAGGTGAAAGGGAGTGCCGCTAAGGAAACAACAGTACCGCTAACTATCAAAAAAGGTACAGCAATTGATTGGAGCACGCAATCAGACGCAATGCTCAGACAGAACGCAGTCGAACGTGATGTGAGGTCTGCTGCATCCAAGCCGCCGGTTGAAACACTGACAGTCGATGCGCTTTCTGCACTTCAGCCGACGACTCTCCCGAAGGACGCTAAGGCTCACGAGCTTAAACTCGTACTTGGTGGGGATATGGAACGATACGTTTGGCATATCAATGGGAAAGCTATCCAGCAAGACAGCCTGCTTAGAATCAATAGCGGAGAAGTCGTTCGTATAGAATTCCAAAACGATACGATGATGCATCATCCGATGCATTTACATGGTCATTTCTTCCGTGTGGTGAACGCAAATGGAGAGAGGTCACCGCTTAAACACACGGTGGATGTTCCTCCTCATGGTTCGCGCACGATCGAGTTTTATGCAAATGAACCTGGGCAGTGGATGCTCCACTGTCACAACCTCTATCACATGAAAACAGGTATGGCGCGAATTGTTCGATACAACGACTTCAAGCTGACGCCTGAAATGGAATCGAACATCCATAAAGATCCGCACCTCCACGAGCATCTATACAATCACACTCAGCTTGAGGTGGCGAGTAACCATGCGAAGGCTCAGTTCCGTTTGATGAGAACGTGGGACGAACTGGATATTGAATTGGAGTCAGCGAATATCGAAGGAAAGAACTTCTCGTTTGGGCAAGAGTGGGAAACCGAGGGTGATCTCGTTTACCGTCGATGGTTCTCAAACTTCTTCAATGTCTTTGGAGGTGCATCGCTCTACGACGAGAGAGGTTTAGGTATGATCGGCATCGGGTACACGTTACCGATGTTGATCGAGAGCAGTGTTTCCATCAATCATGAGGGCAAGTTTCGATTTGATCTCGAAAAGCGGTTTCAGTGGACGAAGAATGTATTTTCGGATGCCGAGTTCACATGGAGACCAGGATGGGGTGGCGAACGCGATCAAGAATTCGAAGTGTCACTTATGTACGGACCTTCGTGGAGCTGGGCTGCGGGCTTGATGTTCACAGAAAAGAGCGCAGGTGTTGGCGCTCAGATTCAGTTTTGAGGGCCACCCACTCTAATCTGCAAGCAAATGAGTCGGGTTATTTTCGAAGATTTGCGATAACGACGCTTTTTAGGTTGAAGATCTCTTTGGGAGAACCGAGAGAAACTAGTTCTCAGCAAGGAAGCATGCGAGGCAACAGGCATTCCTTGTGTGAGGAATTGAATGCAAAAAGCGCAACAGATTCGACTGCCATGATGGATTTAGTTCCATAGAGGAAATTTAGTCGAAAGGGGTTGAGCTCGCGTAGTTGATAGCAGTCGAATTCGCTCCTAGGAGTTCGAAAGCGCTTATGCGAAAACACGTATTGATTATCTTGAGAGGTTAGAAGGTAACGTCAATGATTTACGAGGGAAAAGACAGCTCGTTACTCGGATGGTCTAGGCGAGAAGAGGTTTTCTTGTTTTGTCTTATATTGGTCGCAGTCCCATCAATTGCCTTTGCTCACAAAGGTGAAAAGCATTCCGCAGATTCAATGTTAGTAACAAAGCAAGATGTCTCTGACGGTGTATGGCTAGAGAGAATCAACGAAGATTATATCAAAACAGTGAAGCCCATATTTCAGAAAAGCTGTTTTGATTGCCATGGTCAGAACTCTAAACTTCCTTGGTACTATAATGTTCCTCTGATTCACGGGATGATGAATCAAGACATGCTTGATGCAAAAGAGCATTTAGACATGACAAAAGATTTTCCTTTTGGCGGCCACGGCAAACCACTTGAAGATTTGAAGGCGATACTGGAGTCAATTGTTGAACGCACTATGCCGCCGGACTCTTACCGAATGATGCATTGGGATGCGGGTCTGTCTGAAAGTGAAAAGCAAGTTGTATTAGACTGGATTGCCCGAAGCGAAAAACTCATAACCGGTAATCAGAAGTAAATTGATAACTGCCACATGAGCTCCCCTCCATAGGTGCTGGAGCCAGCTTCAGCTTCGAGACAAAAAAGCTAGAGACAAAAAATTGGTCTTAGTTGGTGGGTCCGGATGCAAGCAGTGATGGCATTTGTGTACTGAAGAAAAGCCTACAGCAGTTATGAGACAGATCACTTTTTTGGACTCTGAGTTTGTCTTCTGTTTCGGAGTAAACTCAATTTAGCGGCTTCGTAGCAAATTAACGAGTTCCGCAATTTTTTGTTCGGACAAGTAAGGATCCTTTGCCGCAAAAGCTTGTTTGACGCAGCCCCTAATGTGTCCCTCGAGAATTTCACATTCTAGGCCTTTAAGGGCTGAACTCGCGGATTTCACCTGCTGTAAAATGTCAGGACAATAGCGGCCTTCAAGCAGCATTCTTTCGATCCCTTCAATCTGACCCTTGATTCGTGCAATTCGTTTCAAACTGCTGATTTGTTTATCTGCGAGCGCAAGGCCTTTGATGCCTGTGTTTGCTTTAGGCTTCTTCTTTCTCGCTAATTCCATTTTTGAATCCGATCTTCCCCTCAGGGATCTTGGAAAATGCATATAGGGTACTGGGGTATCTGTCAAATTGAGCATCCCGCCCAGGGAGTTCCTGTTTCACAAGTCTAGTTTGGTAAGGAAGCCGTCGAAGCTAACTTCCACGATTCCAATCAAAATTTTATAGGCTTCGCGACGAGCATAGTATAGGGGAGTATACAACGGAGGGTTCAATGGAAGGGAATTTTCAAATCTCGAAATCGAGCTTCATGATTGCGGCACTTGTAAGTTTGGTTGGACTTGGTGGATTGGGATTGATTTCATCAGCAAGGTACGTTCCGGCGACACCAGTAAACAGTTTGGATGTACCTAAACTGCCTTTCACGGTTGGCGAAGATGGCGTCAAAGAATTTCGCCTCGTGGCGCAGCCAGTAGCCAAGTCTCTTTACCCAGGCTTCAATAATGGAGTGCCCATGACTACTTGGGGCTTTAATGGTTCGATGCCCGGGCCTACTATTGAAGCTGTAGAGGGTGATCGCGTTCGGATTATCGTATCGAATCAGCTTCCCGAGGCCACAACAATCCACTGGCACGGAATCGATCTTCCTAACAACATGGACGGTGCGGGGTCTCATACGCAAAAACCGATCCCACCAGGTGGACAATTTGTTTACGAGTTCACTCTAAAACAAAACGGAACTCATATGTACCACTCTGGTTACAATCAAACACATCAGGTTGGAATGGGACTCGCAGGAATGTTTGTCATTCACCCGCGGACGCCCCATTATCCCGTCGTAACCAAAGATTTCACGATGATGCTCCAGATGTTCACGCTTCCAGCGGGAAGCAATCAACCTGACACCACTTCGATGGAAGAGCAGTACTTCACGATCAATGGGAAATCCGGTCCAGTAACAAAGCATCTGAAAGTAAAAGTCGGTGATCACGTACGAATTCGAATCGCAAATCTAAGTGTCATGAATCACCCAATTCATATGCACGGGCATCGTTTCCTTGTTACGGGAACTGATGGAGGGCGCATCCAGGAGTCAGCTCAATGGAAAGCCGCAACAGTGCTAGTAGGCGCTGGCGAAACGAGAGACATCGAATTCACTGCAGTCGAGCCTGGCGTCTGGATGCTTCACTGTCACCTTCTTCATCACATTATGAACGACATGAATCGGCCAACGATTCCCGGTCAAGATGGACATTCCATGGACGCTAATGGCGGGATGCATACTATCGTTGAAGTAACAAAACAATGAAAGCTGAAGACTAATGAAAAAAATAATGGTGAGCGTTAGCGCTTTATACTTGGTGATATCTTTTTTGTTTATGATTGCTCTGGCCCCTATCGTGGCGGTAGCGGATGATCACGGGGGAAATCATGGTGGGGGCGATGGCCATCATGACTCCACCAAGTTGAAATTAGGGCGATATGCAGGTCAGTTAGAAGTGTCGTCCAACGGTAAGAAGATCAATGCAGTTCTCGATTTGTTTTATGCGCAAGTTGAAGATGAGTATCCGAAACTAAAAGCGATCCTTAAACTTACATTGGGTGGGTTCGGTAGTGCAGAATACGTAAGTTACGTCTATGAAAACGTTTTGTTTGATCCTCAAGCGAAGACAATCTCTTTCGAAATAGCAGGTCAGGATCTAATCATTTCGAGCACAATGCTTCACGGCGATATGTTGATGGGGAAGTTTCTTTCTACGTCCTCGGGCGCAAGTGGTGCATTCGACCTTTACTTTGTACGATCGTTCGAGGTGGCGCCTGGTGATGAAACGAAGCCTCCAACCGCCCCTCAGAAGCCAGGCGAAGGCGATCATGGAGGTGATCATGGTGGCGGAGGGCATGGCGGAGGGCGCGGTGGCCGTGACCTAGATAGCAATTCAGTTCCGATTGGTGCTTCGTCAGTACAGGCTTTATCGGGTGAATACCGCGGACAGTGCCAAAAAGAGCAGATCATACTGCAAATCGAGACAATGCGTAGCCGTGGCAGCGGTGAGCGTGATGTAAACCCCTTTGCGCAAAATCGCATTGTCGGGAGCTGGGGGCATGCTGCGAGGGGAAACAATTTAGGAATGAGAAAAGGTTCCGTTTATAGCTCTGGAACCTATGATTTCTTCAATGGACGATTGGCCTTAAGTGGAAAGCCTTCAAATCTCCAATGCGAGGTTCAAGGCGCATCGATGCAGTGTGGTGCGTGCACATTAAGGCGGACAAGTTCTTTCGAGGAAATCTACTCGCCGGCAAAAGCCGGCGAAGTGCCCTATTCAGAGCGAAATTTCAAGCTCAACAGAAGTAAATACGCGTTAATAGAGGGGACGCCTGAGCCTAAAGTAATCGATGGTACCTACAGGGGCTATCTTCATCACGAACATCTCAATCAGTACCAGCCGGTAACGATGAATGTAGTGAGCTTTTATTATCAAAAGCTGCCTCACTCGCCACGGCAACTTTATCTGAGTGGATCAGCAGAAGTTAACTTCGATCAAGTGGCCGCCTCTTCGGAGAAGTTAACTTATCGTATCGATCGTCGTCCTTGGCTTTATTCAAACGGAGGTATGGTTCTCGAGGGTACTGGAGAGGCCTTTGGGGTCGTGAAAGAATGGCGGGATGGCTTAGTAATTTTAGATTGGTACTCGCGCAATTTTGGCCGTGTTGGAACAATCGAGCTTCTTAAAGGCGAACTACCTCAACTTCCTCAAGGACTCGCAAGTGTACCTTCGATCACCGGCACTTTCAAAGGAGGCTACTCTATAGAATTGAGAGCCGTCCCTACTGATTCCACGGAGAAGGAACCAGACAATCCTTATTACCCGATGTTTGTGTCTGGAACTACTTTGGCAAAGGGCAGTGAAGTAGCGATTGCGATTAAAGATGGTGTCTACGATTTTTATTCTGGAGCACTGACATTTGAGAATCAGTTCGAGAATTATTTCTTCGGTAAGAGAGTGAACGCTGATCAACTAAAGCTTTTCTTTACCGGTAATAATGAATTCGCTTATCCGATCATCGAGATGAAGTTCACGGACTTTTACCGGGCTAAGTGATCGGATCTTCATTAGTACTATTGACCGTCTAATGGCCTCATTCTCTTGGGGCCATTCAACTTTCAACTCCTGCCCAAAAGTTAAATTTCGACAAGGCTCAGATGTAGTTCGTCTGTCAGACGATAAATTAGTGATTGAATTTAAATTTGTCTGTTCGGCGACACGGGGAAGCAAGACAGCTATTTGCGAGTTAAGCAAATTCACTGGTTGGTTGGTCTACCTGCTGGACGAATTTAAGCGTTCACGTTGATCAACGAGGTTAATCTCAACCGAATTAATTCATGGTCATAAGTATAAGAAGTAAGGTCTGTCCGACTTTCGGAGTTTTTCGATTTTCGTCCGCGATTCGGCTACCGTGCTTCGCCTTTGCGAAGTTGTTGGAAAGCTGTCATGCCAATCAATTTGCAGTTCCACGGTTGAAAGCGGAGAGGCAAGACAGGCGATCATGAGCGATTACTCATCCAAATTTTCGAAATACGATTCAAGAAGGCGATCCATTGCCCGGGGCCTTAATCCCAAGCGGGACCGTAAGTTCCTCACATTTGATGAGATGCGTGAGGTCTATAATCTTTCACGAACTACGGCTTACCGCCTCACGGCGAGTGGTAGCATTCCTTGCGTTCGTGTTGCTGGTCGGCCACTCAAGCCAATGCAATTTGACCCTGAAGTCCTTGAGCGGGTATTTACGAGTGATGGTGCGAAAGCATCGCGATCTTTGAAAACCGAAGAAGCAGGCGATTTATTGATCAGACGGCGGCCAATCCCCAAAAAGGAGAAGCTATGTCTGTAGTTCGATGGGTAGAAAAGAAAAAACGTTTTAGGTTTGATGGGCGCGGGCAAAAAGGCGAGCGCATCCAAAAGTTCTTTCGTACCGAGGACGAGGCGAAAGAATTTAAAAGTGATTTCGATCGTGCGCTTGAAGGTTACGTTCGGAGCGACGGCAAGGGCCACTTTGCAAAAGTGAATTCCAGAGATCAGCAGCGCGCGGTTAACGGGATCGCAATGGCAGATGCGATCAGAAAGTATCACGACTTAGCGGGACCTAAGAAATCAGAGAACACTCGTAAACAAGACCGAATCTATTTGGGGAAGTTCTATGAGTGGCTCTATGAGGTCAGAGAAGTCTACTATTCAGACGAGCTCGATAGTGAGTTGATTGAGACCTATCAAACCAACCTCATTGAAAAAGGTTTGGCAGAATCGACGATCAATCGAGAGTTCGTCACGATTAAACATTTCTTGAGTAAGTGCTTCAGGTGGAAGCTCACCACCGAAGACTTAAGCGACGCAGTCTCACTACTTTCCGTTCGTCCAAGTCAGAAACCGAAAGCGTGGACTGAAGATCAGTTCGAAGTTTTTCAGAACGAAGCTCCTCTGTGGGTGACGGAAGTCTTGAGAGTAATGGATGAAACGGGGCTAAGGCCTTTTCAAGTTGCGGCCTTAAAATTTAAAGATGTTGACCTTGAGAGGCGTAGGTACCGAACCGTCCATAAGAAGGGCGGACATTGGATTGATTCAACTTTGCCGGCGAGTGATCGGTTCATTGAGATCGTGAACAGGCGTCGCCAGAGAAATCGTTTTATCAATTCAAGCGGACCAGAAGACTTTATCTTCCTAAATTCTAAGAACCGGCCCATTACGGCAAATGCTCTCGGAATCGCCATCAGAAAAGTGCGTGAAGCTAAAGGTCTTCCGAAGATTACGGCTTACGGAGTTCGCCACAAATTTGGATCTGATCTTGGAGCTCTAGATGTTGGGCTGAAAAAGATTGCGACCCTAATGACGCATGCTCGGACAACAACGACCGAAGACTATGTGCAGGCGAAAGAATCAAATCTACGTGATGCGCTCAAGGCGAAGAATGCGCAAAACGCAAACGCTACAAGAGGTGATGTCGTGAGATTGAAGCCGATGAAAAAAGGAATTCGCTGAATAAAATGGTGACCGTTTGGTGACCATCTCTTTAGACCGATACCGAGTCATGGTGACCGGTCTCGTAAGTGCCAAATATCAGGGGAAAATTGGAGCGGGTGATCGGGCTCGAACCGACGACCTATACCTTGGCAAGGTATCGCTCTAGCCAACTGAGCTACACCCGCGCTCCGAAACGAACACGAACAGATCTTGAGCTGCTGAATCTACAGATGGCGTCTGGGGCTGTCAATACGAAGATACGAATTATTTTTCGCCTCTTCGTTCAGCAATTTCCTCTCACGAGGACTGCTGGTTAGCGCGACTTTGAAAATAAAGCTGCGTGTATTGATAACCAGAAATGATGCTCAAAACGACGCTGACCCACAACAAAACGCGCCCGATCTCGTACATCGGGAGACCGAAAATTTCCGTATGGATGAGGATGGCCGGAATCGCCACCATCTGAAGCGCCGTCTTCCATTTGCCTGTCGCTTTAGCATCGATGATCACGCGATCCGCCGCCGCGACCGAGCGAATTCCGCCGATCAGAATGTCACGCACGAGCAAAAGAATAACGACGATTGGGCCGACCCGCTCAAGCGAGACGAGCATGATCAAGACCGATGCCACTAAAATTTTGTCGGCGATCGGATCCATGAACTTGCCCATGTTAGAAATCGCGCCGTACTTGCGCGCGAAGTATCCATCGAACCAATCGGTGATGGATGCGAGGATGAAGAGCGCCGCCGCAACCCAGCCCCAGATCGGTTCCTTGAATGTAAGGAGCGCGATGAAGAGCGGGCACACGGCCATCCGGCTCCACGTCAGCCACATGGGCAAGCGCTTTTTCCAAGCAGGGATCAGATTCGAAGAAGTCGGAGTCGGCGAGGTTGACATGCGTTCACTTAAACCTTGTTGGTAAATGGCGTGTCAAGAAGAGGCGGGGCCGAAGCCTCACCTAAGCCTCTTCGCGTTGACAGTTTCTCGCCGTGAAGGGGAGGATGAAAGTTCGATGCTGCGCTCTTCGATGAGATCTGGAAAATTTTTGCCTATCGCGGTGATCTTGTTCGCTTCCGTAAGCTTGAGCCAGGTAATCACTTCGCCTGTTTTCGCTAAAGCCCCTGAAATTCCTAGTGCACCGCCCTCAATTTCGGCACCCCTGCAACCTGCGGAAGTCTCGGCTCCGACCCAACTCAAAGTGCAAAGAGGCGATAGGTCGCAGCGGCCTTTCTGGAAAGATCGACCTCAATTGATGGAGCGAATTCGTGATGAGCGGGAAGTCATCGTCTCCGTGCGCCGAGAGGATATCGCCAACGATCGCATCCGCTTCACCATGCAGGGCGTGGGACACGTGGCGCGCCCAAAAGATTTTAGTTTTCTCGTCAGCCAAGACTATCCACGGCTGAAGGAAGTGAGCGAAAACTTTCGCACGGTCAATTATGAACCAAGCACTCATCAACTCTATCTCGTGACCGAAGCGCTCGGCTATCAGGCGAGAATGGTGTTGCGGATTTTTCCAGTTTCGCAGGATTGGCGAAGCGAATTGCAGTGGGAAGTTGTGTGGGGTCACTTCAAAGGCATGACCGGATGGATCGGCTTCGAAAGAGTCGAAGAGAAAGTTTCAGAAGTTTCGATCAGCGCGAAATATGAAGCCGACGAACTCCCGCTTCCGAAAGCTCTGATGGGTTTCGCGCTCGAGGTTGTGACCCAGAAAGTGGCGGAACGGATGCGGTCTTTCATCGAGGCGCAACCGATCGAGCCGAACGTGGTGTTAGCGGCGAGGTTGGCCGCGCGATCGAACCAGAACGTTAAAGTCGACGTCGCGACGTTGCCGGGAATCAACTCGATTGAACTTCCGCCGGGATTTTCGATTTCAGTCTTCGCTCACGACACGGCCGGCGCAAGCCAAATGGCGTTCTCCGAAGGAGGGTCATTATTCGTCGCAAGCCCCAGCACTGGTAAAATTTTTGAAATCGAAAAGGCGGCCGAAGCCATCAACAAAAATCAACGGGCGCCCGCGGCGAAACCTATCGCGAGTGATTTGCTTAAGCCTTCGGGCGTAGCGGTGGGCGGCGAGACGCTTTTTATTTCTGAGCCTACGCGAGTTCTTAAACTCAATCTGAAAACAAAAACGTCCAGACCCATCGTGTTTGCACAGCTGCCGACGCGTAAAGAATTGGTCGCGTCTCCGCTCGCGATCGATAAATCGGGCGCTTTGTTTGTTGGGCTCGGCGCGGGTTGTAAGGATTGTGATTCGCGTGAGCCGTTCTTCGCATCGATCGCGCGGATCTCGAGTGACGGTAAAAAGCGCGAGGTTTTCACGCGAGGTGTCCGAGCGCCGGGTGGTCTCATCTGGAATGAGAAAACAAAATCACTTTACTTCACGGATGTCGCCCCTGATCTCCGAGGCTTAGTTTTGAAAGATGAGCTGAACGTAGCCCGGCGCGCGCGGCAGAACTTTGGATTCCCTGGGTGCCATGCGCGTGTGCGTCTACTCCCTGAATCTGAACGAGGCAAGGCGTGTGCGAACCGACGCGATCTGGTTTCGCCGCTGGTGGAGTTAGGCATTCAGGCGGGCGCGCAAGGAGTTGCCTACTACGACGGTGCAAGTTTTCCGGAAGAATTCAGAGATCAGATCTACGTGGTCGAGAGCGGCGGGTGGTCGGGCGAAAACGCTTCGGGCTTCCGAATCGCTCGCGTAAAACTCCGAAATAGCGCAGCAGTCGGTGCAGAGACTTTCGCCAAAGGTTGGGTCAGCGGCACGAAATCTTGGGGGCGTCCGAGTCATCTACTGATGGCACCGGATGGTTCACTCCTGGTGAGCGATGAGATGAACGGTGTGATCTACCGAATTCGGTTTGAGCCACCGGCTGAAAAGTAAAAAGAGCCGCGCGGGCGGCTCTTTTACATTCAACAAAATGCTAATTCCAAATTAGCCGGCTTTTTGTTTCTTCGACGGGCGTTTTACTTTTTTGATCTCTGCAAAGCGCGACATTTCAAGGAAGTCGTTCGGCTTCTCCCAAGGGCTTCCCCAGGGGAAATCGATCGGCAGAGGCTTGACCGCTTCGCCTAATTCTTTTTCGAAGTGAACGAGCGGCTTCACAAACTCTAGGGGAGTCGATGCACCGAAGATTTCGCGGTAATGCTGCTTCCAGTTGCTAATCGCTAAACGCATGATCGAGCGATCACCTTCCTCGAGAGCTTGTTCGCAAACGCGCGAGAGATACTGGCTGACGGCGGAGCCGGCGAAGCTTTTCTCGGAATCAGCGAGCGTGTGGAGAAAAGCGCAAAGCATGTCGTAAGCGACCATGTCTTGAACCGTCGTCTGCGCGCTCTCGAGAGCGTAGATGCCGATGCCGTGAAGTGAATCTTCTAGGTGCGCGTTCCATACGCCGAAGGCACCTTTGAAATCGCCAAGTTTTACGTGCGCACGGAGGATGCCGAGAGTCACTTTCGCAGCCATGTAGCTATCGAAGTCGCCTGACTTCTCTAAGTCCGCGCAGAGTTCGCTGAAGGCTTTGAGGCTTTCGCGTGCGTGGCCTTCCTTCAGAAGTTTCTCGGCTTTCTGACCGCGGCTCAAAAGATCTTCCAGACGCTTCTTGTCCATGTGCAAATGCCTCCTGTCGTCTTTATTGTCGGAAAAATTTCCGCTAATCAGGAGTCAAGGAGAGGTCGGGCTTTGCAGTTCAACTTATGACAGACATAAGTTGGAGCGCGGACTCACTCGGATTTTCAGTTAGGAAAAACGGTTCAAAAATATTTCAGTAGCGAAGCAGAGCTGGGTTCGTTAGAGTGGATTTCAAGGCGTATGTGCCTGGGAAGGAGGTGGTGCCAATGACAGACAGTTGTAGTTGTTGGACCACCGTGATGGAGGCTTCTCTCTGATCTTCCAAGATCAGGGCGTAGCAGGTCCTCTTCGTTAGTCGGTCGTCGTCGGGTCCAGAAGACTTTAGTCGTCAGACTTTCGGTGAGTCGCTCCTTTACGGGGTCAGCTATACCTACCAGAAAAGGCGAAGGGAATGACCCCTTCGCCTTTTCCCTTTTAAGGGGTTCATGCCGCGATCAAATCTCCTGGGCGCGCTCGCGCGAGATCTTGTAAGCTTTCTTTAAATGATTCGCATCGCAACACCTCAAGACGCTACCTCTATCCAACGCATCTACGCTCCCTTCGTTGCCGAAGGTGCCGTATCGTTTGAAACCGAAGTTCCTACGCCTGAGGAAATCGAAGCTCGCATTAAAAGCACGCTTTACGCTCATCCTTGGCTTGTTCGGGAAGAGGATGGAAAGATCGTTGCGTACGCCTACGCGTCGGCGCATCGAACGCGTGCGGCGTACCAATGGTGTGCTGAAGTTTCCGTCTACGTTGATCCAAGTTTTCATAAACGCGGGATCGCACGCCGCTTGTACCAAAGCCTGATCGATCTGTTGAGCCTGCAAGGATTCGTGAATCTCTATGCCGGAATCACGCTCCCGAACGAGGCGAGCGTCGGCTTTCATGAAGCCATGGGCTTTCGCAAAGTCGGTGTTTATGAAAAAATCGGTTTCAAGGCCGGTGGATGGCACGACGTCGGCTGGTGGACGAAGGCTTTAAGTGCGCCGGTGGATCATCCGTCGGCACCACTTCTCTTTAAGCACCTCACGCCCGATCTCATCGAAGAAGTGCTCAAAGAGACTGAAAAAACAAATTCAGTTTAGATACCATTTTCCTCAAGAAACTTGAACGTTCTCGCTTCCGCAAGGCGTGCCGCTTCGGGATCATAATCGCGTCGCTCATCACAGTTGAAGCCGTGACCCGCTGGATAGACGTAGACCGGAAGGTTCGGTTGCGCTTTCTCGATTGCGCGCACGTTGAGCATCGGAATCATCGGATCTTTCTCTCCGTAGTGGAGCATGACTGGCACTTGCGGTTTCTCTTCTCGATAATCCCAAACCTGGCGCCCATAGTAACTCACGCAAGCATCGAATGTGCGCCCGAGCCTTGTTGCGGAAATCCACGCCAAACTCCCGCCCCAACAAAATCCGATAGCGGCAATTTTATTGCGATCAGCCGGCAGTGCTTTGCGAAGAGCATCGGCCGCAATTTTTGTATCGTCGAGGGCTTGATCCCAGCTGATCGCTTTTGCGAGTTCGCGACCGCGCGCGAAAGTGGAGTCGTTGTATCCAAGTTCCACGTTGGGTTCCACGTGATCGAAGTAAGCAGGTGCCCAGACGAGATAACCTTTTTCAGCGTAGTGACGAGCTAGTTTCTGAATGTGCGCGTTTACGCCGAAAATTTCCTGGATCAACAAGATGCCGCCCTTCACTTCATTAGAAGGTTTAGCTTCAAAGATGGAAAACTCCGCGTGCGCGAATTTGCCCTCCGCAAGTTTGGATTTGAGTGTAAGGCGGCGGGTTTGTAGCTCTTTCACGGTGACTCCTCCAAGTTCGACTCGGCTTCCTCATTCGGACAGGCGTCGTCAGAAGCGGCGCCCTCAATGTGGCGGATAAGCTCCCTGAAGCACCTGCGGGCTGTCAAAGCCGTATCCGGGCTGATGAAAACTTCCTGAGGCGACTCGCCACAAGCCGCAAGGGGTGATTTCGGATGGAGTGTCCACTCAGCGCCGTGAGTTAGGCGGCAGAGCATTGACAGCACGGCGCATAAAGAGTATTTTTGAGCGCTTTATTTCAGACTGATTTAGGGGGCTTACGATGAAAATCAGACTCAACGAAATCCCGCAAGATGGCCGTGCTTACACGTTCGATCGCAAGTCGGGCGAGTTAAATTCCATTCTCCAAGATCTGGTCGAGACGAGACCCTACGATGTCAATTTCTTCATCAAGCCGATCGGCAACGCTTACGAAGTTCGCGGCAAGATCGATGCGCAAGTTCACGAAGTTTGCTCGCGCTGCGGATATGACTTTGATCTGCCGATCTCGCGCCAGGTGAACGAGATTCTTTTCGAAGAACAAGAAGACCATCGCAAGTCGCATTCCGTTCACGGCAATCAGTCGGTAGATTTCTTGGGCAAAGGCCCATCGATGACCGCCGTCAAAGGTGACATCTTCGATGCGGGTGAGTATGTGCACGAGCAGATCGCGCTCGAAGAACCGTTCTACCCGATGTGCGGTGGCAATGGAAAATGTCTGCATGAGGATGAAGTGCGCGAGATTCAGCGCCGCTTGGAAAACGAGATGAACGAGGCGGAAGAAAAAACGCCGGGTCATCCGGCGTTCGATGTTCTCAAAGGACTCAATCTCAGCAGCAAAGACTAAGTTTCGCGAGCGCTCGTGATCAACGAGCGCGGCGCATGATCTTCTCTTCCATCTGTTTGTGATGGACGCGATCTTCAAGACTAGGCGGGCGGCTCGCGCAAGCAGTCGCCATGGTCGCAACCAACACGAACAAAGTTGCGAAAGTCAGAAGTCGTTTTTCTCCCGAAGCCGTTTCGACGTTTTTCATAATCGTTTCCCGTTTCATATCGGGATCCATTCGCGGATCCCTTGCATTTCAAGCTCAAATGCCTATCGGAAGGTCTTGAGAAATCTTGGGCAAAAGTCGGTACGATTCTCTTCTTGAGACAATTCATTGCCCTAAATTCATTTAGTTCGGATCCCGCGCGCTCGACGCAGCCCGCATGTTGGAGGAATCGTTGACGTTGGCGACGTCGTCCTTTTCTCTAGGACGTCCTTTGAAAGCGGACGGGTTAATCCCACGAGGATGAAGAGAGATTCGGAGAGTTGGCGATGAACGAAGGGCCTTACGTCTATAAGCGCCGAGTGGCGTTTCACGAAACGGACTGCATGGGCGTGGTTCATCACAGTAACCACATCAAATATTTCGAAGAAGCTCGCGTCGATTGGTTACGTACGAAGGGATTGACCGGTCTCCATATTCCGCAAGGTCCCTGCGTTTTCGCGGTGGTTGATGTGACTTGCGAATACATGAACACCGCCAAATTTGATGACGAGCTCACCGTCGTTCTGCAGGGACGCATGGAGGGGCTGCGCATGTTCTTTGAATACGCGATTTGGTCGGAGCCAAAATCAACGTGGATCGCGAAAGGACGCACGACCCTCGTTGCGCTCGATGCGGCTTTGAGGATTGCGCGACCGCCACGCGAGGTGACGGAAACGTTTGCCCAAGAGAACTGGAGTGAGACGTGGCCGCCCACCGCTCCGCCGCACCCTTGAATCCGACGCGAGTTCAACGCCGAAAGTCGTTGCCAGTCGTCTTAGAAGTTTGCTGTATTTGCTCAAGGTTTTGATCTTCAACTTGGAGGCCTTCTCTCATGGCAATGGATCGTAACTTAGCTCTCGAGTTTGTTCGCATCACCGAAGCCGCGGCTCTTGCGTGTTCGCGCTACATGGGACGCGGGGACGAAAAAGCCGCCGATCAAGCCGCGGTCGACGCGATGAGAAAGGCCTTCAACAGCGTGCGCATCAACGGAACCGTCGTCATCGGTGAAGGGGAGCGCGACGAAGCTCCGATGCTCTACATAGGCGAAAAGGTTGGTCAGTCCTCAGCCGATGCTCCGCACATCGACATCGCTCTCGATCCGCTCGAAGGAACAACGATCTGCGCAACAGGTGGCGTTGGCGCAATCTCCGTTATTGCCGTAGCGGAGAAAGGCAATTTCCTCCACGCGCCCGATACGTACATGGACAAAGTTGCCTGCGGCCCAGGTGCAAAAGGCTCGATCAATATCGATGCGACACCAGAAGAAAACATTCGAAATGTCGCTAAAGCCCTCGGTAAAGATGTCTCCGACGTTACCGTCGTCATTCTCGATCGTCCCCGCCACGAAAGTTTGATCGCGAAGGTCCGTGCGTTAGGCTCGCGCATTCAGCTTATCGGTGACGGCGACGTCTCGGCTGCGGTTGCGACCGGCATTCGCGATTCGGGGATCGATTTGCTCCTCGGAACGGGCGGCGCTCCGGAAGGTGTGATTTCCGCGGCGGCGATGAAGTGCTTGGGCGGAGACTTCCAAGGCAAACTCAAATTCCGTAATCAGGAGGAACGCGAGCGAGCAACACGCATGGGCGTTACAAATCTCGACAAAGCGTACACGCTCGAGGAACTTGCGCAAGGATCAGTCATGTTCTGCGCAACCGGCGTGACGACGGGGCCGATGCTAAAAGGTGTTCGCTTGCTTCCAGGAAAGCGCGCGCTAACCGAATCGATTGTCATGCGTTCGGCGACGGGCACGGTTCGTCACATCGAGACGGAGCACTGTCTGGAGCGCAAGCCCGGTGGTTTTGGAGCGTTAGGCTGGTAATCACCGAGGAGTCTGATTCAAGATGGCCGAGATACGCTTCAAGTGTTTTCAATGCGGTAACGAACTCGTGTTTCCGTACACGCCGGGCCGGCGCGATGAATGCCCGAAGTGTCATGCCGATGTTCATGTCTGTCGCAACTGCAAGAACTACGATAAAAATGCCTACAACGAATGTCGCGAACCTCAAGCGGACGTTGTGAAAGATCGCGAGCGGGCCAACTTTTGCGACTACTACACACCCGGCGGCGCTGGCGCTGGACAAGACAAGAAGAAAGATCTTCTCGCCGCGGCCGAGGCGCTCTTTAAAAAGAAATAGGAAAAAAGAAAGAGGAGAATCAGCAGCTATGCCTTCTGCATCCCACACCGAAGTTTTCAACTGTTCCGTTCCGGAGTTTTACAAACTTGTGACGGACTACTCGAAATACCCCGAGTTTCTTCAAGAAGTGAAAGACTGCAAAGTCGTCAAAGCCGACGGAAACCGAAAACTCGTGGAGTACAAAGTTTCGGTGATCAAGTCCTTTCAATACCAACTCTGGATGACGGAGCAGGAGCCAAACGAAGTGACCTGGAACTTTGCGGGTGGCGATGTCTTTAAGACATCAACGGGTTCTTGGAAGCTCGAAGATCAAGCCGGCAAGTGCAAGGCGATCTACAACGTTGATGCAACCTTTAGCTTGTTTGTCCCGGGACCGATCGCAAAAACTCTTCTGAACGTGAATCTGCCGAGCATGATGAGCGCCTATCACAAGCGCGTGAAAGACGTTTATGGCAAATGAGCGGGATGATCAAAAAAATCGAGGGGCGGGTGACGACGAGTCGACGAGCCACGGTGCCGGAGGCGGACCTTCCGTCACCGACACGATTAAGAAGCTCGTGACGGCCGGAGTTTCGGCAGCCTTCATGACGGAAGAAAGCATTCGTTCCTTCGTCTCCGATATGAAGCTACCGAAAGAAACGTTGAATCTTCTTCTTCAAGGCGCTTCGAAGTCAAAAGACGAGCTCATGAATCGCGTCAGTCGCGAAGTCATCGGGATCATCTCCAAAATCGATTTCGTCAAAGAAGCGTCGCGCTTCGTTGAAGAGCACAAATTTAAGATTACGGCGGAGATCGAAGTTCTCAAAAAAGAACCTGGTGCAAGCTCCGGCTCGGGTGTGAACGAAACCAACGTCGAAGTGAAGGTCGACTCGACTCCGAAGTCGAAAACGTAAGTTCCAAGCGGCCCTGGGGTGTTGGAATTCTCTGGGGCTTTAGTCGTGTTCAGTTTTTCGCGATGGACGCCGATTCATTATGAGTCACTCGTAAGAAGGGGCGTCACTTCATCATGATCGCACAAGTCGTACTCTGCGTTCTCTCAAGCTTTGTTTTCTGTCTCTGCGCGCGAGGGCTGGTGGCGGTTGCAACTTCCAACAAGCGACCCGTATCACTCGCCGTAAGTGGCCGACGGGGCTTTTCGATGAGCGCCTGGCGCTTGGCGCGAGCTTACATGACGTTTGCTTTAGCGATCCTCACGGCGCTCGCTTTCGCGGGCGCATGCGTAAGTTACTTTGAGCTATTCACTTTGAAATTCTGATTGCGCTCGGCTTCAGTGCCCGGACATCAGCGACGCTTGATTGACAGGTTCGCCGGTTTTCGTTTCTTCCTTCGCTTCGTTCGGGCGAATTTCGGGTGGCGCACTTTGTTCAGCCGGTGCGCTCGCCGGTGGCGGCAGAACTTTCATCCGCAGTTCGAGATCAGCGCCACGGGCCGCTCGAATCGAGACTTGCTCGAGTCGATTGAGTTCTTTCATGCGCTTTTCGAGATGATCACCAAGAGTCGAGCGGTCCACGGGTCTGGCAGCGACGCTTGAAGAACCATTGGAGTAGCTGCGGCTTGAGAGGAACTCGGCGGGCGTCTTCGGTTTCAGCACGCTCGCGAAATTCATGTAACTTTCCATCACGCCGATCACGTCTTCACGGGGTTCAGGAACTTCGCGCACCGTCATGCTCAAATAGGTGATGAACTTCCAGAGGGGGCCTGAGCCTCGTGGGTTAGTCAGATCGCTTTGGGCCATGTCGAGAAGCTGGAACTCGAGAAACGCTTGGAGAGGTTGCGTTCCGTTCCACTTCGCATCGATCGCGAGCACCAACTGATCGATAAACTCCCGTCGAGCCAGGAGCTCGCTTCTTTTCTGATCGATGTTGGTCAGCTGCTCCGTGATCTTGAGAATCTTTTTATCCGCTACAGATAGGTCTTCTTTAAGACTCAGCACGGCTGAATCTTGCAGACGCTTTTTCGCAGCTTCTTCAAGCGCATTTATCTCTAGCGTGAGCCGATTTTGGATGAGCTTGAGTCGTGCGAGAAGTTCCGGTTTTGCAACTTGCTGGGCCGGCGGTCTGCGCTCCGGAAGCGGGGCGATCGTGACCGGTTGAACTTGGGTTTTAAAAGGTTCTTGGGTGGCTTTCGGGGGATTAGTCGATGCTTTTGCGGCCGGCAGTTGATTCGTGTCGGAACCGAGAGGGAGCTGAGTCTGAGCGAACGCGATCGGAGAAAAAAGGGGAAGCGAAAGGAGCAAGCCTTTACACCCGAAGCGGACGAGGCTGCGCACGCTCTGCGGCCCGGTCGGTCCGTTCGGTAACAAGTTTTGAACAAAGCCCCGTTTCATCTCAGTGACCCCAAATTCCAAAAGGATGGCGCTCGGCCGGATCGAACCCCAAGTGCCGCGCAAGATCATAACCATAAGAAGCGCGGCAAATCTTCGCTTTTTCGCCACAGCTGACGTGTCAAAAATCAAGTCAGTGGAACTAGAGGCAATCCGCGGACCACAAAGCAATTTTCTCCAGCTGGCTTTTCATTCTTCCGGGCGCACGTAGGGTCGGTCTTGAGGCGCTAAGGCCTGGAGGAATTCCAATTCCACGGCCGGAAAGCGGCACTTGCACGCAAGAGGTGGGACGAGGCATTTTGAGAATGAGACAGCTAGGTACGGTAGAGAAACAGGGGAGTACGGTGGCGAAGCACAAATCAACGAAACTCTCCTCTTTTGAGTTTCAAATTTTTCGCCGGATCGAATCGTGGGATCTCAATGGTAAGCGCCTCGTCGTTGGTCTCTCGGGCGGCGCCGATTCAGTCGCTCTCCTGCACGTTCTAGCGAAGCTGCAGCCTCGTCTTGGTTTTTCGCTTGCGGCAACGTTCGTTCATCACGGGCCGACAACGGATGAAGAGCTGTCGGATTACCGTCGTCGGGCCCTCAAGGTCGCCAGACGGATTTGCCGCAAGCTAGGAGTCGAATTTCACGGAGTTCGCGTGAAACTAGCCGACGGAAAGGAGCTGCGGTCGGAGTCTTCTCTGCGGAAGGCGCGCCATTTAGCTTTTGCTTTTGTGGCGGCGAAAATTGGTGCCGATTACATCTGCCTCGGTCATCACGCGGACGACCTCTTCGAGACACGCGTGATTCGCCTCATTCGAGGCACGGGGAGCCAAGGTCTTCCAGCCATGCACGAAAAGGGCGAGAGCTTTCTGCGTCCCTTTCTTGCCGATTCAAGAGATAAGATTCGCGCTTATGCGAAGTATGCAAACCTTGAATGGATTGAAGATCCTTCCAACAAAGACCCAGGGCCTCTGCGCAATTGGTTGCGCCATGTTTGGATTCCGGAGCTTGAAAAAAAGCGAGCCGGAGGCGCTGCTGCTTTTGCGCGCAGTTTGGAAAACCTTGTCAGTCGCGAACGGGCGATGAAGCCGGTTAATTCTGTCGATCTAGTCGCAAAGCTTGAGAGCGATCGGGGCCAAATTGATCGCGGGCGTTATATGCGGTTAGGCGTTGCAGAGCGCAGGCAAGTTCTGGCTTCTCTCTTAATGCAATTAAACGCTAATGGATTCACGCGGAATCATATCGATGAAATTCGCAAGCGCATCGAGGCGCCCAAGCGCTTTGGTCACTTCGAGATTTTAGGCCTTCTCTTTCAAGTTAACGCGGAGCAAGTTTTGTTTGCGACTAAGTGATGTCGAAGCGCGGAATGTGGTTATGGGTATCGTTCTTAGCGACTTTGACATGAGTTACTAGCAAAACCTCGATGAATTTGAGGCTTAGTCTTCATTGTTACGCTCCGACGAGCGTGCTATCCTTATTTCGTACTACGTAGCCGGAAAGGATGTGGCTATGCGGCAAACGCAGAAAACAGTGACCCTCTGGATCATCTTGTTGGTGGTGACGGTCGTACTCTTCCAGATGTACGCGACTCAACGAACCTCAACGATTGGTCAAAAGTTCCAGTACCCGAATTTCATCAATGCTTACCACGATGGCAAAATCGAGAAAGACTCGATCGCCGTTCGTCAGAGCACCGACAACGCCAATACGGAAATCGTTGGAACGGTGAAGCCGGATTTTGAAAAAGAACTCGGCGGCAAAAACTTCTCCGTTCCGGGACCTCCACCAACACTTCTTGATCAACATTTGGCCGAGCGCCCGACAGCGCCTGTTCGCTACGAGCGCATGGAACAGAACGGGCTTCTCCAGATGCTCGTTGTGAACTGGCTCCCGCTGATTCTGATCGTGGCGATGTTTATGTTCATCATGCGCCAGATCCAAGTAGGCGGCGGCAAGGCGATGAGCTTCGGTAAATCCAAGGCGCGCCTGCTGACCGAGAATAAAAACAAAGTGACGTTTGCCGATGTCGCGGGTGTTGAAGAAGCCAAAGACGATCTGCAGGAGATCGTGCACTTCCTCAAAGATCCTAAAAAATTCACGAAGCTCGGCGGCCGTATTCCGAAGGGTGTTCTCTTGGTGGGCCCTCCCGGTACGGGTAAGACGCTCTTGGCTCGCGCGGTTGCGGGTGAAGCGGGTGTGCC
>SYLX01000139.1 GCA_005808505.1 Bdellovibrionales bacterium | reverse complement strand
GAATCGCGCGCGCAGATGTCGCTGCTCCCGCGCCTGAAACCTAAAACGTATTACGATCTCGTTATCGAAGTCGCGATCGTAAGACCTGGTCCCATTCAGGGCGGAATGGTGCATCCGTATCTCAACCGCCGCGCAGGTCGCGAGCGCGTGACCTATGCGCATCCGGCACTTAAGCCCATCTTGGAAAAAACTTTGGGTATCCCTTTGTTCCAAGAGCAGATCATGCAGATCGCGGTGGTCGCGGCGGGCTTTACTCCTGGTGAAGCGGATGAACTTCGGCGCGTGGTCTCCTCGGCCTGGAAGAAAAAAGCCGTCATGCACGGCCTCCGCCAACGCGTGATCAACGGCATGCTCACCAATGGTCTTTCGCGCGAGTACGCCGAGCAGATCTTTAAAACAATCGAGGGTTTCTCGTCGTACGGATTCCCCGAGAGCCACGCAGCAAGCTTCGCTTTGATCACGTACGTGAGCTGTTATCTGAAACATCATCATCCGGATGTTTTCACGTGCGCGCTCCTCAACAGTCAGCCGATGGGCTTCTACGCTCCCCGCCAGCTCATCGCCGATGCGCAAAGGCACGGCGTGCACTTCTACTCACTCGATGTGCAGCACTCGGATTGGGATTACTCGTTTGAGCCAGCGCCTGCGCCGAAGGCTTTGCGGCATACTTCCACCGGACTTCCTTTACGCGCGGTGGGCGAAGCGGCGCCCACCGCTTCGATGAGGCGTTATGCCGTTCGCGTAGGCTTGCGTTCGGTTTACGGCCTTCGCGAGGAGCATGCGCGCACCCTCGTTGAGGAACGAAAACGTAGCGGAGCGTTTCGTGATCTCACGGATCTCGTGCGCCGCACGCGGCTTCCGCGCGTGACGCTCACGCGCCTAGCGAGCGCTGGAGCTTTGGATTCTTTTGGCTTTACTCCCCGACAAGCCTTGTGGGTGATTCAAGGAATGAGCTTTGACAATCAAAGCTTACTCTTTGGCGCACCGATGGGCTTGGATTTCGAACGGCAGTCGGAAGAAGCTGGCGTTCTTCCCGCGGAAAACGATTGGGAAAACATCCGCCGCGAATACCAAACCAAAGGCTTCGCGGTCGACAATCACCCGATGGCGGTTCTGCGGCCGCAGCTCCTGCGCTCGCCCCATCGCTACACGACCGCCAAAGGTTTGGAGAACCTGCGCGACCGCACACCCGTGCGCGTGACGGGGCTTTTGAGCCTGATCCAAAAACCGCCGACCGCCAAAGGCATGTGCTTCGTGAGTATCGAAGACGAGACGGGCCTCATGAACATCGTCATCACACCGGACATTTATCAGAAGTGTCGACTCACTCTCATGCAGAGTTCTCTGCTCGACGTCGAAGGCCGGCTCGAAAGTCGCCAAGGTGTGCGCAACGTGCGCGCGGTGGTGGTGCGGCCGTTAGCTCCGCTCTGACCAGCCTTGCTCCTGTCGGAACTTAGCTCTCTTGAAGTAATCTTGAGCCACGGCCGCAATCCCGTAGGGATGCGGAGGCTTGGGGCATTTGGCAAGCGCGATAGACTCAAGCTTCTCCCACACGATTTGCGAGAAGGGTACGCGACGTTTCGGCCTGATGGCGTACACGAACTCGCAGTCGAGCGCTTCGGCTGCGCGCTTGAGAGTGTCGAGGGTGATGGTGCCCTCGGCTTCGCGAGCTTCGTACTTGGCCCAGGTGGCGCGGTTGATATTCAGGCGACGTGCAACAGATGCGTGGGAAAGCTGACTCAGCTCACGCGCGATGCGGAGCCAACTGCCCTCTAAAATTTTGCAGTTGAGAAAAGGTTCGAGAGTCTCTTCGATCTCAAAATAGCCTTCACGATACTTCCAGAGACGATACCCGAATTCGACAGGGGATATTTTGGGCATTTTACTCCTCTGGAACTTGTCGTCTTATAAGGCGACAAGTTCCAGAGCAACCAACTGCACGAACAAGACAACATTCAAAGCAAGCCCACGCCCCACGAGCGCGAGACCCGGTCCGATTCTCAGCTATTAACGGCAGACGACTGGCACTCCAAAGCCTTTTGGATGGCTTGGATGAGATCCCATTTGCTAACGGGCTTCGTGACATGCTGGTTGCAGCCAGCAGCGATAGACTTTTCGACTTCCTCTTTCAGCGCGTGTGCCGTCAGAGCGATGATCGGTTGCGCGTAACCCTTCGCGCGCAAACGGCGCGTGGCCTCAAGGCCATCAAGAACAGGCATCTGCACGTCCATCAACACGACGTCGAACGAACGCTCCTCGAGGATCTCGATGGCTTCCTGACCGTTGCGCGCAACGGTGACCCGCGCGCCCGCGTTCTCAAGATACAAACGCATCAATGCTTCGTTATCGGGCGAATCCTCGGTCAACAAAATCTCGATGCCCGAAAGAGCTACGTACTTTGCCGGCCCCTTCGTACCTACGACCGCTGTCTCACCGCCGATGTCAGCTTCACTCACGAACGGAACGGCCGCGACGTCACCCGTTTTCACCGTGAAGGCGAAAGTGCTGCCCTCACCAGGTTTAGTTGCTTCGAGCTTCAACTCACCGCCGAGAACTTCCGCAATCCGACGCGACAACGCAAGACCCAAGCCTGTTCCACCAAACTTGCGGGTGACCGAACTATCCGCCTGCTGAAACGGCTTGAACAAGTTCTCAACTTTTTGAGGCTCGATCCCGATACCGGTGTCGACGACCTTCACAACAAGCTCTGATTCCTGGCGAATCGGCTTCTCATTGAAAGCAACCACAACCTCAACACGACCTTTAGAGGTGAACTTGATCGCGTTTCCGAGAAGGTTCATCAAGATCTGACGAATCCGGTGCGGATCCGAGAAGATCAACTGCGGAACCGGAGTTTCGAAGCGCAAGCCAAGCTGCACGCCTTTTTTCTCGGTGATCGGGCGAAGCGACTTCAACGCTTCGCTGACCATTTCCACTACGGGGAATTTAATGATCTCGGTCGGCACGCGACCCGATTCGAATTTCGAAATATCGAGAATATCGTCGATCAAATGGAGAAGATGATCACCATTCGAGCGAATCCGCTGAACGAAATCGCGACGGGTGTTCTCTGCCAAACGCTCTCCCAAGAGCAACTCCGCAAAACCCAAAATCGCCGTCATCGGCGTGCGGATTTCGTGACTCATGTTGG
>SYLX01000138.1 GCA_005808505.1 Bdellovibrionales bacterium | reverse complement strand
CCTGTGAGGACTTCTTCCAAGTAAGCCATCTCGCGTCCTTGGACGGGCGGACGGTTAAATGGGATCTGAACCTTTGACATTCCGAAGCTGCCTTATCATCTCTATTGATTCTGAAGAATCCAGGAATAACACCCGGTAAGGCAAAATCAAGGAGAACCGCATTGGGCCTGATGGAGGATAACCGCAAGACGTGGGCACAACTCAAAAGAGTCGCGTGGATCCGCGTCGGAGCCCTTGGCGATATGGTCGTTGGTCTAGCAAGCCTTGCCGAGATGCCTCGTTTTTTTCCAGGAGCCAAGATTGTTCTCGTTGGTCCGAAACTATGGATCGACGTTCTTGCGCCGGAACAGTTTCCCTATATCGAATCGGTGGCGGTGATTGAACGTCGAAAAACGACGGCGCAAATCTACAAGCCCAAAGGTTCAGAATGGGTGGCGGAAGGGGATCTTCAGCCGCTCAGCGATATTTTGAAAACCTGCGATGGTGCGGTGAATACCCAAATTGATTCTTACCGGTACGGCTTCACTTCGCTTCGGGCAGGAGTGAAAGTTCGCGTCGGCTCGGCGCCTGCGTCGATGGCCTGGTTGTACACGCACGCGTCCCCTTTTTTTGGAAAAGATCCTCTGATCCACGAGAGAGATGCGGCACTCTTGCTTCTCGAGTACGCGACACCTGGACTGCAGCGATTCATGCGGTCAACAGAGCAAAACCGAAAGAACCTCTCGCAATGGGTGAGCGGAAGCCAGCTCATAGCGAAGTGGAAAGACTTTGGTTTGCCCGCCGCTAAGGTAGCAAATGTAGCTCGAGCGCGCGAACTTACAGGGCGCGCACCGAAGTCATATGTTCTCGTTAATCCCACCGCGAGTCGGCGCGAGAAAACTTGGCCTCCTGATTTGATGCGTGAATGTCTTTTGCGCGCGCGACCCAGACTAAAAGATTTAGGTTTAGAAGCGATCGTGATCGGGGCTCCGAACGAAACGGATTGGCTTAAAGAAGTCGCAGGCGACGAGTTCCGCATCCTGCAGCCTAAAAGTTTAAAAGACCTTCAGGACATCTTAGCTACGTCGAAAGCGCTCCTTACGAACGGAAGCTCGATGCAGTTCATGGCGGGCACAACAGGAACGCCCGTGCTTACCATTTTTGGTCGAGGCCAACCGATCATTTGGGGGCCGCTCGGGAAGTACGCGCGAATTATCCGAGCTAAGTTTGAAAACCACGATGTCGGTTCCACCTTTGCGGGTTTTGAAGAAGAAGTCCGCGCCTATCGTTCGATCTCGGTCGACGAAGTTCTCACCAGTTTCCTTCAGCTTGCGGCACTTCAAGAAGAGCCGAAGCCCGTTGACTCGCCGGAGACTCGATTGTCAACTTGAGGACGGAGGGTTCGTGATGAAACTCGTCGTTAAAGTCATCTGGGGATTGGGATTGATTCTCATCGGCACTCAAGCGAGCGCGGCGACTTGTGGTCAGCTCGCGGGCGTGAAAGGCCCGGGCGTCGAGATCCTTCGTATGAAGGCTCAGGCCGACGGTGAGCGCATTCGTTACGCGATCAAAGTCGCGGAAGGCAGCGTGTCGCCTCTTGAATGTGATGACGTTGTGCTCGCGGGACGAGATTCAAGTGCAAGAATTCTCCTCGCTAGCGCGAAGCTGACTCTCGCCGCTGATTCGCGAATCGAACTTGCGGCGCACACGGGAACTGACTCGTCGGCCGCGACATCAAACGTAACTCTCATTAATTTGACCTACGGCAAGATGCGGGCCCTTGTGCAGAAGAAAAAGACTGAGCCCGCCGCCGCGACGGCGGGTAAACCTGCCGGCAAAGAACCTCAGGCGAACTTCCGCGTGAGAACTTTCTCCGCGGTAGCGGGAGTACGTGGAACGGACTTTTACACAAGCTACGATCCGAATGCAGGTTTGACTGAGCAAGCGACCATCGAAGGGGCTGTCGAAGTTCAGCAAGTCGGAACTGCGCAGAAGGTCTTGGTTGAAGCTGGTAAACAAGTTGGAGTTGAGACAACTCCTGCAGCTGTTCAAGCCGCCCAAGAGAGAATCAAGACGGGTAAAGACGTTGGTCTTGAGCCGCCGAAGCAGCTTCCCGAAGCGAGTGAGAAGGTGAAGCCACTTCAGGTTGTCGCGATTCGTGAATCGACTCGCAATGAGATTCGCATCGCTTCCGCCGTCGCAAAAGACGACAAAGACTTTGCTCACGAGAAGGCTGTCCAGGTTCTAGGTCGTCCGGAGACTTGGATCTTTGAGCGTGAGAAGGTCCCTGAGAAGCTCAACAAAATCAAAAACGAATTCTGATTAGCTCCGCGTGCGTAGGCTAGCTGATGGTCGTGCGCATGCGAGCTAGACGCTCAATTCTTCATTAAAGCGATTTCGTCGCTGGTTTTAACGCCTACGGCCTGTTTCAATTAAGGTATATGCGTCAATTCCAGAAGATCCTGCACGAGCTCAAAGGTGTGGTGGAGTCCCATCGCCCCGGTGAGACTCTGAGGCCGCCTCCGTCGCTTCCTTACTTCGTTATCGAGGGCCGCAAAGTTCATTACGCTTGCGCAGGGCTTGATAAGAATCCCGCCAACACACCGGTGGTTCTCTTGCACGGCTTCGGTGGATTCTTCATGGATTGGCCGCGGGTGATGGCGCCGATTTCGCGTCACACGCGAGTGTACGCGCTCGACCTTCCAGGTTGGGGATTCTCGGAGCCGAATCTCAATGCCAAGGGCCTCGAAAATGACGTCGAAGTTTTGCAAAAGTTTTTAGAGCACCTGAATCTCAAGAACGCTCTAGTTTGCGGAATCTCTTACGGCGCGGGTGTTGCGTGGGCTGCGGCTGCGATGAACATTCCGCGGGTGAGTCGCGCGGTACTTCTTAACCCCATGCCTCCGCACCCTCTTAAGTACTTGCAGTCGATGATCTACAGAGGAATCTTCTTCATCAACTCGCTCGGGCGTTTTTCTTCTTTTGCCCACAAGTTCATGGATAAGACTCAGTATAAGATCGTCTGCCGCGAGAATCTCTTGAACGATCGCTTGCTCGATAGTTTCTATTTAGACCTTGCGTACATGGTAATGAAGCAACCGAAAATACCGTTCATTCTCGGACTTCACGCTGAAGGTGCTAAAACCGTTGATTGGAATGATTGGGAACACCGACTCGCCGGCGCGAGAATTCCGATCTCTATTTTGCAAGGTGAGCAGGATCGCATTTTCTCGATGCAGAGTGCTCGTTATGTCCATCGCCTCATTCCGACCTCGGAACTCATCACGATCCAAGAATGCGGACACGCGATGGTTTTCGATCAGCACAAGAAAGTTTCGGAATTCATCTTGAGACACGTCGAAAGACAGGACGCCCATGAGCATACTGAAGAAGCTTTCGAAAACGTTCGCCGGCAAAAGCGCGGCTGAGCCGCCGACAAATCGGCTTCAAGTCCAACGGGCAGCGCGCGTTCTGGTGACGCCGCTTCATCGCATTTCTTTTCGTCCTGTAGGCAGTGACGGAAATCTCCTGGGGCTCAAAAATATTTCTGTTGGCGGCATGGCGCTGATTTGCGACCGCGTGGTGAAGTGGGCGAGTGAAGACTTGATTCGCGGACTTCTCACGGTCGACAAAAAAGAATTCGAAATTGAAGCCCGCATACGTCATCTCTCGGAAGTCCTAGCTGGCTGTGAGTTCACGGGCGAAAACTTGATCCTGAAACGCGCGATCGAGGACTATCTTCGCGTCGAGATTTTAGCTCTCAATCTTCGTCCGATCGGTCAGGCCTACCTCAAACCGGATCCGCGAGGCAAAGCCCAGTGGCTCACTGACGGTAAAGCTAATGAGCTTTACTGCGTGTCTGACGATCTGGGACTAGTCGCTTTTCACATGAGCTTCATTGGACACTATGTTGAGTGGACGCGCGAAAGTGGCGTGCGGGCCGGAAGTGTTCGGCCTAACGAAGATGATCGCCCCTACCACAAAGGTGCGGAGCTTCTCGATCTCTCGAAGTCGCTCACGAAGGAAGCGACTTCTCTTGCGAAAGTTTTTGTCCAAAACGTCGAGAGGGTCTCGGACGACTTACGACGCGAGCTGATCGAAAAGCTCGGCGATTAGAATTTATTCTTCCCAGATAAATTCAATGGGTGCCTGAACGTCTGGATGTAGACTCCGATGGACCGGGCAGGCATGGGCGCTAGCTTCAAGCTTCACGCGTGCCTCTTTAGGAACCGTCCGTGGCATGTGGACGGTTACGGGAAGCTTCGCGATTCGCCGCGGGTTCGGATTCATTTCTTTTGTTACTTTTGCCGTCGCGCCACGCATGTCGATCCCATTCCGCTCGGCCATGATCGCCATCGTCGTCAGCACACAACTTGCGAGCGCGGCCCCTACGAGATCCGTCGGTGAGAATCGTTCGCCACGACCTTGGTTATCAACTGGTGCATCCGTTTCAATTACGGTGCCTGACGGACCGTGAGTAACTTCGCAGTGTTTCTCTCCGGTGTAGACGAGTTTCATTTCGACCATTTGCGGGCTTCCCTTCAAAAATCCGGATGATGAATTAAGGCTCATGTAAGTCGTTCGCTTTGCGCGAATCAACCTTAATCATCGAAACGAACCCTCCAAAGAACTTTGTGCGATGCAACCTTCAAGACTGCGTTGAGGTTTCAGCGCAATTACCGGTTTCCATTGCATTCGGCTAGGCGCGGGTTCTATTTATTCGGAGATAAGAAGGAGGTCAGTCGATGCTGACTCGCATTTTGGTCGTATTCACTTTGTTTGTTAGCTCTTTGGGACTCACGGGATGCGGCGTTCAAGAAATTCCCCGCGCAAAGAACGAAACAGACGCGGCGCTAGCTGAAATTACAAACCAGTACAAGCGGCGCGCAGATCTTATTCCCAGCTTAGTTGAGACGGTGAAAGGCTACGCTAAGCAGGAGCAAGAGACGCTCACACGAGTGGTTGAAGCTCGCGCAAAAGCAACCCAGGTCACCATCGACCCCTCCAAAGCAACTCCGGAGCAAATCAATCGCTTTAGCCAGGCACAGGGCGAGCTTTCGCAAGCTCTCGGTCGATTGCTCGTAGTTTCTGAGCAGTATCCGGATTTGAAATCAAACCAGAACTTCCGCGATCTCCAAGCACAACTCGAAGGAACGGAAAACCGAATCACCGTCGCGCGCCAGCGCTACATCGAAACCATCAAAACGTTTAACAACTTGGTTTCGGTCTTTCCGACGAGCCTTACGAACAGCTTAATTTATCATTACGATAAAATGCCTCAGTGGGGTGGCGACGTTTCGGAAGCTGAGAAACAAGCTCCGAAAGTGAGCTTCTAACTCGTGCACGCTTTGCCGAAGGTCTTCCTCAAGTTTATTCTAGCGTTTGCGCTACCGATGTTCGTCGCAATGGGCGTTGCACGCGCCGAGTTTCGCGTGCCGGCTCTCACGGGACCGGTCGTTGATGATGCGCGAATTGTTGATCCACGCATTGAGGAGGCGATCACACGCGCGCTCTTTGCGCTACGGAACTCAGGTGGAAGCCAGATCAACGTACTTACTGTTTCCTCGCTTGATGAGTTACCAATTGAGCAGGCGTCGATTCGCGTGGCAGAGCAGTGGAAGCTCGGCGGAGCGAAGACTGATAACGGCGTGATTCTTCTCGTTGCGCCGAAAGAACGACGCGTGCGCATCGAAGTCGGGCAGGGGCTCGAAGGCGCGCTCACGGATGCCGATAGTAAGCGCATCATCGATCAAACAATTCTTCCGCTCTTTCGCTCCGGTGATTACTCGAGAGGAATTCTTGTAGGCGTTTATCAAATTGCGCAGAAGACGGATCCTAACTTTGATCTCACCCCGTATCTTGAAGGCGGGGCTCCGCGCGCATCTCGCGAGTCGGCTCCGCAGGGTATCCCCTGGAAGTTTTTGCTTCTCATACTCTTCCTTTGGCTGATCATGGGTGGATTCGGCGGTGGTCGACGAAGTCGCTACCGACGAAGCGGACTCTTCTACGGAGGCTGGGGCCTCGGCGGACTCGGCGGTGGGGGCTGGGGCGGTGGCCGCTCCTCCGGCGGAGGCTGGGGTGGAGGCGGCGGTGGATTCAGTGGCGGTGGCGCCTCGGGGAGCTGGTGATGACGATAAGTAGCGAATCGATGATGATTCCCGGTTGGCTTACTTCGGTCATGGATCAATCTGGCCTTGAGCGAATCCGCGCTACCGTGACAACTGCAGAGAAGCGCACGTCAGGCGAGATCGTGCCGATGATCGTGCATAGCTCGATCGCGACGGGGCACGTACCACTTGTCGCGTTCCTCCTTTTCCTTGCAATTTTTTGGGGACTGTTGCCGTTTCTAGTTTCGATGGGCGCATTGCCGGTCGATTACTGGGGTTGGGCCGAAGTAGGCGTCATAGCAATTGCGGCGGCTCTCGCGTGGCCACTCTCGAAACTTGATTGGTTCAAGCGCGCCCTTACAACTGGCGAAGACCAAGCCATTGCGGTCGGTCGTCGTGCGCAACTTGAGTTTTACCAGAGCGAAATCAAGGCGACGGAAAACAAAACGGGCGTTTTGATCTTCGTCTCTCTACTTGAACATCGTGCAGTTGTGCTCGCCGATAAAGCGATTGCGCAAAAGCTCCCGGCGGAAACGTGGAACAAGATCGTCGAGCTCATCATCGATGAGACAAAGAAGAACGATTTTACAACGGGCATGTGTCGCGCGATTGAGGAAGTTGGTGAGATCCTTGCTCGTGAGTTTCCGATTCAAGTCGGCGATCGAAACGAACTGGCGGATCGACTCGTAATCAAAGAGTGATTAAACAAACGCCGAAATAAAAAAGGCGATCTCCTAAAAGATCGCCTTTCTGATGCTCGCTATAAACTAAATCTGAATCAAACGCCGAACGAAGATCCGCAGCCGCAAGTTTTTGAAGCGTTCGGATTCGAAAACGTGAATCCTTTTCCGTTCAGTCCGCCCTCGTAATCGAGAGTCATGCCCGCGATGTAGAGCAGGCTTTTTGTGTCGACGACAACCTTTGTGCCGTTCTCTTCGAAGACTTTGTCTTTCTCACCGAGTGTTTGGTCGAAATCGAGTTTGTACGACATCCCTGAGCAACCGCCGGGCACGACTTTGACGCGGAGAAAAGCTTCCGCGGGGCTGCCATCTTCTTTCAAACGATTGATCTGGCGCGCGGCTTGTTCACTGATATTGATCATATGCATTTCCTCTGATTGAGCTTCGGGAGAAGTGTGAGGCTGAAACTCAACTTGTCCAGAGCCCTCGCTAACTCTTCGTAACTTCTTGTATTCTAACAAATTTCCGAAGTGTTGGGAACTGCCACCCCTGAGCTAGCATAACTGCTTGAAACTCCTTGGGCATTTTGAACCACGGCCGTGATCCGTTCAATCAGAGTGTCGACTTCGGCTTCGGTTGTGAACCTCCCGAGGCTGAAGCGGGCCGTGGCAAAAAGAGGATCGGGGTTGGTCACGCCAACCGCGCCGAGCACGTGGCTCATGGCGCCGCCCGAGCAGGCGCTCGCGGTGCTGAAGGCGAGGTCGCGTGTTCCGAGAAGAAGATCATCAGCACCGAGTCCGCGGAAGCTGACATGAATGTTGTTGCAGAGGCGTTCGGTCGGATGCCCGTTGAGTTCAACGCCAGGAAGAGTCGCGAATCGCGCTATGATCTTGTCGCGGAACTTTTCGAGCCGCGTTCTTTCTTCATCCATCTCGAGTCTTGCGATTTCGCTCGCTTTGCCGAGGCCCACGATTCCGGGACCATTGTGCGTTCCACCGCGGAGACCTTTTTCTTGGCCGCCGCCTTTCATGAGCGGAGCAATGTGAATCGCCGAGCGTCGCACGTAAAGCGCGCCGATGCCCTTCGGTCCGTAGTATTTGTGCGCGGAGACCGAAAGAAGGTCGATGTTCATCGCTTTGACGTCGATCGGGTGTTTTCCGATGGTTTGCGCGGCATCGACGTGGAAAGCGATTCCGCGCGAGCGAAGAAGTGCGCCGATCTCCGCGATGGGATTCAGCGAGCCAATTTCGTTGTTTGCATGCATGAGCGTAACGAGAGCCGTATTCGGGCGGAGAGCTGCCACTATATCTGCCGCGGAAACTTGGCCGTAACGATTCACCGGAATGTACGTCACCTCGTGGCCAAGCTTTTCCGCTTTGGCGCAAACGTCGAGTGTACATTTGTGCTCGGCACGCGTCGTGATCAAATGGCGTTTGGGCTCCTGACCTTCGAGAAATCCGAGGGTCGCGAGCATGACACTTTCGGTAGAACCCGATGTGAAGACGACTTCGCTCGCGTCAGCGTTGATCAGCGCCGCGACTTGTTTGCGTGCGTTCTCGACGGCGCTCTTCGCCTTCCACCCGTAGGCGTGTGCTCCACTCTCGGCATTCCCGAAATGCTCGGTGAAATAGGGGAGCATCGTTTCGAGCACGCGCGGATCGACGGGTGTCGTGGCGTTGTAATCGAAGTAAAGGGGGCGCTGAGGTGTCGTCATAGAGCTTTAAACCTATTTGCGGATTGGTCCTTTGTCGAGTGTGCTGGCGCACTTTGCTGCAGATGAAGACTCGGATTTACGAAGGGTGTGATGAGTGAAGTTGCCAGAATCTGGCTCCGAGTTTTGAACTTTCCTAGGGAAAACAAGTGTTTCATCTGCAGCAAGGTGGGCCAGTTGTCTCAGTTCGGGAATACCTGTTTATAACACTACTAATAGGGGTCTAGTTTTTTAGCCAACACTAGATCTAGTGTTTTTCAGCTTGAAAGCAGCGTAAGCTGGTGGTCTCCTCTACTACAGGTAGGGGCCAAACACCGACCCGACCCGGATTAGTAGGTAGACGTAGAGGGACTTGCGTCTCAGAAGGAGAACTCCATGGCGACACCCGGATCCACAACTAAGACACAGAAGAAAGCCGTTTCGGAAAAAGGAGCACGCTTTCACCCGTATTTTGTTCCGGCGGGAGAGAATCCGTACTCCCAGGTAAAGTGGACACATCGTTCGAGTCAGATCTCAGGCTCAGATGGGAAAGTCGTCTTCCAAGCGGAGGCGGTCGAGGTTCCAGAAAGCTGGAGTCAACTTGCGACGGATATCGCCGTGTCGAAGTACTACCGCAAAGCGGGAGTTCCGAAAACGGGTTCTGAAACTTCCGTTCGACAACTCGTGCACAGAGTTGCGCACACGATTCGCGGCGCAGGTGAAAAGTTCGGTGGTTACTTCGCGACCGCACAAGATGCCGAGCAGTTTGAAAAAGAGCTCGTGCACATTCTTCTCAATCAAAAAGGAGCCTTCAATAGTCCTGTTTGGTTTAACTGCGGTCTTTTTCACGAATACGGCATCATGGGATCGGGCGGGAACTACGCGTGGGATTTTGCGCAGGCTCAGCCCGTTGAGACCACTAGTTCGTACGAATATCCACAATGTTCGGCTTGCTTCATTCAAAGTGTCGACGACGATTTGATGAGCATCTTCGATCTCGTGAAGAACGAAGCGCGAATCTTCAAATTTGGATCAGGCACAGGAACGAACTTCTCCAAAATCCGTGGCTCGATGGAAAAACTTTCGGGTGGAGGCACGAGTTCTGGTCTGATGAGCTTCCTCGAAGTTCTCGATCGTGGAGCAGGTGCGACGAAGTCAGGCGGCACAACTCGTCGAGCGGCGAAGATGGTTTCACTCGATATGGATCATCCGGAGATCGTCGAATTCATCAATTGGAAAGTGCGCGAAGAAAAGAAGGTCGCGGCACTCGTTGCTGCAGGATATTCGAGCGACTTCAATGGTGATGCTTACCGCACGGTCGCTGGCCAAAATTCGAACAATTCCGTTCGTGTTCCTGACGACTTTATGGAAGCTGTCGAACGTGACGGTGAATGGAACACGACAGCTCGGACTGATGGACGCGTAATTGCGACGTACAAGGCTCGTGAGCTGTGGGATCAGATCGCGGATGCCGCTTGGTCGTGCGCGGATCCTGGCGTGCAGTTCGATACAACAATTCAGAAATGGCACACTTGCCCCGATACGGATCGCATCAATGGATCGAATCCTTGCTCGGAGTACATGTTCCTCGACGATTCGGCGTGCAATCTCTCGTCGTTGAATCTCGTGAAGTTCTTGCGTGAGGACGGCACGTTTGATGTCGAGGCTTATCGCTACGCCGCACGCGTTCTCTTCACCGCGCAGGAAATCTTGGTCGATTTCTCCAGCTATCCCACAAGCCAAATTGCGCAGAATTCGCATGACTATCGCCCGTTGGGGCTCGGTTACGCGAATCTCGGAACTCTTCTCATGATCAAAGGTGTTCCATACGATTCGCCGGAAGCGCTGGCGTGGGCAGGCGCGCTGACAGCGTTGATGCATGGTGAAGGTTATCGCACGTCGAGTGAAATGGCGAAATCAAAAGGCCCCTTTGCAGGTTACGCGAAGAATGCTTCGAGCATGATGCGCGTGATGAAACAGCATCAACAAGCCTTGAGTGACATCGACTCGTCTTTGCTTCCGAAAGAAGTGATGGAAGCGGCTCATCAAGTTTGGCGCGAGACGGTGGAATTGGGTGCGCAGCATGGATTCCGTAATGCTCAAGCGACGGTCCTGGCTCCGACCGGTACGATCGGTCTCCTCATGGATTGCGATACAACCGGGATCGAACCTGATTTCGCCCTCGTGAAGTTCAAAAAGCTTGCGGGTGGTGGATACTTTAAGATCGTGAACCAATCCGTTCCGAAGGCACTGAAGGCTCTCGGTTACACGGAAAAACAAATCGGTGAGATCGTCGAGTACGCCGTAGGTACGATGTCTCTCGAAAACACTCCGCACATCAATAACGAAGCTCTGCGCAAGAAAGGTTTGAACTCCGTTGATCTCCAGAAGATCGCGTCGGCACTTCCGAGTGCTTTTGATCTCAACACCGCAATTGCTCCATGGGTCATTGGTGATGAGGGACTTGCGCGCCTCGGTTTCACGAAGGATGAAATCGGCTCGCGCTCAATTCTCGAAGTGTTGGGCTTTAAATCTCAGCAGATTCGCGAAGCTTCGAAAGTCGTCTGCGGCCGTATGACCGTTGAAGGGGCTCCGCACTTGCGTTCTGAACATCTTCCGGTCTTTGACTGCGCTAACAAGTGCGGTGCCGACGGGGTTCGGTTCCTTTCACCGATGTCCCATATCCGCATGATGGCGGCGGCTCAACCTTTCTTGAGCGGAGCGATTTCGAAGACAGTGAACATGCCTCACGAGGCAACAGCTGACGAGATCAAAGAGGTCTATCACGAGGCTTGGAAGCTCGGCCTTAAAGCCGTAGCGATTTATCGTGACGGATCTAAGATCAGTCAGCCGCTTTCGGGTAAATCTTCGGAAAAAGAGGAAGTCGCAACACCGAAGCTGAACGAGCGCGGCGAAGAGCTCGTATATAGCCAACGCGATCTTGAAGAAGCGATGGCACGAGCGGTGGCTTTGGCCCCGGCTCGCAAGCGCAAGATGCCGCAACGTCGCGATGGTTTGACCATCGAATCCCGCGTGAGTGGACACAAAGTCTTCTTGCGGACGGGTGAGTATACGGATGGACGACTCGGTGAAATCTTCATCGACATGCATAAAGAGGGTGCGACACTTCGTTCGATGTTGAACTGCTTTGCGATGTCCGTTTCGATGGGTCTCCAGTATGGCGTGCCGCTCGAAGATTACGTCGAGAAGTTCACGTTCACGCGCTTTGAACCCTACGGAATGGTTGATCATCCGAATATCAAGCAAGCGACGAGCCTTCTCGATTATATCTTCCGCGTACTCGGAATGGAGTACCTCGGGAAAACAGATTTCGTGCATGTAAAACCGGCTGCGGAAGATCTTGCAGTGAATCGCGCGCACGGAACGGATAAAGAGCGTCTTCCGAACGTTGAAGCCGATCAGATGGCGCTCCCGATGGAACGCGCGGCGATGCCGGAATCTCGCTCTCGCTTAGATGATGAGATAACTTCGGACGAAGACATGCGAAGCGCCATCGCGCAGACGAATGAGGAAGCGGCGAAGTTTTCACGATTTACGTCAGCCGATCCGTTGAATGCGCAGCTCTCCCAGATGATGGGTGATGCGCCGATGTGCTCGACGTGCGGCCACGTAACCGTTCGCAACGGTAGTTGTTATCGTTGTTTGAACTGCGGCAACTCGATGGGATGTTCCTAATTATTTGAGGATGGAGTCCGCTACCGGCTACCAGTTGGGGTCGGTAGCGGGTCCTTTAAGGACAGTGGCTTTGTTCTAGCTCGATATTTAAAGCAGCCGGTTTTGCGGAGTCGTAAACGAGGACGCGTGCCGGGAACCGCGCCGTGACGACTTTGTAAGATTCCTTCGCGCACACCATGTTTTGGAAGTCCCTTGTAAGAGCTTCTTTGGCCTCGGGACTCAGCGCTTTATCAAAGCGGTGGCGGAAAACGATTTCACCATTTTCATAAGTTGTTGAAACCCACGTTGATCCGTCAGTGTTTTTCCGGGGCAATCCTTGAGATAAAACCGCTGCAATTTCTTTTCCTTCAATTGCAGCATCGACGTACTGTCGTTCTTCAGCTGCCTTCGCCGTTTCCGCAACTTGAGTTTGCTGCTTCGTCGCTTCTCGGTAAATGGCGAACAGCGCTAACGGAATTATGAGAGAGGCGACGATCTTCGATCGAAGAAGGTACTTCTTTCTCCACGCTTGTTCTCGCTCCTTCGAATCGGTAAACGCGATGCCTAAAACGCGTAGCCAAAGACCGATGCCAGCAAGAAATAAGAGAACGTACGAGGCATAGTTGAGCATGGTCTACTCCGGCTTCTGCCAATCGAGAACTTCGAGCCGAGCGAAACTATCAGTCGCTCGTGCCGACCGAGTTTCAAAGAGAAGCGGCGGAGATTGGATAAGGTTGCTTTCGTCGCACTTGAACTTTCCACTAAGCGCCTCGTTCGCGCAGAGCCATTTTTCAGCATCTCCGTTTCCGTGCAGTCGCAAAAGGGCTAAGCGCGCTCGGTGAGCAAGGACTTCGTTTTTCGATTGTGCTAACTCATGGACCTTTTCGCGCATGGGCGAAAGGACGCCGTTCGATGTCATGAAGCTGAGAGCTAATGCAGAAAGCAGAGGATGCTCGGGCTTCAGGAGGTCATAGAGAACCTCCAGACTTTTTACCTTGATTGTCAGCATCTGATTCAGGCGCGCATCGATTTGGCAAATCAGGTGCGTTTTGAAACTTGATGTATGAAGCCCCCCGGGACAGCGTTTCAAGATCCCGCTCTCGAGAAGTTCGAGAGCGGGTTGATCCCAGATGTCGTTGTTAAACATCGTGAGTCCGTGGACGAAAGCTTTCGGATTCTCTTCTGACTGTTTCAACCAGGCTCTGAGTTCTTCGAGAGCGATCGGCCGCTTCTCGTTAGGAAGAGCTAACCCACTCTTGGCAAAGCGAGCGAGCTTTTCATCTGACTCTTTCTCCTGACTCATCGACCGCATGAGATCTGCGCGCGAGAGTTGTGGAGCCAGGTCACCGTAGAGTTCCGCGCGCGCAACGGGGCGTTCGTTGGGAGGAGGAATGACTTCCGTTTGCAGAAAGAAAATTCCGAGAACGGACGCAATGATGGCGGCAGCGTAGGCTTTCGCCTGACGCCAAGATTTTTGCGTAAGAAAGAGCTGGTGCCAGCTGATGGCTCCCAGTCCTGCGGAGAACAGGCCTGCGATAAGATAACTAGTGGCGTCTGGTGCGAGGTAGAGGAAGACGGCCGCGACGGCGATGATCGACCAAGCGATCGTGTTGTTATTCGGTCTATGAGCTCCCGTGCTCCATCCAATAATCTTCTGCCAACCTAGCTTTCCGAATTGCCATGAGAAGAGCGCGGGACTCGAAATCACAAGCGACAAGATCGAAACAAGTAGCGAAGCTGTAGTGATCGGCGAGCCGGCGGGTTTCTCGATAATCGAGGATGCCGATTCAGCTGTCGGAAGCATCCAGGCATGAATCAGAAGCGTCAAAATCAGGCTGTAAACGACTAAACAAGCATTAAAGACAAGTTCTAGAACTGCGATGGAAACAAAACGAATCCTCGAGATCGGAAGCGATGAAAGCCAGCGATAATTGACCGTAAAGAAGGCTTTATAGGAAGCGCCGTTAAAACCTAGAAAAATGGCTGACATAACCCAAAGCAGAACTACGACGTTCGAGATTTCGAAGGTTCGCTCGATAGCAGCTCCAATCGCGAGGATCGCTGGCAAACCTAATAGGACAGGTCGATAATAGCGAATCATCTGAACTAAAATCTTCATCATACGTGCGACTCCGGACCCGTGTAGTAAACAAAGAGATCTTCAATGGTGATCGCGCGGCGATCGGCATAGGGGGTGAGTTCGGAGATCGAGACGTTCGTCTCAACAGGCAAAAGATAGCTGATCGTATCGTCTGGGTTCAGATAAACCGGTCGTGCCGTTTTGATGCTCGTAATTTTCTGAAGCTCCTGGCGAGGAACCTTGAACTTTGCAAAGCGCGAAGTGAGCTCAGACGTTGCGCAATTGAGCTTCATCAGTCCATCGTCAACGAAGATGACGTGGTTTCCGAAACCTTGGGTTTCCGTTGCGATGTTGGTTGCGAGAATAACTGTTGCTCCGCGATCGACTTCTGATTTGAGGTGCGCCATCGTTTGGTAACGTGCGTGAGCATCGAGAACAGAAGTGACTTCATCGAGAAGGTAAAGATCCGGTTTTTGCGCGGCAGCCATAGAGAAAAGAAATTGAATGCGTTGGCCTCGCGAAAGTCCCGAGAACATTCCGTCACGCGGTAACCCGAACAGAGAAAAGAACTTGTCGAAAACCGCTTGATCCCATTTGGGATGAAACGAAGCTGCAAACTCTGCGACCTTCTCAAGCGTCCGGTTGAGTCCGATCTCGATCATCTCAGAGACGAACGCCGTTGATTGTCGGCGTGCGAGATTTTCTTCTTCGAGATCGGAGCCGAGAACGACGATTTGCCCATCATCAATGGCTTCAAATCCCGCGATCGCCCGGAGGAGAGTGGATTTCCCTGCTCCGTTTTTTCCGAGGAGGACGATGAAACGTCCTTTCGGTAGCTCAGCTGACAGTCCTTTGAGCACTTCGCGACTGTTGTAGGTCTTGCGTACTGAATTCAACGTGATGGCTGTTTGCATGGAACTAGTTTAATCGAGTTAGTTAACGGAAGCCGATCGAGTTTGTTTTCAATTCATGATCTGGACCAGCGGTCAGTCCTCACATTGAGTTCTTTGCGGTCGGCTTCGATCGACGACTAATGAAAACAACGAACGCCGAAACACGAAGGATTTAGGATGCTCGTAAACTGGTGGTTTGCACATTAAAGAAGCGAACTTCTTTTTCCTTCCCGCTTCATCACAGAAGCAAGGGGATCGAACCTTCGAAATTGCTTACTCACCCGATAAAAAAGTGCTTACAGCGTGCATCTCGTTTTTCTGCTGAACCAAGTTGGTCTAGTTGGTGCTTGCCTAGGCGGTGGCGGTGGTTGGTGCGCTCATCTTCATTTCGGGCTTAGTTTGTGGACTGCTCGGAAGTGTCGTGGCCCTTTTCCCAGAGGCGAATTTGTAATCGACTCTCGTTTGTGACGTGACCTTAAAACTTCTAGGTCAAACGTCTGCCGCAGCGGACGAGATCAGCATCAATACACGCGTGATTTTTGAAACTTCGCTTTGGACCCCGTAAACCTTGGTTCACGCCGCGATCATGTGGCGAGCAACCTAAGGAGAACGACATGAAATACTTCCTCGCACTCACTGCAATCACGATCATTGCGGGTCAAGCCTTCGCTGGTGGCGGCAAAGAAGAGCCGCCGTCTCAGCCCGAATGCGAAATCCAAAAACCTGATCAGAAGCCTGATCAAGATCAAGACCAAGCTCAAGGTCCAGCGGCTTTGCTCTACGGAAACCATTGGTACTTCCGCGGCGGTAAAGAAGAGCAGAAGCCACAGCTTCCCGAATGTGACGTGAAAAAGCCTGAGCAGAAGCCGGATCAAAAACCGGATCAGACTCAAGGTTGATCGGTTGGGCACCGGTCATTTCTCTAGTTATTTCTCTGGTCATTTCTTTGTTCTGTGACTCCGACGGATCTCGCTCTACGGGCGAGCGGGATCCGCACTAAGTTGCGCAAGATTACCGGCACTGATACGGAAATGTCCGATCACCCGCCATGCAAAAAGACCATCAATCTCCGTTGGTCGACCAGAGATATGATGAATGATCGAGCGTCTCTCATTTTCTACGATGCGATCAGAGACTAGACCAATGTGCGTGGTCCCCCCACCAACATCCCAAGCCACGATGTCGCAAGGCTCATAATCACGAGCCTTTGAAGATAACGGGAGCGCGGTCGCCTTGCGCTTCAAGTAAGTCATAAGATTCGGAACACGTCGGTGATCGATACTGGTGTTCGGTTGTGAGAGCGACCAGAGTGCCGGATAGATGCCGAAGTTCTTCTTCATGTCGTCGTTTACGCTGCGCTGAAGATCCCAACCCACCTCGCGAAATGAGCGGATCACGATATCGGCACAAACGCCCGAAGTTTGCGGCACATCGCCATTCGGGAATTCGATTTCGTAATAAGCGGGATCGTACTCGATCGGAAGACGCGTGAGTTCGCGAGCGCGCTCCAGCACCTTCGTGCAAGAAGGCTGATCAATAGATTGAGCCACTGGGCTTGGCTCATAATCTTTCGTAAAAGCTTCAACCCAATTCGCGCGACGACGAGTCGGGTGATTTTGCAGAAAGAACTCCGCCGCTGCCGCAAGGGAGAGGAGAACGCCAACGACGATCCAGAATCGCTTTTTGGTTTTCACGGTTCTAGTTTAAGTCGCGACTTTCAAACATTGATAAGCAGAAATTTCCGCTCCGAGTGAAACTAGCCCTTAAGTCGAGCTGGAGTATACACATCAGTCAGGTTCGCCCGGCGCCAAGGAGAGAAGAGTTGTTTGATCGCGAGTGGAAGAAGTCGCGTGCAAGCTTTCGTCAAGAGCCAGAGCTTGCGGGGAAGAGAGACAACCGCACGTTGATCCCATGCGTGAGAGCCTCGCTTGAGAACAACCATTCCGATCTCGCGGTAAATTTCTTGAGCGGCTGCGACCGCAAAAGCAGCGCGCAAGGGCAGATACTTCAAACCTTCGCGACCTGAAACATAATTCTTATCGGCTTCGCGCACGAGTCGCCGTGAAACGAGCGCGAACTTTTCGGCGTCAAAAGGGTCCGTCGGTCGGCATGGGGAAAGACCGACTTCGAGAAACCATTCATCCGGGATGTAGACTCGTCCCATTTGATGATCTTCACGTAGATCACGTGCGATGTTTGTCATCTGCATCGCGAGTCCCGTGGCTACCGCGTGCGGGAGCGCTCGCTCGGAACTGACGCCCATCGCGTGAACCATCATCAAGCCGACAACACTCGCGACTCGGTAACAGTAAAGTTCTAAGTCACCTTGCGAACGGTATGCGTACGATTCGAGGTCCATCCGCATTCCCTCGAGAAGTTCGAGAGGATAGACGGCAGGAACTTTGTAATCGCGGCAGAAAGCTTGAAAGCCTCGGAAGGCAGGATCGTGCACGACCGCGCCGTTAAACGCGGCGTGAGTTTCGCTCTCTAGGCGCTTAAGGCTGATGCGTGCGGCTTCCTTTGATGGCGCTTCGTCGATCGCATCATCGCAATGTCGGCACCAACTGTAGAGATGGTGAGAAGCCACTCGCTCGCGCCGTGAGAACAAGAGCGAGGCGAGCGAAAAGCTCTTAGAGCCTTTCGCGATCACCTCGCGGTAGTGATCATCTAAATTTTGTAGTTCGCCTGCAGCCGTGTTCAGACTTGAGCCTCAAGTTCTTGGGCGGCTCGCGAAGCAGCGGCGCGTGGGAAATCAAGCGTCTTGTGTTCGAGGCGATGAGCGTAGTCATCCACCATGAGGCCAGCTGTAGCTTTCGCCGAATTCACAACACCAGGCACGCCTGCGCCCGGATGAGTTCCGGCGCCAACGATGTAAAAGCCTTTGATGTTTTCATCGCGATTATGCGTGCGGAAGAAAGCACTTTGCGTAAGGACCGGCTCCAAAGAGAAAGCCGCTCCTTGGTGTGCATGGAGTTCGGTTTTGAAATCTTCGGGCGTAAAGATTCTTTGCGTAACAAGATTTTCTTTTAGTCCCGGGATGTAGCGCTCTTCGAGATAATTCAAAATCGATTCGGCGTACTTGGGTCCTTCTTTCTTCCAGTCGATATTCATGTGGCCCAAGTGAGCGACGGGAGAAAGAACATAGAAAGCTTCGCAGCCAGGAGGAGCGAGATCAGGATCCGAGACAGTCGGCGCGTGGAGGTAAAGCGAGAAGTCTTTCGGAAGTTTGTTTCCGCCGAAGATTTCTTTCAGCAGTCCTTTGTAACGTGGGCCAAAAATGACGTTGTGGTGCGCAAGGTGCGGATAACGTTTTTTTGTTCCGAAGTAGATCAAGAACAAAGACATGCTGTGATTCATCTTGGCGAGCTTTTCGGCTTTCTTCTCGGCCGCCGCGTTTCCGCTCAAGAGATCCCGATAGGAATGAACGACGTCCGCGTTGCTCACGACGGCTTCGCAATCCCAAACGTGTCCGTTCTTCGTGACGACGGATTTCACTTTATCGTTGTCCGTACGAACGTTTGCGATCTCGGCGTTGAGATGAATTTCTCCACCCAAATCGGTGAAGAGTTTCGCGAGTCCGCGCACGAGAGCACCCGTTCCGCCTTTCGGGAAGAACACACCCCAATTGCGCTCAAGATAGTGAATCAAAGTGTAGATCGATGAAGTCGTAAACGGATTCCCGCCAACGAGCAGCGAGTGGAAGCTAAACGCCTGGCGCAGGTGATCGTCTTTGATATGTTTTCCGACCATGCTATAAACGCTGCGGAACGCCTGAAGCTTCATGAGCTGCGGAGCTACGCGAATCATGCTCCACCAATTGAGAAACGGTACGTGCGCAAGCTTCGTGTAACCTTCGGCAAAAACTTCTTCCGTGTACTTCAGAAAATCGCGATAGCCCTGAACATCGCCAGGTGATTTTTCTTTGATCTGCGCGATCGTTTGCTCAAGGTCGTTTGAGTAATCGAAGACGTATCCGTCTTCCCACAGGAGACGATAGAACGGAGTCACCGGCATAAGCTCAACGTAGTCGCTCATCTTGCGACCCGCACCGGTGAAGAGTTCTTCTAGACACTCGGGCGCGGTGATGACTGTAGGGCCGGCATCGAACGTAAAGCCCTTGTCGCGATAAACGTAAGCGCGGCCACCGAGCTGGTCGCGTTTTTCAAAAAGACGAACTTGAAAACCCGCCGTTTGCAGACGGATGGCCGCAGCAAGACCGCCGAAGCCGCTGCCGACGACAGCAACGCGCATTTTATCCATAGGCTTTACGTATCCTTTCAGAAAGTTCCTGAACGATCGAGAGAGCAAGGGGGAAGTTGGAGAGTTCGCCGAGTTCCTGCGCAAGAAGCGCTTCGGCATGCGCGAGATGGCGGTGAGCTTCGGTCCTTGCGGATTCTAAAAGCTCATGGCGCACGATCCACGCGAGGAGGGGGGCTTCATCCGGAAGCCTGTTGACGCAATCAATGAAGGCTTCGTACTCCGACGGCCCGCCTGTTTCTGAGGCGATCGCCCAAAGCCATGTCGGTCGGCGGAGACGGAAGTCTTCCATGCGCTTCGGGTGTCCCGCCGGGAGTTTAAAATTTCCGATATCATCAAACATCTGCAAAGCGACTCCGAAGCTTGAGCCAAAGTCGCTGATGGCCGCAAGTCTCGCGGGAGTTGCGCCGCCGAGAATCGCGCCGACGGAAAGAGCGAGCGAAGTGAGAGCTCCCGTCTTTAATCGCAACGAAGTCATGCAAACGGAGCGAACACTTTCGCGCTCGCTCTTATCGATGCTTGTCCCAAGATCAATTGCTTGTCCTAAGTGGGCATTCAGCATGGCTTCGTGGCAGACGCGGTAGAGGAGAAGCTCCGTTTCCGCAGCCAAGCCTAATTTCTTGATCCAATCGAATGGCTGGAAGTACAGCCAGTTTCCGGCATTGAGAGCGACCGGAATTCCGTACTGGATATGGAGCGAGGGACTTCCTCGGCGTTCTTTGCTTCCGTCTTGAATGTCGTCAACAATCAGCGAACCCGCATGAATCGCTTCGAGAACTTCGGCAAGGCGATCGCAACAAGACTCTTCAAAAGCGCTCAGCATTCGCCGGTCGCTAATGGGGCCAGCCATGTGAAAGCCTGCGCGTACGAGACTTGCGCGAACAAGTTTACTCGGTCTGCTAAACAGTTCGCGAACTGGTTCGAAGAGATTGCGAGTTAAGATTTCTTCGATCAAACCGTTAGTGCCATCGGCTTCGCGGTTTGGACTCTCTTCGGCGGAAAGCTCAGTGAGAGGTGTTTCCAAAGCGTTGGCGCTCGGAGCGCTAGGCTCCGACAGAAAATCACTCTCATGGGCTAATTTCTTTAACGCCAAATCAAAATTCACCGAGCGCTCCCGGCCCGCGATTGAAGCGAGCGTTCTGAAAGACTCTTAAGAGCTCGTTCGAGCGGAACGGGTGGGCGACCGCTCAAGATTCGCAAGCGATCTCCCCACGTCGTGCGGCCGGCGTAGAAACGCTCGACCACGTCTTGTTGAAGTTCGTAGAAGTGCTGCATGACCGTATAGCGTAGCGAAGGCTCAGAAGCCTGAAAGAGCAGTCGGTTCAGCAGGCGATAGAAGCGTTGGCGCGAAATAAACGAGCGACGGAATTTCATGAGTCCATCGCGCGCAGCTTGCGTCGTCACGTCTTCCAGCGAAGACAAGAATTCGGCAATGCGAACGGCGTCGGCAAACGAGTAGCCCGTTGTCGCGTGGAAGTAACCGCCACGCATGCCGATCGGCAACGCTTCGCCGCCAAGGCTGTTTGTGATGTATTCCGAAGTCATCGGAATCGGCAATACACCTTCTTCTTCGCGCTCGCGTTTTGCGATCTTCCAACCGCGGCGTTCTGCGTAGCTTTCGATGGAGCGAGCGATCCGCTCGCGATTCAACTCAGGCGTGTCGCTGTAGTAAGTTTCTTCAACGAGAACACGCTTCTCATCAAAAGGGAGAAGGTAGAAGAAACGGAAGCCATCGAGCTGCGGGCAAGTCGCGTCCATGATCACGGGATGTTTGAGTCCGTGAGGTTCTTCAAGGAGCAAATCAAAGCCGATGAACTTCTGGTATCCCGTTGCTGAGGCGGTGTTGAGCGATGCTACTCCACGCGCATCGAGCACGCAGCGACTCGCGATGATGTCGCCGTTCTCGAGTTCTACGTGAGATTCACTGAGGCGCTTAGCTTTTGAATTCAGAAGCACCGTTTTGATTCGTGACTTCACTTTGTCGTGCAAAGTTTCAGAGCGCAGAGTGTGGTAGGCGCCTTTGAACTCACGTTGCAGTCGCGGGAAGGCGACGCTTGTTTCCGTCCAGCTGTGATCCGCAAGCGGTTTGATCCACTCTAGCGATTCCGCAGAGAGATCTGATTCGTGAAAGCTCCATGTGTGATGACCGCCTAAGCGATCGGAACTTTCGACGAGCACAACTTCCAGCTCGGGTTTTGCGATTGAGAAACGAAGCGCTGCCAAGCATCCGGCGAGGCCGCCTCCGACTATTGCGACATCGGCTTTCATATCCATGGTGGTTTTCCCCTCGTTCAGCCTGGTAAATCTTAAATTCGATGGCCCTAAGCAAGTCAAAGACTATTGGGCCTCCGAACACACAGTAAAAGACGTGACAGAGGCATTTTACCTAGCTAATGAGTTAAGAAAACGTGACTTCGATGAATCGACCGGTTTTGTGTTCAACAAAACGAAATCCGCTCCATGATTCTCTTGACGAAACCAAGAACGAATTGAAAGCGGTGGTCAAAGTTGAGTGCGCGATGGGGCCTATGAACGCCCCCAAAAATGACGAGACGAATTGACGAACGATTTTAGAGGGAAGAGAAAATGAGCGAATTCGCATGGCGTAACTTCGATCTTTACAACCCGACACCCGAACACAAGATGATCCGCGAGACTGTTCGCGCATTTGTCGAGTCCGAAGTCGAACCGCAGGCCCTTGAGCACGATCGCCGCGAGAAGTTCAATCTCTCCCTCTTCCGTAAACTTGGTGAGTTGGGTCTTCTCGGTATCACCGTTCCCGAAGAATACGGCGGAACAGGACAAGATGCTCTGGCGGCTGTCATCGTTCACGAAGAAATCTCGGCAAGCGACCCCGGCTTCTGCTTGGCTTACCTTGCTCACTCGATGCTTTTCGTGAACAACCTCGCGGTTAACGGCAACGAAGATCAAAAGAAGAAGTTTCTGCCCGGAGTTTGTAGCGGTGAGCTTGTAGGCTGCATGGCGATGTCAGAACCAGCCGTCGGAACAGACGTTCTGGGACTTGAGTCGACCGCGAACCTCCAAGGTTCGGAATACATCATCAACGGTCGCAAGATGTGGATCACAAACGGCTGCCTCGACGATGAAGGCACACCTGCCGATCTCGTTTGGCTCTACGCAAGAACCGGAGAGAAAAACGGGAAGCCTCAACTTTCGACATTCTTGATTGAAAAAGGTTTCCCTGGATACGAAGTCGGTCAGAAGATCAAAGACAAAACGGGGATGCGTGCTTCCAACACCGCAGAGCTCGTTTTCACAAACTGCCGCGCACCCAAACACGCGCTGGTGGGTCATGAAGGTGCTTCCGTTCACCACATGATGCGAAATCTCGAGATCGAACGCGTAACACTTGCGGCAATGAGTCTCGGTATCGCTCGTCGCTCTCTCGAGGCGATGAATCGGTACGCTCAAGAGCGCTCGGCTTTCGGTAAGTCACTTTCTCACTTTGGCCAGATCCAACGCCATATCGCTGAAAGTTACGCCGAGTACAAAGCCTGCCGCGCTTACGTTTATGAGACAGCTCGTCGCATGGATCTCAACTCGGGCGGCAACCGTCTGGATTCCGATGGCGTGAAGCTCATCACAACAACGCTAGCGAAAAATATCGCGGACCGCGCGATTCAAGTTCTCGGCGGATACGGTTACGTCGGCGAGTACGTTGTTGAACGCTTGTGGCGTGATGCAAAGCTCCTGGAGATCGGCGGCGGTACCCTCGAGGCGCATCAAAAGAACATTACTCGCGACTTGGCAAAATCGCCCGGCGCGATCTTAGATTAACAACGAGTAAGTCAGACGAGTTGAAGGCGAGGCGCACTTGATCCACTGGAATCCAGATCCTGATTTGATTCACTT
>SYLX01000137.1 GCA_005808505.1 Bdellovibrionales bacterium | reverse complement strand
CACTTTTTAGTGTTGGACGAATCCGATTTGATGCTCGATATGGGCTTTATCCACGACATCCGCAAAGTTTTGGCGCTTTTACCTCCGCGCCGTCAGAACTTATTCTTCTCGGCAACGATGCCGCCAGATATCGAAAAACTCGCTGGCAGCATGTTGACGGATCCCGCACGCGTCGAAGTCACTCCTGTTTCTTCAACGGCTGAGCGCATTCGTCAGTCGGTGATGTACGTTGAGCGGAACAAGAAGAAAGATCTTCTTCGTCACGTTCTTCAAGACAAAAGCTTTAGCCGAGTGATCGTCTTCACGCGCACAAAGCGTGGTGCGAACCAAGTCAGCGAAGTCCTTGAGAAGAACGGAATTGGCTCCGCCGCAATTCACGGCAATAAATCCCAAGGGGCACGACAACGTGCGCTCGAAGAATTCCGCGCAGGAAAAATTCGCGTGCTCGTCGCTACTGATATCGCCGCTCGCGGAATCGATATCGACAACATCACGCACGTCATTAACTTCGAAGTTCCGAATATCTCGGAAAGCTACGTTCACCGCATCGGCCGTACGGCGCGCGCGGGGACCGAGGGGATCGCGATCTCCTTCTGCGATGCTGAGGAGCGCTCTTTCATCCGCGATATCGAAAAGCTGATTGGTCAGCCGATTCCGGTTGAGATGGATCAACCCTACCATTCGGGTAACGTCGCAGGTGCAAAGCTTCTCTCGCACGGCAAAGCTAAGGCAGCGCTCGAAGCGAAAGAAAACGCCGGAGGGCGCGGTCAAAGGAATAATCGCCGACGTCGCCCCCGCGGCAACGGGCCGAAGCCTGAGGGCACTCCAAAAGCACAGCCAGGAGTTCATGTAAGTTCGGGAGAGAATCGCGAAACAAAAGCTCCGAGAGGGCAGGGACGTGCAACGAATGCGAGCCGGCCTCATTCGGAGCGCCCGCAGAGCAAATCACAAGGGCCGCGATCGGATTCGCGCCCGGCCCGCCCAGTTGAGAAGGGCGCGAGTGGCGGTAAGCCGGCCCACGGGAGCCAACCGAGACCGTCGTCGAAGCCTCAGGCTGGCCAAAAGCATCACGCTAAGCCAGGTCAAAAGACGCACCAGAAATCGGCTGAAGCGAAAGGTGGCTTCGGGGCCGCGCTTGCGGGCCTTCGCGACATGGTTCGCCGCAAAAAGTAAAACACTTGAGTTCAAGGGCAGGGGCTCGAGCCACCTGCCTTTCCCTTCTTCGTTCCTCCTCGCTAGCTACGTATTTCGTCTCAGTACCGTGTAGAAAGCTCAGGCGAAATCTACCAATCCCTTACTGAACCCCTGGAATCCCAAGTAATCCGACAATTTTTTCGGAAAAATGGTACCCAGTGACTCCACACGAAAAGAGATCACAGTGCAGTCATTTGATGAATTGGCCCTTAGTTCACCACTTCAACGTTCTATTCGCGAATTAGGCTTCGAAAAACCGAGCCCTATCCAAGCTGAAGCGCTTCCGCTTCTCTTAGGTGAGCCAACGGATTTCATTGGTTTAGCCGCGACAGGAACAGGCAAGACGGCCGCTTTTTCGATTCCCTTCCTCGAGAAGATGGATGCGAAGAAAAAAGCCGTGCAGGTGCTCGTGCTTTGTCCAACGCGAGAACTCGCGATTCAGGTCGCGGGACAAGTGGACCTCCTAGGAAAATATAAAGGCGTTTCCGCGCTCCCGATCTACGGTGGTGCTGGATACCGCGAACAATTTTATGGCCTCGATATGGGTGCCTCGGTTGTTGTCGGAACTCCCGGCCGCGTCGTCGATCATTTAAAACGCGGAAGCCTCAAGCTCGATCAGCTTCAGTTGATCGTCCTCGACGAAGCGGACGAGATGATCTCTATGGGCTTCAAAGAAGACATGGAAGCCATCCTCGAAGCAGCTCCTCGCGACAATGGCTGCAATACGTGGTTGTTCTCAGCAACGATGAGCCGCGAAGTCCGTAAAGTTGCGGAGAAGTTCCTCGTCGAACCTAAGCAGGTTCAGATCAACCGAAACGAAATGCTTCCGCAAACGATCGAGCAGCTCTACTACTTTACTCAAGAGCGCAATAAGCCCGAGGTCCTTTGCAAACTCATCGAAGCGGCTGATGACTTCTACGGAATCATCTTCTGCCAAACAAAGTCTCTGGTAACGGATCTCAGCAGCTACTTGATGGAGCGTGGCTACCGTGTCGACTGCCTGCACGGTGATATGAACCAAGCTGCGCGCGAACGAACGATGCAGCTCTTCCGTGATCGTAAAGTTCGAATTCTCGTTTGCACCGACGTTGCGGCTCGTGGCCTCGACGTTAAAGACATCACTCACGTCATCAATTTCTCGATTCCTCGCGAACTCGATAACTACGTACACCGCATTGGTCGGACCGGCCGTAGCGGAAAGACGGGTTACGCAATGAGCTTGGTGACGCCGAGCCACCGTCGCTTGATCTTCCAGATTGAGCAGATGACGAAGAGCAAGATGAAAGAAGGCGTGATCCCGAGCCGTCGTGAAGTTGCGACGAAAAAGATCAGCCGCTTGTTGCCGAAATTTCAGGAGCAAAAGAATTTCTCAAGGGCCATCGAGGTTCTTGATGAAAGTTGGCTCGCAGCCCTTAATGAAATGACCAAAGAGGAAATCGCGGCTCGTTTCATCGCATCGGCTATGCCCGAAATTTTCGCAGACGATTCAATTCCGCAGATGTCTCGTCCTGAGCGCGCATCGCAAGGTGAGCGCCAGTCCGACCGCGGACCACGGACGCGCCCTGCATCGCAAGAACGAGCTTCGTCAAGCCGTCCGTCTCCTTACGAGCGGACAGCGAGCACTCGCCCTTCACGCTTAGATCGCGCCGAAATGAAAGGTAGCGACGAGGCGGTTGAAGTAAAACGAAGCGCTCGCCCTGCGGCTTCGCGTCCCGCGCCGCAAGCGAGATCATTCTCGAATGAGAATGTAAAACGCTTTGAGCGGTCGGAAGAGCCTCGTCGTGAGCGCAGGTCCTCTCGCCAGGCAGTTTTTGATGGCGATAAACCGCTCAATCGCAAAGCACGTCGCGATATGGCTCGCGCGCAAGGGGCTTTGGCACCAATCGACCCTTCGACAGTGCCAAGCTTGCGACGCGCGATGGATGGCAATCGCCCTCCTTCACGTAGCGCGCGCTGATCTTGGTTCGCGAAAGGCACAACTGACTCTTTTGTGTGTCTTTCGCGAAAACCACGGCCGCGAATCCTTCACGAAAAAAACGTACGGCTCGTATCGATTGCCTTCCGCTCGGTTGAGGCGCCAAATGCTTATGCAGGTGTACGCCGGGCTGGCGCAGGAGGGTAGATCGTGCCGCACTCGCGATACTCGGATTCAAAACTGTTCGATCACGGAAATCCCGCAGCGAACTTCCTACACGAAAATTTCGAATCAGTTCTGACGAGCTGGGAAGGCCGTGTTCGCGCCTACTTGCCGGCGGCTGGAGATAAGTCTCAAGAAGAGCTCATCGACTCCGTCCCGTTCTTCATGCACGGCTTGATTGAGGCCCTCTCGCTCAATGGCGAGGAGATGGAAACTGGCGAAGCTGGTCATGCCTTTCGCAAACACGGCGTTCAGCGTGCGGCTCTTTCAGGTTTTAGTCTCCACCAAATCATCAGCGAATACTTCATTTTGCGCGATGTGCTTTTCGAGTCGCTCGAGAAAGCGGGCCTTCTCGGTTCGCGTGAGCGCGACATCATCTTACGATCCGTCGACTTCGGTTTGAAGGAATGTTGTTCAGAGTTTTCACACATTCGCCTCACGGAATCTCGCGCCCTCTTGATGCAAATGGAGCGCGCTCACGCTCGAGATCTCAATATGCTCGAAAGCATCAACGATCCTTTTGCCGCATTCGACTTTGAAGGGCGATTCACCTATTTGAACGATGCGGCCGAGAGAGTGTTTTCCTGCACGCGATCAGATGTTCTCGAGCGAACATTGTGGGACGTTCTTCCCGAACATTTGGTTTCAGAACTGCGAGAACCTTGCGAGAAAGTCTTACGCGAACGTCAGACGGCTGAATTCGCGGTCGCAACGACCCTTGGTGGAGCAAGCGGGGCACTTGCAGAAACGCGCGTGCTTAGCCTTAAAGTGTATCCTTCCCGGGATGGCTTCTGCTTGCTCATGCACGATGTTACGGAGGAACGACTTCATCCCGCAACGTCGCGCTCAATCGCTCGCGAGCTTAGCTCTAAGAGACCGCATTAATCTTAAAGACTTGCCGGCAGCGTAAAGCAGACGGAGCTGCCGTGGCCAATCTCGGATTCGATCCAAATTTTCCCGCCGTGCGCTTCGATGATCTTCTTGCAGACCGCAAGTCCCACTCCAGAACCCTCGCGACCGCGAACATTTTTTGCCCGGTGAAAGAGATCAAAGAGCGAGGCTGCTTCCTCAGGATCAATGCCAATTCCATTGTCTCGCACGGTGAAGAGCCAATTCCGACCTAGCGGGCGTGCGGAAACTTCGACGACCGGCATGACGTCAGGCAGCGAGTATTTGATGGCGTTGCTGATCAGATTCTGAAACACCTGAAGCAATCGGTCTTCATCGGCGGGAAGTTTCGGTAAATCCATCAAGATAATCTTCGCACCGCTTGAAGCGACGGAAGCTTTCAAGTTTTTCACAGCGAGTTCACAGACGAGCTTCGTATCGACATCGGCTTGAACTTGGATCGTCGCTCCCGAGCGCGCATAGTAGAGAAGACTATCGACGAACCGACGCATGCGGGCACTTGCGTCCGTGATGAAATCGATGATCTCGTCGGCATCGCTTCCCATGCGACCGCGGTATTCTTCAGCTAACAAATCCGTAAATTGCGTAATTGAATTCAGTGGTGATTTTAAATCGTGGGCAGCGACCGCGGCGAATTGCTCAAGCTCCGTGTTGGTGCGCAGAAGCTCGGATTGCGATTTTTGTAAGTTCTCGTTGGTTTTCTCGAGTGCCCTGGTACGAAGCATGGCCTCGCGCTCTATGGTTTTGTCGTGCATCACGATGACGGCACCGATATTTTCTCCTTCACTATCCATCAATGGAACCGCGTCACAGCAGAGGTAGCGTCTTCTTCCGTCATAAAGTTCAGTTAAGAGTTCGAACTGCCGAACGTGCTCACCCCGTAAGGCTCGCATAAGCGGTAGCTCATGCTCCGGTATTTGGCTCATTGTTTTCGGATTCAATATCCTGACGAATTTGTACCATTCCGTAGCCGGGAAGGGCCGGGCGTGGTCGCCATACAAGGTTCTCGCGGCGCGGTTGATCAAGGTAACGCGGCCTTGGCGATCGCAAGCCGTGATGCCATCGTCAAGATTGTCGAGAATCGTGTTTAGAAACGTCGTGCGTTCGCGCACGCAGGCTTCAAGTTCTTCGTTGCTTCGGCGGAGGTCGAACTCAAGGTGTTTTCGTCCCGTTACATCTTGAGTAGCTCCCACGATACGCTCGGCTTTACCAGAAAAATCACGAATTAAAAACGCGCGACAATGTACTTCTGCATATTCACCGTTTCCTTTTCGAAATGGATACTCGACTTGCCAGAGTTGGTCGCCACTTTCTAAAAATCGCCCGAGGCTTCGGACAACTCGGTCGTAATGATCGGGGTGAATTTGAGAAAGCCACCAAGACGGCGCATTTTCAACGGTTGCGAGAGGATGAAGAAATGTAGATTCGATCGCTTCGTTGAAAATGACTCGATTGCCTGAAAACTCCCACTCCCAAATAACGTCTCCTGTAGCGCGAAGGGCTGTCTCATAGCGGGCTCTTTGGCTCTCTGCGCTTTCAAGAGCATGACGAAGTTGAGTTTGCATAGCGGCGAGTTTTTCAATCCATTGCGGGGGAGGATGAAGCAGTTCCTCATCACTCGCCCGAGCGAAGGCCTCGCCGAGTTCGCGACGGATCTTAAGGAGCCAAGTTTTTTCTTCAGCTTTGAGTTCGTTCGGGTCGTTTGGACGATTGATGGTCGAGTTATGAATTGAAGTGGCTGGCTGCACCGGGGGAAGAGTGTCTTGCCTCATAATCGACTCCTTTGGGACCCCTAGAGGGCAGGAGGACAATTCTTGAGAAAACGGCTGTCAGCCGTGGGATCGGAGCTTCGCCTCAAGATTGAGCGGAGATCCCGATCGGCTCCTAGTAAGCTCCAACATCGATCATCATTCAAGATGATCGATCGTTCCGACGCTTGAGTTTACGTTCAGTGAATCATCCTCCACCGATCAAACGTCGCTGTTTGCCCTGTTGGTGTCGTGCAAAAGAAAAAATGTTTAATTGTCTTTCAACTTAAGTGGCGAAGCTAAAATCGCCGACGTCCCACGGCGCCTGGCGATGCGCACAGGCATGAGCTGGGCCTTGGTCGGGCAAAGTTCTTTCAAGATTTGAAACCGAAACACTTCGAATGCGGCTTGAATTGGCAAACCACGGAGAAGAGTGTTTAATTTGGGAATAGACGAAAATCTGCAAGGGTTCCTTGATGACCCCTCGAGGAGAGACATGAATTTCCGCCCAACGCTTTCGATTGCGCCGATGGCTAGTGCTGCATTGGCGAGTTCCATTCTGATATCTGCTTGCGTTCACGCACCCCAAGCGAACACCGAGCAGCCAGCGGCAATGCAAGGGCAAGCTGCGGTCAGTCCGAAATCACCCGCAGTTAACGACGTGGCCGTAGTTTCTGACGAAACGCGTGAGCCTGCAAAAGCGCACGTGACACTTCCGGATCAAGCTGATTGGCGCGATCTCTACGACATCGGTGAAAATCTTGATCTCACGCGACCCGACATCAAGCTGACATTGAGTTCAGGTGGAAGTTCGGTGTACGCCGTTGTGAATCAAAACGGTAAAGCGATTGGCGCTGTTCTTCCGCCCAACGCCGCGACTAAGCTTGCCGGCGAGATCATGGCCTTCAATTTGGCGCGTGCAGTTGGCGTCGCGGATATTTACCAACCCGCGGTTTATCATCGCCTTCAGGGCGCGAACTTAAAAGCGTTTACGAACTTAGTTCCTAAGTCGCCAATCGGAAAGCCGAAATCACTTAAAGAGCAAAACCGAGTTGCCGTTCTTGCGCTCATAAAGAAGAACCCGGGCGGAATCGATACGGCGTTCAAGATGTTCGGAGCTAAGCCAAACGACTACGATGCGCTCGTGAATTGGAAAGCGAACAAGTTCGAGACGTCGCATAAGCTTCCGGGAAGCAAAACGGCATTCGCGGAATTCCTTAAGTGCAAAGGGGCGAAGCCTTCTTCCTCGGTAAATGTGACCGTAGCTAAAGGAACTTCGAATGAGCTTGCGATGGCACGCCAGCTGTCATCGATTTTTCTGATCGACGCTTTGACGCAGCAGTGGGATCGCTTCAGCGGCGGCAATCTGCAGACGTCAACGAAAGACGGCGTAGTCAGTTTCGCGGCAAACGACAACGGTGGGACCTGGGGCGGAACAGCTTGGACGAATAAATTCCTCGCGATCGTGACGCGCTTTGATCGGGGAGTTGCGGAACGCATTCTCGAAATGGAGGAGCTATTCACAAAAAACGCCAGCTTCCTCGGAATCCAAACGGAGTCCGAGTTCATTCATGCGATGAACGTAGAAAAGTTCCCCACTGAGTTCAAAGCCTTCAAAAAATCGCTGACCCTCGTTGCGGATCACATTCGCAAACATCAGGGCTGTTATTTCGATTGATAATCCGTCCTCACGCTAGCAAAGCGAATCCATGAAGGCGGCGTCAGCCGCCTTCGGCGTGAAAGTAGCGGAGACTTCCTTCTGCTACTTCATAGACGAGCTGAATCGGGTTGCAGCAGACTTCACAGTCTTCGATATACGTCTGCGTGCCGTCGACGCTTAAATCTAGGAGCATCGAGATTTTCTCTCGGCAGTAGGGGCAGCGAAAGAATTTTTCGACTTCCTCCATCCATCACCTCCATTGACATTGAATCGCCACACTTTGAGTTAGGTCTAGCGACATCCCGTGAGCTGTTCTTCACCAACTGGCCCCCATGTATGAGCGATCCTCCACAGTCGTTCGTTTTTGCCCCGCTCCAACGAGGAGTTTGTCCACGATCTTTGGCAGAATTGTGCTCAAAACGAATACGTTTCAACTGAAATCGACCGGTCCTTCGGCACTCGCCTTGCTCAAGGGGATGGGCACTGGTTGAGGGCGATACGGAGACCGTGAGGTAAGCCTGACTCGCTCATAGATGTATTTTGTCTCGAAGGAGTAAGTCCATGTTCAAAGTCTTGCTTGTTGAAGATTCGTCCGATTCTTACCAGCTCGTTAACCGGGCGCTTGGTGGTTCCGTTCACCTCGAGTGGGCCCGCACGCAGCGCGAAGCTTCGACTCTGCTCGAAAAGAAGGACTTCGACCTCATCCTCTTGGACGTAATGCTTCCTGACGGAAACGGCTTCCAGCTTTGCTCGGTTCTCCAAACTCATGAGCGTTGGAAAAACATTCCCGTGATTCTCCTCACAGCGAAGTCTTCGGTTCATGACAAAGTCATGGCTTTCTCGATCGGCGCTGATGATCACATCTCAAAACCCTTCGATTCGATGGAGCTCAAAGCACGCGTTGACGCGCGTCTTCGCAAGCGTGAGCGTTTGATCCAGGCTTCTGACACCGTGATCTGTAACGACATCGAAATCAACAAACGCACGCAAAAAGTGCGGGTGATGGATAGCGGCGAGAATCGTGAGCTCGATCTCACTCCCATGGAATTCAAAATCCTGCTTCTCATGGCGAGCAAACCCAACGTTGTGCTCACTCGCGAAGAGATCCTCAACAAGGTATGGGGCGAAAACATCCACGTCTACAACCGCAGCGTAGACACGCACGTAAGCAAGCTTCGCAAGAAGCTCGGCTCTAAAGGCGAGAACATTGTTTCCGTTCATGGAACAGGTTACCGCTTCGTAAGTGAAGCGACAGAAAAGCCCGTTCTCAATATCGATAACGGCGCAGGTCCGGATCTTCGCTTCGGTCGCTCCGGCTGAGGAGGAGTTCCGCGGGGTACCAGTTTCCCTTTGCAGATGCGGCGCATCTGCAAAGGGAAACTGGTACCCAAAACTACACTCGACAGCGATAGGGACCCTGGCTTAGCCGGTAGAGATGAGTCGCAAAAAAAGCCGAATACAAAGTCCCGTCCGTCGAGTGGTCTCTGCTCCTGAATCCCAGCTGGCGCCGGAGCTACGATCGTTAGTGAGTCAGTCGGTCGCTCTCCTTGGCCGCGTCATCGAACGCGAAGAAGGGTCAAAGCTTTTCAATGCGATCGAATCCACCCGCAAACGCATGGCAGGACTCCGCCAAGCCGAGCCTGACCAGGCGTTCTTTCAACTCCAAAAAACCTACGACGAGTTAGCGCTCTTAAACCGAGATGAAAAGAGAGCTTTCGCGTCGGCATTTACTTTGATGCTGGAGTTGATGAATGTCTGCGAGAATGCCTACCGTTCATATCGCTTAGATCAGAAGCCAAAGAACATCGCAAGCGACGGAAAGAAGACCGACGGACACCTCACCGGAACTCCTTTAGAAAAATCTAAAGAAAAATCCAGTGCGCTAATCTTCGTTCTTACGGCCCATCCGACGGAAGCTCGAGCCCCCAGAAATATTGAAGTGTTCCACGAGATCCAAGAAGTCTTGGGACATGCGCTCCGCCGACATCCTGGACAAGCGACCTTCACGGCCATCGATGAGAATGATCTTACTCACTTGCTCGAAATTGCTTGGCGAACCGAAATCGTTCGAATGCGAGCCCCGAAAGTCAGCGACGAAGCTGAACATATTTATTCGATGGCGCTGCGGCCCGAAGTGATCAAAGAGCTCCTTGAATTTGGCGAAACGGAAATTCCATTCTTTATGCGAAGTTGGGTCGGCGGCGATAAAGATGGACATCCTGGAGTTAATGAGAAGGCTCTGTTGCAAAGCCTCACTCTCTCCCGCGGAAAAATAATCAAAATTTGTTTGGAAGAAGTCGCTTCTGTGGGTGAAACTTTAGCGCGAATCGGTGAGAAGAGTCTCCTCAAAGCTGTGAGACGGTTGGAAAAATCGTTCCAACAGTTGAAAGCAATCAAGACGGCGGATGGAGGAAAAGTAAGGGCGGTACGACGTGATTTGAAAGCGCTCTCAAAAGCTTACGAAGATCAAATCGGTGCGATCCACCCCGGACTTCGAAAACTACGGCAGATCGGAATTTCGTTTCCGGCGTTTTTGATTCCCCTTGAGATTAGGGAATCCTCTGACGTCTTGATGTCTTCGTCTAAACCAAAGCTCGCCATCGACCGGATGCTTGAAACGCTGGCTCGCATCTCGCGCGGTGCCGATCCGAGATGGTACGCGAGGGGTTTTATCATCAGCATGGCTTCCGAGCTTGAGCACATCGAAGCAGCGGCCAAAAGGCAAAAAGCTGCTTTCGGTGATCTGCGTTTGCCGATCATTCCTCTTTTTGAAGAGGCCGGCTCACTTGCACGTTCCGAATCGATCGTTTCGGCGATGTTGAAAAGTCCTGCTATCATCGAAGGTATCCGCAAGCACTGGAACAACATGGTTGAGATCATGGTCGGCTACTCGGATTCCGCAAAAGAAGCCGGCGTGCTTGCAAGTCGCCTCGCGATCGCTAAAGCACTTCCGCGCTTGGAGCAGGTCTGCGCGCGCGAGAAGGTGACTTGTGTCTTTTTTCACGGATCGGGCGGAAGCATCGATCGCGGCGGAGGGCGCATCGAAGATCAAACCGCTTGGTGGCCCGTGTCGGCGTTGCGGCGCTACAAGGTGACGGTGCAAGGTGAAATGGTCGAACGATCGTTTGCCACCTCGAGTATCGCGCGCTCGCAACTTGAGAAAATTTCGGTAAGCACTTCAGCTGGCCTTACGGCGAACTCCAGAAAACTTCGCGAAGTTGGGGACAACGAAGCCCTCTCAGAATTTGCTGGGCGTATCTCCGCTCGCTACCGAGAAACGGTGGCATCTCCTGATTTTTTAAAGCTCGTGGAACACGCAACACCGTATTCCTATCTCAGCGTCTTAAAGATTGGCTCACGCCCGGTTAAGCGTGTTGCGCAACTCAGCGTCTCGGGTCTGCGCGCGATTCCATGGGTGCTTTGTTGGACACAGTCTCGAGTGCTCTTTCCCACTTGGTGGGGCGTAGGAAGCGCTTGGGGAGAAACGAAAGAACCTGCGAGGAAGAAACTGCGCCAAGCTTTCAATGAGCAGCCTGTTTTCAGTTCCTACATCAAAGCGCTCGGTTTCACGCTAGCAAAAGTCGAGCTTCCGGTTTGGCGCATGTACTTAGAAAAAAGCGGGCTCAGCTCTGACGAAATCGCAAGCGCAACAAAGTTGTTCGGCGATGAATACAAAAAGGCATTGGCATTTTTCCATGAGCTTACCGGCGAGGAGGAAGAACTTTGGTTCCGACCCTGGCTTGCGGAAAGTATCCGCTTGCGCTCGCCTATGATCCATCCGCTCAATCTTTTGCAGCTTTTGGCTGAGGAGGAAAAAGATTTTCAACTCCTGCGGATCGCGGTCACCGGCATCTCTTCGGGGATGCTTACGACGGGCTAAACCGTGTGTTTGAGAAGCTCACCTTCGAATGATGAAGTTGATGTGGTGATCATCAGGCTCTCTTCATTGCGGACGAGATTCCACCGATTGTCCTTCTCAAGGCTCTCCTCGAGGGCCTTTAATAGGCCAGCACTGAACGAATAGATTTCGAGAGCCTCGGAACGGTGCACGTCGTTCCCTCGAATTTCTTTAAGGAGAAGCTGCGGGTCTTTGTAGGTAAAGACTTTCACCTGCTCCGCCGCTTTCGAAGCTTTGTGGAGTTTCCTTGCGCTCGGGTTTCCGATCTCGATCCAGATCCCGATTCCTCCGCGTGCGCTCATCGTTCGCAGGCAAGGTTCATCAGGATCGCTTAGACCACCAGGCGTGAACTCCAAACCATTTTCAAAACTCAATGCGTAGGCGAGAACCCGCGAAAGTAAGTAGCCCGGAGTTTCCGACGGATGCATCGCTACGCGCAGATCCAGTTGGTCGTAGAGACCGCGATCGATGTCTGAAAGATCGATGCGAAATCGAAAGAGCGTCGAAGGGTGTCCCATAGACGAGGAGATTAAAGGCGAGCGAATCAAAAGTCACTTCATCAATCTCTCAGCTGAGGCCCAAACGGCACTCCCAACTTGCGCTCGCAATCCTTGAAATATTGCCGATTCTCTCGACATCGTGATCTGCTCAAAACTGATCAGAGCCTCAACAAAAAACACTCGAAGATCAGTCTTTTACATCTGGCGATTCTTAACAATCGGGACCGAAGAGTGAGTCTAGAGTGAAAATATGAAAAAGCGGAACGTTTACAAGATCACGACGGTTGTCTTTGCGTTTACAAGCCTCGCCTCGGCTGCATTCATCGCGGTGAACTGGCAAAAGCTAGGTTTAACATCAGAGATGGACCGCGCCGCTGAAAAAGACGCTGGTCGTTCGACCACAGCGAAGGCTCTCGCTCCAAGACGAGACATCAGCTTGAAAGGGGCCATTCGGGCAAAGACTTCGGAGTTAGAGGCTTGTTACAACAACTTCCTCGCGGAACGAACGGAAGCCCATTCACCCACACAGGAGGGCTCCGTAAAGTTGAGTTGGATGGTCGATACCGAAGGAGTTGTTTCGTCCGTCGCATTGACAGAGTCAGAGTTTGGCGACGCGAGCCTTGAAGCCTGTATCATCGATCATGTCAAGAGCTGGACGTTCGGACCAGCGCCGGAATCCCCCGCAATGATGGTGGCGCACAAATTTACCTTCAAACAACGATCGCCAGCAAATGCGATCTACGAATAAATAAGATTTGGCTGAGGAGATGTGGCAACTTCGCTCAGAATCTGTTGACGATTCTTTACGCAATGATTTTTCCAGAACTGTTTCACAACCTCTCGCGGATTTTCTTCCAACGATCGTATTAGTTTGATCGGGTCGGTCCCACAGCCCTGCTTCCAAGGGGAGGCAGACGGACGGGACGCTCGAACTTTCATTGGAGGAAAGCATGTTGTTCAGTAAGAAATCAGCACTCGTCGGAACGGCTCTCTCAACACTTCTTGTTTCTGCCCTGATCACCGGTTGCGATCGCAATCGTCAGGTAGATGTCGCGGGTGAATCAGCAAGCGTGCCGACAACGGCCGAAACGGGCGCGACCAATCCAACGGCGACCGATTCCACGTCTTCTACGTCGAACACGACAACAACAACTGAAACGACTTCGACAACCTCCGACAGCACTACGAGTGGCATGGCGGGTTCGACTTCAAATACTTCGGCAAGCGCACCAGCATCGGGCGCGACTGAAGGAACGGCGGGATCGGGAACGGGTTCAAATGCCGGAACAGCGACAGCTCCCTCAGACGCAAATAAAGAGATGAGCGCCGAAAAATCGGCAGAGAAAGCTAACGCGAAAAAATCGAACAAAGCGAAGGCAAAGAAGAAAGAAGCAGCTGTACGCAGCGAAACTTCCGAAGCTGGTGATGTCGCGTCGGGCGTTGATGCAAACGCCGAGGGCGGGGTTGCGGCGCCTCAGCGTCCCGTGGCAACTGGCAGCGGAATTGACACGGAACCCGTCAGTGAGGATGAAGCTATGACTTCAGAATCCGTTTCGGGTGCAACGACTTCGAGCACAGAAATGGCACCAGCCCAAACCACTGGCCGTGTTGGCCCGAGCCAGTTGACAGACTGGGATCACCGCACGCCGTTTGACGATATCGCTCGCTAATTTGGTTAAGCAGACTTAGTTAGATTTAGGAATGCAAAAACCATTTTGTGCTTGGCTAATCGCCTGGGGCGTCTGGCTTGCGCCTGTGATAGGTGCAGGTCAGACTCCTGCGATTACTGATAAAAATGATTCTTGGATGGACGACGCCGTCATTTACGGCGTCGCTCCTCGTTTTCTCTCACCGAATGTAGGTCAACGGTTCAACGATTTAGCTTTGCATCTACCGGAATTGAAAGATCTAGGCGTCAATACCCTCTGGATCCAGCCGATCTACGAAAACTCGGATCATGAGCAGGGGTATCACGTCACCGATCCCTTAAAAATTGCAAGTGATCTGGGGACTGAGCAGGATCTCCGAAATTTAGTCGCTAACGCCCACGCTCGCGGAATACGGGTCTTGCTCGATTTCGTGCCTAACCATCTCTCGTCGAAGCATCCGTTTCTACAGGATGCAGCGAAATCCGGAGCGTCTTCCAAGTTTTTTTCGATGTTCATGAGTCGACCTGACCATGCACCGTATTCCGAGCACTACAAGCGGGTTGCCGTTGGGAGAACAAGTTTTCTTGTTTACTTCTGGGATGACTTGATCAATTTCGAATTCCGTTCGCGCGCGGCTCGTGACTACGTTCTAAAAGCCGCTCGATACTGGGTCGAAAATTTCAATATTGATGGTTATCGCCTCGATGCCGTTTGGGGCCCGGTCGCACGCCATCCTGACTTTATGATTGAGTTTAAGAACCAACTCAAATCCATCAAACCTGACTTGATGCTTTTAGCCGAAGACAAGGCGGGACGTTCACAAGCCTATAAATCTGCGACTCATCCAACTTCATCCGACATCTTTGACGTTGTTTATGATTGGACCGATTCAGCTGACCATATCTCGGAATGGTCTTGGTCTCGTGATGAAGAGACCGTCTTTCAGTGGGATGCTGGCGGAGACGTCGCAGGCGAAGTTCGGAAATCTCTCGAACACTCAATGCGTCCCCAAAATAAAGCTCGGGTCCTTCGCTACCTTGAATCGAACGATCAAGCGCGTTTCTTACCTCGCCACACGCTTGAGCAAACTAAGTTGGCAGCTGCCTTTATGTACGCTCTTCCGGGACTTCCGATGCTCTACTACGGGCAAGAAATTGGCTACGGCACGGGAGACGAGGCTCACGACGAGTTTCCAGAATTCACACCTGATAAAACGATGCGCTCTCGAGATCGCTGGGGCTTATGGCCTTTCTATCAAAACCTTTTGCGATTACGAGCCGAGCAAGCGGGGCTTCGCTCAAACGAACTTACCGAAATCAAAGTGCGTTCGCGCCGAGCGGCTCGGCAGGTCTTTGCCTTTCGCCGTGGTCATGGCGCAGATGCCATCGATTTCGTTTTCAACTTTGACGGAACTCCGATCAAGACAACACTCGAAGATGGTCGACGCGTGAAACTTAACGCTTACGATTACAAAGCTTTCCGTGGCGACGAACTCGTTCGCTAGTTTTTCTCATCATGCCCTCAATGCGGCGCTAGGATAAATGCAGAATTCGCAGGTAAATCGAGTGAAGCGCGCTTTAATCGCAAATCAACCGTCAATCTATCGTTAAGCAAATCCTTTGCGGACTTGGTCGTTCGCATCTTTTCCGTGATTCCAAAACTCACGCGTGTTCTTGGCCCGAAGTTGACAACGATCAGGGCCCATTCACCTTTGGGAGTGGAGCGGAGGTAGGCGAGGGTTTTGGGTTTTCCACCGAGTGACACTCTCTCGTAGCTTCCCGAGTGAAGAGCTGGCAAGTCTTCCCGGAGCGTTGCAAGTTTGCGATAAAGGGCGCGAAGAGAGTAGGGATCCTTCCAAGTTAGGGGTGGTGGATCTTGATATGGGTCGTACTCAGCTCCAATTTCATCACCCGTATACACGATCGGAATACCGGGCACAGTATGTTGGAAAACCACGGCCACTTTCGTAAAGTCTAACCCGTGGCGAGAGATGAACCTCTCCCCCGTATCGTTGTTATTCAAGAACCGCGCAACACGCAGAGGCTCAGGATTGGCGAGGATGGCTTGGTTCAGAAGTTCGGCAATGCGTGTAGGATTGTCGAAAGCTTTTTTCCAAGCCCATACACCGAGCTGAGTCGTCCAATCGTAGGCGAGATCAAAACCATTTAAGTAGTAATACGCATCCGTTGCGCTAGCTTCGGCAAGCAAGAGCGTGGTCGGTAGGTCTTTCGCGAGTTCGTCTGAGAGTTTCTTCCAAAATTTTGGGGCGCGCTTCTTAATTCCCCAAGCTGCATCGACGCGGAAACCATCGAGCCCAAAGGAGCTGATCCAATACCGAAAAGCGTCGGTCATCTCTTTTCTCACGCCAGGATGAGCGTAGTTGAGATTTGGAAGATGAGCCCAATCGAAATAGTAAGTAGGTAAGCCCTTCGGATCGCGGTCATAGTAAGTGAAGTAACGTGACTGGGTGCCGTTTTTCTCTGCATCAACGAAGTAGGGATGTTGATTGGAAGTATGATTCGGAACGAAGTCCATAATGACTTTGAGTCCGAGTGATTTTGCGTCACTCACGAGGGCGCGGAGCTCTTCGGCAGTTCCGAAATCTTCGCGCACTTTTAAGTAGTCGGTGACTGCATAACTAATCTGGCTTGGGTCATCGGTTTTGTTGATCGGTGAGAGCCAAACGATGTCCGCTCCGAGTTCTTTGATTTCTGAGAGCTTTGCGCGAACGTCTTTGAAAGGTCGCTCGCCGAAAAGCGGAGGCACGACGCCGTAAATGACCGCGCCCGGTTTGAACTTGGCTTCTTTTGTGGTTGGAGTTTGAACTTCCGCCGTTGCGTTGAACGCGAAAAACGAAATACCGGCGCACAGAAGTGTCGATAGAAATCCAGCCTGGACTCGACCTTGAGTCATCATCAGCTCTTTTCGTTGAGTCGAATTGTGAGAATTTGTTCCTCAATGCTAGCCCCCTGAACTTGATTTTGAGAAGTCTTCAGTTAGGAGAACTTGAACTCCCGTTCTGACTTTCCCCGAGGCTCTGCCGGTATGGTAAAAAACTTATACCAAACTTACACGCCTTAGGCGGGGCGCCTGAGGCACGGAGTGAACATAAAATGATGACAGCAGGTCCTCGTAAGCCACGCGTAAATCCTTTAAGCCGTATCCCCAAACAACAACGTCTGGTCATGGCCGTTCGCGGTGGCGCCGGCGTTGGCAAGAGCTTCTTTGTTCGATCGATGGCGGAAGCAGGCCTAGGCCGCTTATGCATCTTCGATACGGAGAGGAAATCTCGTCTCCTCAAAGGCGTTGGACAAACTTTCGACGCTCTCGAGATCGAACAGCCGGATGAACTTCCGGAGTTCATTGATTGGGCTCTGAGCGGCGAAGGACGCGAGCAAAACTATGGTTGCTTCGCTCTGGATTCTTGGGCCGCTTACTTCGGAGCCAAGCACAGCGAAACGATCATGGCCGTGCGTGAACGTACGGGAGATAGCTTGGCGCAGCCTTCGGCAGAAGAGCTTGCAAACGATCAGATGGTGCTCCAAGGCGTTTTGCGACGTCTCTGTATGGAGAGCGGTAAGTCGGTTGTGATCATCGACCAAATCGCGGCGCGCGGAAAAGAAACAAAAGAAGATAACGAGTTCGGACGCGTTTTGCCGATGACGGCAAGTGGTCTCGAATACTTTGTCGACATTATGGTTGAATGCTCGCTCCAGGAACGCGAAGGAGAAATCACGCGCGTCTTTCAGGTTGTAAAGAGCAACAGCCCTGCTTTCGAAGTGGGTTTTGAGCTGACCGGCAACGTGACGTTTGCGGATTTTTTAGCAAAACTTCGCGGCGAAACTGGCGATGCGATTCCAGTCGAAAAATCGCGTGCTGAAGTTCCGGCCGAGCTGCCGGAACCAGACATCACCGAGCTTCTCGCGCCGAGAATGTCGATCCACGACTTACTCGAAAAAGCTGAGAAGCATGGCTTTAAGCACAATGATCTTGTGACAGCTTCGCGGCTTTATCACAATCAGCCGAACATCTATAAACTGTCGGCGGATCAGATCGAAGACTTGGATCGTCGAATGAGTGCGCGGATCGAGAAGACGGCAGGGCAGACAGAACCGGTTAGCCCGAGACCGAAGAAATCGAACGTACGTACGATCGATCAAGCTCAGAACGGCTAACGAAAAAGAATGGTTTTTTTGCGCCTTCCCAAGCGGAGGGCGCAATCCTATTTGAGTCTATCGCACGTCGTTTCATCCTGAGACACGTTTTAACGAAGAACTTCAGCCGATCTCATTTTTGACCGATCATTAAGGTATGAGGTCGGGGATTTTAATTCTGCTTACGCTTGGATTCGTCAGCGTGAGCTACACCAACTGCAGCACCTTCGTGCCTTCGGCCGAGTTCGTCGGTCTCAGTAGCCTTTGCGCGGCCGAGCTTCGCGCAAAACCCGTTGCTCCATTCGACTCCGCTTCCATCTGCGAGCCGGTCGAGAACTACCAATGTAATCTTCGCGTCTTCCGGCCCGGCATCGAATCTAAAAACACGAGCGAAGTCATTTGCGTCGATAGAGACGGTGACCGGAGTTGCGTACAAACGTCGATCCATTCATTCGATACCGAGCGCAACCGCGCAGACTCATCGCCTGAAGACTTCGCCGAGGGTGGCGCGTACAACTCCGAAGAAGCGACTTGCGTGAACACAAAAATTAAGAACAACAACGTGACTGTCTTCGTCGGCGAGAGCTCGAATATCTCCGACGCTTTCGCAAAAGCGGTGCAGAGTTGTCGCAAAGGGGGAGCGTAATGCTTCGTCTCAGCGTCTTTTGTTTATCTCTGCTTTTAACTTCCGATGTTCTCGCCCACGCCCGGCTAACGGGAACTACCCTGCCTCCACGAAACACATCAGACGCAAATAAAACGGCTCCCTGCGGAGCCGCGCGGACGAACAATCCCAAAGTTCTTCAAGCAGGTGAAACGATCACGATCACCTGGGAAGAAACGGTTCAGCACCCAGGCCGCTTTGAATTTTATTTTTCGGAGAGCGGGGACACGAACTGGCAGCTTTTAAAAACGGTTCAAGATACGGCGGACGACAGAGCTACTCTTCCTCACCGCTACTCAACGACACTCCAATTACCAAATACGCCTTGTACCGCCTGCACGATTCAATTCGTACAGGTCATGCTGGATGATCCGGCGATCCCCAGAAATTATTATTCCTGCGCCGACATTCAGTTGACGGCTTCATCGAATCCCCAGCCTTCGGCGACGCCGAGTCCTCAGACGCCGACTCGCCCCGCAGAGAACTGCGACGATCCCGCTAAACCTACGAAGTAGGTCGAGCCCGGCTTGAGGGCGGCAAATTTCGTCAGGCTCAAAAGCCTTTAGACAACAAAAGACTTCCTTTTCAATTGAGGCCCCTTTCAGCTGGGCCTTGCCTTTGCTTCATCCTGGGCATCGCGATCTAAGCCGGAAGGATGAGGCGATGAGCCCACGATATTCCTGGAAAAAATGGATGCTCCTGACGGCGCTCATCGCACCGGTCATCACGGCTTGGTCCTCTCTTGCTCTCGCTCAGGACGCTGATTGCTTGCGTCGGCTAGCGCAGGGAAAGAATCGTTTTGGTGAGCCACTTCCGTTTGCAGCCTTAAGGAAGATGACGATCGCGAAAGAAAAATCGCGAAGTCAGCTCAGCCAAGATCGATTTGCGCTCTTGATCGATTACTCGCGCAACTCGCGAGATCGCCGGGCTTTCTTGATCGACTTTGCGGCATGCGATGTGGTGGCGGCGGAAAATGTAATTCACGGTGGTTCCATCTACCGGCCCGAAACACATTGGGGTGATCCGAACCAAGATGGTCAGCTTGATCATTGCGCGCATGTGAACGGGTCTCAGAAATACATGACTCGCCCCGGAGCTTTCGTGACGGCCGGGTGTCACCAAACTCGGCTCACCGGTTGGACGCACCTTTCACGGAACTGTCAGGGCATCAAGCTCGTTGGTATGGACTCCTACAATAGCGACGCTTTCGAGAAAGGCATCGTTCTGCATGAGCACGTTGAGATTCCGAATGATGCTACGGTCAAGCCGACGGGGCAGGGTTGTCCCGCGTTTCCGATGGGGCGTCTCAAAAATCTACTTCGCTACGGACTGATGGAAGGGACAATCCTCTACGTTCACGCTCCTCAGTGTTTCAAATCGAAGGCAAGTTCGATTGGCCAAACCGAAAGGCATCCTGAGAAAAGGGCCATCCCTGTTGGTGAATCACTCACTCCGGTTACGGATGAGCAGCGATTTTACGAACGTCGCGTTCGCGCCGTAAGATAAAAAAAGGTCGACGGAAATTCCGTCGACCTTTGGTAACGCATCACTTCGAGAGTTAAACTTATTTTGTTTCGAGCAAGCTTCTGAGCATCCACGCTGTTTTCTCGTGGACCTGCATGCGCTGAGTAAGTAAGTCAGCGGTCGGCTCGTCATGATTGCGATCGACGACGTCAAAGATTGAACGCGCCGTTTTTACTACGGCTTCTTGACCCTTCACAAGGATTTGGATCATCTCTTCCGCCTTAGGCGTTCCGCGAATTTCTTTGATGGATGAAAGTTCGACGAACTCTTGATACGTGCCCGGAGCCGGGAAGCCGAGTGCACGAATCCGTTCTGCGATCGAGTCAACGGCAAGAGCTAGTTCGTTGTATTGAGTTTCAAACATCAAGTGGAGCGTTTGGAACATCGGGCCCGTGACGTTCCAATGGAAGTTGTGGGTTTGCAGATAAAGGGTGTAAGTGTCCGCGAGCATGCGCGAGAGACCCGCCGCAATTTCTTTGCGATCTTTTTCCGAGATTCCGATATCGATTTGCATTTCGTTCCTCCAGATATAGTCGAAAGTAGACCCGTGAGATTTACCATACTTGGAACTCACATGGCATTCGGCGAAACGATCAAATTTACCTTCAGGCGCAGAGCGGCGGACATTCGAGAAAGATAAAAATCTAAACGCCGACGCTAGCCGTTTTTCAGGGTCTTGGGATCAATACCCCATGATTTTAGAATTGAGGTCTCATCATCCGATGAAGCCGCTTTCTTGAACTTCGCGCCCGGTTGGCCTTTGACTCGGCGTTCGCACTCAGCCCATGTGCGGTGGCGTAAAGCGGTTCCTCCGAGCAAGCTCAGGTACGAGTGAGCGGCTTTTGAACTCTTCTTATCGCCGCTGCGCTCAGGCAATCCTTGATCAACTGGCAATTGGAAAACGTTGAAGCGATAACCCTCAACGGGGCCATCGTAGAGAGATGCCGAAAGGTTCTTTGAGAACTGAACTGCAATTTCGTCACAGCGCTCATTACCAGCGATGCCAGTATGACCGCGGACGTAGCGCCAATTCACCGCACCCGAAGCTCCCGGCGATTGTTTCTTTCGCTGCGTGACGAGTCGACCTAGCTCCTGCCAAAGTTCTTGGTTGAGCACCTCTTTGCCTTCGGATGTCTTCCAGCCATTGCGCATCCAGCCCCAAATCCACTGCGTAATTCCTCGAATCACGTAAACGGAATCGGTGAGCACGATGACTTCGCCGAACACTCCTTCGAGTTCGCGAAGAGCTTCGATCGCTGCCGTCAATTCCATCTGATTGTTCGTCGTGCCGCGAGCACCGCCGCCGAGCTCCCGAACTCGGCCATCAGGAGTTGCAACGATAGAGCCCCAACCACCGGGTCCAGGGTTGCCTGAGCAGGCGCCGTCACAATAAACAATAGAAGTATCGATTCCAGATTTCATCACGCCGCGGAGCCTAAAAAGATTTGGCTGACGAGTCAAAGGTAATGAACCGCTACTACGACATTGCCATAAAGCCGAAGATGCTGAAGCCCGTGCCTAAGATTCCGAGTCCAAGCATTAAAGAGTAGAAGAGAATCTGCGCACGTTTTTGCTGCAACACTAAGCTGATTGCCCCCATAACGAGGCAGAGTTGAAGGAACAGTGTGGAGTAGTCGAATCGATCGCCGGCCGTCCCTAGCTGGCCGACGCTAGCTTCCCATTCGAGGGCACCGATGACTTTTCCTTTTTCCCCGTTGACCTCTTGCACCCAGTTTTCGGGGCCTACGCTCGCGGATCCGAGGAGGATCTCTTGCTTTTCTTTTTTGTACCGAACGAGTGATGTCGACAAGGCATCGATGTGTTTGTCGACCGCTGCTTGTTTTTCTGTTTGCAGAGCACCCGATTCTGCAAGCGATTTCAAAAGATCGCGTTGGCCTTCAATGATCGTTTCTTTGATACTCTTTGCTTGGTACCACATGAAAGCTGAGGCTTTTTCATTCGTGGCCTTGATTTCGTCATCGCCCCATTTGCCCGCAAAGAGATCCGTGATGGCGAGAATCGCCGCAAAAATGGCGATCGTTAAGCCTGCGCGCATCTCAAAGGATTTCGATTTATCATTCGTTGATTCGTCTGCTGACAGATTGTCGTTGGATTCTGACATGCGCTCTCCTGATGTGTTGAAAAAGAATAGATCACGCCCATTGTTTGAAGCAAGCGTGGCCTTAGTGGCGAATGAACTCGTAGTCTCGACTTCATTCCTTCGATGAGTTCTTCAATGAATCATCGAAACACTTTAAAGATCACAAGCGATACGCATGGCAATGATGGGAAAGATTCTGGATGGAGGAATCAAAATGAAAGCTCTTAGCAACGGCAATTCGAAAAACACGATGGCAAGAATTTTTGGAAGCGCTCTCGTCGTGAGCGCAATCGTTTCGCTCGGTGCGTGTACGAACAACCGCACGGAAGGCGACGCTCGTCCCACGACCCCGATGAACGATTCGCAGACGACTTCACCGACTGGAACGGTTTCTGGTCCTGCGACAACCAACAGTGAAGGGACGATCGGTACGCAAACGGGTGGACCAGAGGCTTCACGGGGCGAGGCGGGGACTGCTGGCGAAGCCGCAACGGCCGCTTCACCAGCACCGAATCAATGAACGACCTGAAAACTCAAATTAAGTTGGTTTAGGGCGCGCCCTTCACATCGCTGAGAACGGAGCGATTACGGCCTTCGTTCTTTGCTTTGTAGAGAGCCGCGTCGGCAGCGGCGTAGACATTCTCTGGTGTTGCCTGCGCGCCGATGAATCCCGAGATTCCGCACGAGACGGTAATGCGGATTTCGTTCTCCGTACCCGGTAGGCGAATAGCGGTTTCGGCCAACTTTTTCCGGAGCTTTTCGGCAACGACCAGCGCATCTTCGGGGCTCGTATCGAAGAGAAGTAGAGCGAACTCTTCCCCACCCACGCGTGCGGGAATGTCGGTCGTGCGACCAATCGCTTTGAGAATTTCACCAAGCACTTTCAAAACGGCGTCACCGGCGGCGTGGCCGTAGGTATCGTTGATCTTCTTGAAATGATCGACGTCGATGAGAAGCAAGCTCAAGATCATGCGGCGTTCTCTTGCGAGAAGACACTCGACCGCAAAGCGCGAATCGAAATGTCGGCGGTTGAAAACGCCCGTAAGGGCATCGGTGATCGAGGAGAGATAAAGCGCTCGGTTGTCGAGCCATGCGGTCATCTGCATGGCGAACGGCTCAAGAAAGGCTCTTCGATTTTGTTGTTCAACGGTCGGCTCAGAGCGCGCCAGCAAGAAGAAAGGCTTCTCAAGTTTCGGACGGAAGTAAGTGACCCAGAACGTTCCGTAAGGTTCGTAGTCAACGGAGAAGACGTCCGTCCGCGATTGTTTCAACTTCAAGCGTGGATTGATGGACCGTGCGACTTCGCGAATCCGCGAGCCGATCCTTGGGTCGTTGAGAAGAGGCTCAGGTGTTCCACCTTCTTCGGTCGGTATTTGCAGAAAACAGGCGTCTGCAAAGCCTAAGTCTTCACGTAGTTTTTTAACTACCATCGAGAGAACGGCTGAAGGCTCAAGATAGATCGGCGTTTCCATAGAAAGGCGCCAGAGAAAATGCGCTTCTGCGTGGCTGCGCCTGAGCTCGCTGATCAAACGCTCGTTTTTATCAAGCTGACTTTTACTCTGAACTTCGAAGGTCACATCGCGAAGAACGCAGAGGTAAAGATTTTCGTCGGATCCTTCGGCCGGCAATTTGTCGATGATCAACTGCGCGAATCCTTTGGTGCCACTGCTAAACTCAAACGGAATACTTCGCAGCTGCGGTGTTTCGGTACCCGCCTCCGCTTGGAAGTGCGTCAAAGGCTGCCAACATTCTTCGGGAAGCTGGAGAAAGCGCTTGATCTCGGATCCTTCGATCGGACCACTCTCATTCGTTTGGCTGAGCACACGAAATCTGTGGTTGCCGTAATGTAGGATGCGATCCTGACTGATGATCATCGCCGCGTCGAAAAGGTTCTCAAGGAGCCGCCAGCGATCCGCATTCGTTTGGGGGCTTCGAGCCATGGGATTCGTCACAGTTAGCCTCGCCAGCGCGTCGTGATGTTTTTGCCAGGTGTGTCTTCACCTCTATTTTACCGGGGTGGTTAGAAAACGGGAGCCAGCCGAAGGCAAGGAGTCAGAGAACTAGACCAAAAGCGGGTCATCTCGTCCTGCAGCGCTCTTGGGGCGAAATGAAAATTGTCTAGCAGGTCCTTTACCGGTTGATCGGGCCGGGTGATTCGGCGAGAACAGCCTCTCGCAACGATCAATGTTCTCGGAATTGGAGGTTCTTCCATGAAAGCATCGCTTCTTTTCAGCGCTGTTGTCCTGACCACTTCGGCGTCGGTGTCTTACGCAAAACCCGATTTTCTCGAAGCTATCAAAGCGCAATATCCCGAGGCTGTCTTCACGGCGCGCTGCCAAACGTGCCACCGGGTTGGAGCTCTTTTGAATCCCTTCGGCAAAGACTTCCAAACCTTAGTTAAGAACGATCTCAGCGATCAGCAAGGCTGGGAGTCGTTGAAAACTCTCGATTCCGACGCGGATGGCGTGATCAATTACGATGAGTTCGTTGCAAACACGAATCCCGGCAAAGCCGACCAACCGCAGCCTCAGCCCTAATACGCTGGTTGAATACGTAGGGGCTGACACCCATGTCGGCCTGGAGTCTGTAAACTCCTCCTAGAACTCTTACACCTCCAGCTAAACGGATAAGATCGAGCTGGGCAACGACCCGCGCGTGTGACATAACTGTCACACCGGAGGGCAGTTGAGTTTATGGAAACCCAGGATCGCTTGGGCGCAGGTCCATTTCGTCTTTTGCGAAAAATCGCATCAGGCTCATCCTCGACGGTCTACGAAGCGCTCAATGTCGAGCGCGGCGAGCGTGTCGCGCTCAAAATCTTTCTTCCCCAAATTACTGAAGATCGAGAGTGGATCGCGCGCATTCATCGCGAAGCCGAGACGCTGAAGTCCCTTCGTCATCCTGGCATCGCGCGTCTCCATGGATTTTGGCAGCTTGAGGATAAAGCTTTTTTAGAGCTCGAATTCATCGAAGGACGTACGCTCGCCCAGGTTCTCTTGGAATTAGATTGTCCACTGCTTGAACCTCGTCTTTGGATCATCGCGCAGATTGCACGCGCCCTTGGCGGAGTTCACGAAGAAGGCATCGTCCACCGCGATCTGAAGCCCGAAAATATTCTTCTCAGCGATGCGGGAGAAGTGAAGCTCGTCGATTTTGGTTTAGCAAAATCGGGCCAAGAGTTTCAAACGGTGACGCAAGCCGGATCATTTGTCGGTTCGCTCGCTTACATGGCTCCTGAAGTCGTTCGCGGAGAAAGAGCGACGATGCGCTCGGATCTCTACGCATTCGGCGCGATCGCTTGGGAAGTTCTCTGCGGAAAACATCCCTACAAGAAAGAAAATGCGCAAAGCCTCGTGCGCGCGATTCTGGATGATACGGCTCCCGATTGCCGTGAACTTTGCCCGCAAATTTCGGAAGAGATTGCAGCGGCCATTATGAGTTGCCTGGCGAAAGAGCCCGAAGAACGTCCAGAAAGCATCTGGCAAGTTGAGGCGTTGCTCATGAACGCGCTCGTATCATCAGGGCTGATGAATTTCGCCAAAGCGACTTTTCGAAAAGGGGCCGAGCCAGACCTCGCAGCAGCACTTCAAATTCGACACGCGAAACTGAGCGCGCAGATCCATCAACTCATTCTTCAGCCATCGCAAAGAAAACAAGCGATGATCTGTTTGAATGAGTTTTCGCGTCTGTTTCCAAATGATCCTCAGCTTGCATCTTGGCTCAAGAGCTTAAGCGTGAAAGCAGAGCGAAAATTCGCAAGACCTTCAAAAAAATATGCAGTCGTCACGCTTTTGGTTGCAGGCGTCTCGGGCATAGGTGTCTGGTTTGCGCGAGGGCCCTCGGGCGCAGTCGATGAGACGACGCCCCCTTCAGTCGTTTCACCACCGCCCCAGATCCATGCGCCAACTGTACAAACGGAAGTTACTCCAGCTATACGAGCTGAGCCCATTGAAATTGCGCCAGAGGTCTCAATGACCAAGCCAGTCGAAAACTCTCGCGTGACTCTAAAGCCACCGAAGAAAATCACGACAGTCGGGGAGAAAAAACCGATTCAGCCTGCGGTAACGGCGAAAGGTTTTTTGAAGATCAATGTGGATCCCGAAGTCCGAGTGTATGTTGATGGGCGCCGCGTTTCTCAGAAAGAACTCAGCAAGTTGAGTTTGGAAGTGGGACGTCACCAACTCCTACTTGAACGAGACGGATTCCTGCCGATTGAGGAAAGCGTCGTGATTCAAGCCGATAAAACTGTGAACATCAACGCCCGAGGATCGAATGAAAACTGAATTTCGCGTATTCGCTCTAGGCGAGAAGACGTCGGATCTTAAAGAAATTAAACTCGGGGGTCTCACTCCCATCGGCGGTAGCGGGACGAGCGGATTCGTTTTGGAGGGACTCAAACACAAAGGCGACTACGCCATCTTAGCTCCGCAAGGTGACGCGCTCGCGTTGCATCCCTTGCGCGGAAAACAAAATCAGCCCTTGACCATTCGTGCTGGTGAAACGGCGCGACTCGAGGATTTGACTTTGATCGTCGTAAAGACCGACGAGGTGAAAAAACCGCATGCCGATGCTTCAGCAGGCGACTCATCTCGGCTCGCTTCTGTTTTGAAGTCCATGTCGCAGACTCGAGGAGCTGAAAAGCCGTTAGAAGAAGTCTTGAACCACGTCATGCAGCTTGCGCATCACGAAAAAGGTCTCGTGATTTCCCGAAGCCTCAAGGGAAGTTTCGAAATTCTCGTCAGCAAAAATATCGATGCGTCGGATGCGTGGCTTTCAGAGAGCCTCGTGCTGACGGCGCTCAAAGACCGTAAACCGCTTCTACTACAAAACGTCGTTGGAACAGACTTTGATTCAAAAGCGAGCATCGTAGCTACGGGGTTCATCTCCGTTTTTTGTTGGCCGCTACTTTCGCAGGGCGAAGTGCTGGGGCTTTTCGTAACGGGAAGTAAACGCCCCCACAGCGGTCTGACAGAAGAAGACAAAACAAGAATTGGATCCTTCGTCCATCTCGGGGCACTAGTCACGCACTTCCGACTTCAGGAGCTTAGCCTCAGGAGTGCGGAAGAAAAACTAAAAGCTCGAGCTGGCGACTCAAGCTTTTTGACGACGCATCCTCGACTTAAGGAGACCATCGAACTCGCACGCAAGATTGCTCCTTCGGATCTCGCTGTCCTCGTTCAAGGGGAAACCGGCGTCGGCAAAGAAGTTCTCAGCCGCTGGATTCACGAAAAAAGCGATCGCAAGGGCAAACCTTTCATCGCCGTCAACTGCAGTGCCATTCCGAATGAACTTTTAGAAAGTGTTTTGTTCGGTCATAAGAAAGGCTCTTTCACGGGCGCGCACAGCGATCAGATCGGAAAGATTCAACAGGCCGATGGCGGCACGCTATTTCTTG
>SYLX01000136.1 GCA_005808505.1 Bdellovibrionales bacterium | reverse complement strand
CTCTCCGCGCACCTCCTGGAGGAGGAGTAGGCGTCGGCGTGGGGGCCGGAGTTGGTGGTGGTGGTGGTGTTGGTGTTGGTGACGGCGTCGCCGTCGGAGTGGGTGACGGGGTCGGAGTCGGAGTCGCGGTTGGAGTTGGTGTAGGCGTTGCGGTCGGCGTCGGTGTGGGATTCGTCCCGCCGACGGCAGCGAAGAAAAACTTCTGATGAGCAGCTCCCGAACACGTCGTCTGCGAGAATGGCGACGAGTCGCTCACATCACCGCCGCGAATTCCTAAGCAAAGATTAAGTGAACGACGCTTAAGCAAGTAGCTTCCATCGCTTTGTCGAACGGGCATGAAGTAAATCGAGTCAGCTCCGAGGCTACAGCTGCGCATGTTGACGTTCACATCCGTTGCGCTCACGTCATTGAAAGCATTTACGCAATGGCCGCTGTAGGCGCTTCTGAGTGAGAGGCTTCCGTCCACATGCACGGTGAGGTCAAATAGCTGCTGCGTCACATTTGCCGTTGTTCGTTGGATGACCCAGGCCCACTCGTTCATGTCTTGCACATGCATATTGCGATTCGAGTGGCTCATGCGCAGTGAATAGCGCCCGCTCGCAAGGCCCCCCGAGGACGGAGGCGGTGTCGGCGTAGGCGTCGGCGTCGGCGTCGGTGTTGCGGTTGGACGAGGCGTTGGTGTTGGTGTCGGTGTTGGTGTCGGTGTTGCCGTAGGTGCAGGTGTCGGCGTGGGCGTTGGTGCTCCTACCATATTGAGTTGGAAGCGCTGGTGAGCAGCTCCTGAACATGTCGTCTGCGAGAATGGCGCCGAGTCGCTCACATCGCCGCCGCGAATTCCTAAGCAAAGATTAAGTGAACGACGCTTGAGCAAGTAGCTTCCATCGCTTTGTCGAACGGGCACGAAGTAAATCGAGTCAGCTCCAAGGCTACAGCTGCGCATATTGACGTTGACGTCCGTTGCGCTCACGTCGTTGTACGCGTTCACGCAGTGGCCACTATAAACATTTTTGATTGATAGGCTGCCATCCGTGCGCATTACGATGTCAAACTGCTGTTGCGTCACGTTCGAAGTCGCGCGTTGGAAGACCCATCCCCATTCATTCATGTCTTGAACGTGCATGTTGTGCCCGGAGTGCAGCATTCGCAAAGTGTATCGCCCACTTGCGGGACCAGTGGACGATGGTGGGGTCGGTGTAGGAGTTGCCGTCGGTACAGGGGACGGTGTTGGCGTCGGCGCGGGAGTTGGCGTCGGCGTTGGTTCAACGCTCGAAAGGCGACTGTAAGTGTAACCCGATCCGCTGGAACCAACGTAAACCGTTCCGTGAACGTTTGAGTCTCCTGAGATCCAAGAGACGTTATCAAGCCAACCCACAGGAAACTTACCGATCTGAATCCAGCTTGCGGCATTGTCATCTGAGCGATAGATGCCGTACACACTGTTGACGTAACCTGCGATATAGATCGATGGGTAGCTGTTTGGTGCGATCGCGCGACCGTATCCGAAAGCGTGCACTTCTCTCACGTTCGGAACTTGCGTCCACGTTGCTCCGCCGTTCAAGCTCCGGTAAAACGGGGAGTCCGCAGGATGCTGGAGATTTTCGTCACCGACCGGACCACCTGTAAGAAAGAGATGTCCAGCATGCCCAGGAACGGCGAGAAGTTTCGTATTGTAAGCGAGGTTGTAGCCAAAAGTTTCGCGTGGCTGACGTTGGCTCCAACTTGCACCACCATCCGTCGAAATCCAAAAACCGCTCTGATGGCTCACGAGATAAAAAGTTCCCGGCGTCACGCGATCGGCCGCAAGAATCTGACGACGTAAATAATAAGCCCAGTGCCAGTCCGCTGAACTCGCATCGGGGAGGCCTAGACTAGGACGCCAACTTGCGCCGCCGTCGGTCGTGTAATAGGGAGCCGCTTTTCCCGATGAGACGATCACGATATTCGTGGGACTGCTTACAGCGATATTGCCGCCTGTGTTGTTCGTGTTCGTGACGGTCGGCGGAAGAGTTGCGAACCGATTCCAGGTTCGGCCTCCGTCGGTTGAATAACCTGTCCCTTGTGCGCCACTTACCCAGTTCGTCAATGCCGCAATAAAGTTTGGTTGGTTGGGGGCGTAGTCGATTGACCAAGCCATATTGATCGCATTTTCACGATTAGGCCCATGCGTTTGAGGGTAGGTTTCTGGATTGTCGATGACAAACGTAGGCCGATCCCAAGAAGCGACAATCACGGGACCGTTCGGCGGAGAGAGGACCTGGTTCGCTACGAGTTGCTCGATACCGAGACTCTGAGATTGCCAGGCGATCGTTGTTGAGCTCGGCGTTGCCGTGGATGGTAAGTTTAAGGTCCATACTCCGATACCCTGAGCAAACCACAACTTATCCCGGATCACGGGATCAAAGAGAAGATCACCTTCGGACATCCACTGCTCTTCGGTCCAACCGAGCCAGGGAATATCGCTCGCTGTTCGCGTGACGTTGGCGAACCGGCCCGACCAAGTCGCGCCACGATTGGTGCTCATGCTGATGCGTCCGCCTTTTTCAACCGCGAGAATGCGAGCCGGATTGAAAGGGTCGACGACGACAACGCCCCATGCCGCTCCAAACGGTGTGATGTTTGTCCATGTATTGCCCGCGAGTCTCCAAATCGAATTTTCCTCCGCACTGGCGACGTAGAGGATGCCGTCAGATGCAAGCTTGTTGTGAGCTACGCGTGAGGGGCCACCAGGAACGCGCGCGAACGACGAACCCGCATTCGATGAACGATAGACGCCGTTGCCAGCGCTTGCGATGTAAATCGTATTTGTTCGTCCGTTCGTCACGCCTGACTGAGGGTCAAAGGCGATACCGGTGATCGCTCCGCTTCCCTGGGCCACGGGCACGCTACTTACCGCTTGGAACGTTCGGCCACCATCGAAGCTGGCTTGGACGCCGATGTTTTCGGTGCCCACATAAAGAATGTCAGCGTTGTTTGGATCGACAGCCATTTTTTGACCGAAGGTGCGGTTGGCGGCGCCTCCCTCCATGGTCGATCGACTCAGCGTGGTCCGCGAGAACGTTGCGCCTCGGTCATCACTTCGGAAAACGTAACCGCCATAAGCCATGTAGAGACGCGTAGATTGATTGGGAGCGACGCGTACTTCGTAGACGCCACGGTTGCCGATGTAAGTGGTGTGGAAAGCCGCCGGCATTGACTGCTCAGTTACTAGCTGTCGCCATTGATTCGTCGACTCATCATAGATATAGGCGCCATAAGTATCGGCGCGGATGACTTTCGTACGTCCATCAGGCGAGATATCCATCCCCGTAATGAAGCCACCTGCTCCTACGCGAAGAGTGCGCCACTCGTATCGGCGACCGTCACTCCCGTTGAAATTGGAAACCGCTTTATTTTTTGCCTCGTCATGAAGAGGAGCTCCCACGCTCGCTTGCCGAAGATCAGCTGGAGAGCAGTTTTGAAAAGCAAGCACGAGAACTACGCCCACGACTAACAGAATGAACTTCGTTAGATACTGAGTGAGTTTGTTCATCACCACGCTAAGCCCCCACCTAAACCAAATGTGTTCATACGGAGAACCTTGATCAGGCTAGGTGCGAACGGTCGGAATGTCGAACGAACGAAATTGAAGTGGTCGAATTGAGGCGTCGGAAAAATTGACAGCATCGCAAACCCTCGCGATGTCGTCGAAAGCTGACTAACAATCGACACTTCAGGAGATGGGCTGGCAACAATTTTGACGGCGTTGTTCCGCCGATTTTATGGAGCGTCGATCGTTGAAAAAGATCGCGAAGCCCCCGATCTTGTCTACCTACGACTTTACAAGTTTCGAAGCGTTCAATGATCAAGCCGACGCTGTGCTAGAGTTCACCCATCAGTACGGGGAACGAACTCCAAGATCATCTTGGTGACCGCGTGGATCGCAATTGGCTTCGTCAGGTGACCCGCGAAACCAGCGGCTCGTGTTTTCGTTTTTTCTTCCGCCATGGCGTGTGCCGTGAGCGCAATCACAGGCTTCCGATAGCCTCGCTGATCTAAAGCTTGCTTAGCTTGATAGCCATCCATGTTGGGCATTTGAAGATCCATCAAAACGATGTCGAATGATCCCGATACGGCGGCTTCAAAGCCTTCACGACCATCGCTCGCAATCCAAATTTGAGCACCACGTTTCGTAAGCATTCGTTTGATCAAGTGTTGATTGTCGGGAGAATCATCAACCACCAAAATTTTGAGCCCATCGAGCGATTCGTTTGGCGGTAAGGCCTCAGCTCTTCGTTGTTGAGGGGGATGCTGGTAGACCGTCGTTTCAAAAGAAACGCCGAAGCTGCTACCGCCGCCGACGGTTGAAGTATTGATCGTGATTTTTCCGTTCAACGCGAGTGCCAGGCGTTGCGAGAGGACAAGACCCAATCCGGTGCCGCCAAATTTGCGAGTCGTGCTGTTGTCGGCTTGCGTGAAGGGCTGAAAGAGCTTTATCTGTTGCTCCTCGGATAAACCGACTCCCGTATCTCTGACTTCGATGTTCATCCTGACTTCGTTTAGACCAATCTTCTCGCTCGAGACGTTCACGCGAACTCCACCTTCTTCGGTGAACTTGATTGCGTTGCCGATAAGGTTCACGAGAATCTGACGCAGACGGGTCGGATCGGTATGTAGTCTTTGGGGTACCGTTTCGTCGATCGTGAGCAAGAGGTAAAGTCCCTTCTGCTTTGCTTTATCTCTGAAGAGCTCCACGGCGTCCGACATTAAATCGTAGATGGCGACATCGATCTTCTCCACCGTCAGTTTGCCGGCTTCTACTTTCGCTAGATCGAGAATGTCATCGATAATCCCGGTCAGCGCGTTTCCGTTGCGGATAATCGTATCGACGTACTGATCTCGTTCATCTTGCGCCAGATCGCGGTCCTTTAAGAGCGAGCTAAATCCAAGCATAGCGCCGAGAGGAGTTCGAATCTCATGAGACATGTTCGCAAGGAACGAGGACTTCAACTGGTTTGCGCGATCGGCTTCCGTTTTGGCATTCACCAATTCTTGCTCGGAAGTTTTCTGGTCCGTGATATCGCGCAGAACGACAACGGCCAAAGTTATGTCGGATTCCGCTTGAATCGCGAGCTCGCCGCTTGAGCTCCAGATCCATCTTTTATCGATATCGCGTCGATGGGCAATGAGTTGCCAATCGCGAAAGGATTCCCCACGAAGGACTTTCGACACAGGCCACTCCTCAATCGGGACGTAGGTGCCATCCATCTCGTAGAGATCGAGTCGCTCAAAAAAATAGGTAAAGTCTTTCGTTACGTCTGAAGCTTCTTTTGAACCGAAAACCTTAGCCGCGCCATCATTCATGAAGACTGGTTGGCCGGTCGAATCGAAGATGAAGATTCCTTCAGCAACGGCATTGAAGGCGGCTTCAAACTTTGCGCGCTCACGCTCGGATTGAATCGACAAGGTCCTCAATCTCTCTTGTTCGGACGTCAGAACTTCTTCGAGTTTCTTTCGAGCCGTCGTTTCGACAACGGCGCAGAAGAGTCCTGCGACTTCATCTGACTCATTGCGGAGAGGACTATAAGAGAAAGTGAAAAAGGTTTCCTCGAGAGTGCCTTGACGATGCCGGTGCATGATCAATCTGAGATCCTCTAGATAGAGGGCTTCCCCTTGGTCGACTTTTTCGATGAGAGGAAAAATGTCGGACCAGATCTCTTGCCAGTTTTCGTAGAAGGTTCTTCCCAAAGCGCTTGGATGTTTCTCTCCGAGAATAGGTGCGTAAGCAGAATTGTACAGGAAGGTCCGATCTTTTCCCCACGAGATGAACATCGGGAACTGACTGTTCAACATGATTCCAACCGCTGTCTTCAGCGATTGCGGCCACGAGTCCGACGGACCAAGGCCTGTGGCAGCCCAATCGAGTTGCCGAAAGCGCATCTTCATTTCATCTTTGCCAGCCAAAAACTGCGTGGCTTTATCGTCTGCGATCGGCACTCGCGTACTCTCCTCCATAACGCAAAGCGGGGCCATCGTACCGATTCAATTGAGGAACGTCACCCGAAAGCGATTTTTTCAGCCCCTTGGTAAGGAAAGCTATTCATGCGCCAGCACCCACACCACTGGCCTTAACACGCTCTTGGCGTGTTCAGTAAGTTTTGAATTCGCTCGACAAGCAAAGCGAATGCGATTCACGGCGGAAGTGGAGTTGATCTTCCCTAACGAAGGTCTTTGCAATAGGGTGTCGAGAACAGAAAGTGCAGGGTTTTTTGGAACGATCACGTGGGCGGGCTTATCCTCTCTCCTGGCATCTCATCGCATTGGCGATCGCGGCGCTTGTGCCGTTTTTGGTTTTTGCAGCGGCCCTCATTCATTGGAGAGCGCAAGCCGACATCAACGAGAGTCAGCAAAAGCTTTTAAGCGAAGCTAGAAGCCTTGCGAACGCCTTCGATCAGGAGATTGGTTCAAGTATTCGTGCGCTTAAGGCCTTGACCGCGGACTCATCATTTAAGAATCGCGATTGGAAGAACTATCAGTCGAACTTAGCAGAGGCGCTGAAAGGCGAGCCAGTTTGGCTAAACATCATTCTGCACAACGAAAAAAGCGAGCCGATTGTCAGTGCGTTGGTTCCTTACGGCGAAAAAATTCCTCCACCGATCGAAGCGAAGAGCGTGCAAGAGGTTTTCAAACTTCAGCGCGCTGTGGTTGGGCCGATCGCAAGAGGCAAAGAGAGATACGCCTTTGCCGTACGCATACCGATCCTTGAGGGGAACCGCACGATCTACTCTCTCTCGGCCGTTATTTCGGTAGAAGCTCTCAAATCGTTTCTTAAACATGAAAAGAATGAATGGGCGCGAACACTACTTGATTCCAATAACATCATAGCCATGCGCTCACGCGATCCGGAAAAGTACGTCGGCAAGTTAGGGAATCCAAGCACCATCGAGGCTCTCGCAAAGAACGACGAAGGCGTCGTCTTGATGAACTCACTAGACAACGTCAGAATTTATTTGGCTTTCCGGAAAAGTAGCCTGACGTCATGGCATTCTGTCGTGTCCGTTCCTGAAGAAACATTAGCCTCGATCGGAAACCGAACTTGGTTGATCGTGCTGGGTTCCGCCCTTTCCCTATTCTTGATTTTCGGAACAATCATTTTTGTTTACGCAAGCCGAATCACGCGAATGATCCAATCTGCCACTTCGGGAGTCAGGCAGATCGCCTCTGGACAAATCCCTCAGCTCAAAGCGACTTCGATTTTGGAAGTCGAGCAACTTAGAGCATCTCTCACGGGAGCTTCGGAACTGCTTCGCGCGAATGATCAAGCAAAGCGCGAATTCCTCGCAAACGTGAGTCACGAAATTCGAACCCCTTTGTCGGCCGTTCTTGGATTCAGTGAGTTGATGATCGATGAAGTTACTGATCCAGCTGAGCGACGAAACTACGCAAAAATCATTTCGAGGAACGGGCGTCAGCTCTCCACACTTATCAGCGACATTCTTGATTATTCGAAGATGGAATCTGGGAATTTGACGGTCGAGAAGATTCCCACTTCGATTCGGGAGACATTGAATGACGTGGTGAACGTCACTGAACGCGAAGCGCGCAACAAGAAATTGGCAATCGCGGTTGAGCCCATCGACGACGCACTTCCCAGTACGATCAGCTCGGATCCAACGCGGCTTTATCAGGTTCTCTCGAATCTCATTCTTAACGCCATTAAGTTTACCACGAGCGGTGAAGTTCGCGTGGCTGTTCGCAAGGTTGATTTGAACGGCGAACTTGCAGTCTGCTTTGAAGTTTCGGATACGGGAATCGGGATGAGTGAAGAGCAGAAGGCCAAACTGTTTCATCCATTTACTCAAGGTGACTCGACGTTTCGAAGGAGATTCGGCGGCTCGGGGCTGGGACTTGCGCTTTCGCGGCGTCTTTGCGAACTCATGGGCGGCGACTTGAGTTTAGTTCGAAGCGAGCCTGGCCGAGGATCGACTTTCCAGATGATCATCCCAGCAAGCTTGCAGAGCTTGGAGCGCTTCAAAGAAATACCCGAAGAAAAACAACCGCTGTTGCTGAAAGAACTCGTCGGATTAAGAATTCTTGCGGCTGAAGATTCGCGCGACAATCAAATCTTGCTTGAGCGATACCTCAAATCGCAAGGAGTCGAAGTCGAGTTCGCTTTCAATGGTGAAGAAGCCATCGAGCAAGTCTTGAGAAACAATTATGACTTAGTGTTGATGGACATCCAAATGCCGGTTCTCGACGGCTATAGCGCGACGCAAAGGTTACGTGCACTAGGATATCGACTGCCGATCATTGCGGTCACGGCTCATGCGCTTCCTGAAGAGCGTGAACGATCATTGCGCGAGGGTTGCGATGGTCATGTGGTTAAGCCGATTGATCGTAAGCAGCTTTACGAGACGATCCGGAAACTCGTTCATCGGTAAGGGGTCAAAGTCTCATTCGCACACTCCAGAACTCGTAAACCTGTAGGTAGACAAGTTTCGGAGCACAGAAGGCGTTGGTCGTCGCGACTCCTGTGCTGTTCCGAGATCTCGGTGGAACGCACGACCAAATCATCGTCAGATCGAATCTGAGAGTGTAGGCTTTTTCGAGCTGTTCTAAGCTGCTCTGAGCGGTTTTTAGCAGCCCTCACGATGTCCTTGGCTGGTCATTTTAGTTTCAACGGCATCCTTGCGGACGTCTCAATGAAATTAGTTTGGCAGCCGATAAGGGTTTATCGCTGCAGTAGCGGCGGTGTTTTAGCGGGGGAAGAAAATGTCGAGCCAGCAGCAGCCAGGAGGCCGTAGACGAGTTCATCCTCGTCTTATCGTAGCGTGCTCGCTCGCACTACTCCCATTGCTGTTGTTTCAAAATTGTACGAAATTTGATCCGTCAAAGGCTCTACAGACTTCGTTGACTCCTTCGCCTTCGCCTACGCCGTCGACAAACCCAACGCCGACTCCAGCTCCCGGAGCGACTCCCACGCCGACGGCTACCCCCGAAGTGAGTCGGACTTCGGCCCGCGTTTTTATTAGCGGGCATAGCCTACTTTGGGAACCAGTTGGTCCAAACTTAGTGGCGATCGCCGCCAGCAAGGGTGGCTCGGCGAAATTTAATCAGCAGATCATGAGCGGCTCGACGATTCTTCAGCGTTCTCGGGGTAATAGTACCGAAGGATCAACCCAGTACGCTGGGTACAGCACGGGCTTTAATCGAGACTGGAGTACGGGACTCAACATCGTTAACGAACTCAACAATCCGCAAACGCTGGGTGGAGACATCTACGACACGTTAATACTCACTGAGCGACACGACATGCTCGGCTCGCTACAGTGGCAAAATACGGTGAAGTATCTTCGTCACTATCACGAGCGCATGATCCAGGGGAACCCTCAAGCGCAGACGTATTTCTATGAAGCGTGGCTCAGTCATAAGCGAACGAAGATTCCGGAGTGGATCACTTACGAGCGTCAGACTTCGCTCGCGTGGAACTGCGTCGCCGTACGCATCAACCATAGTCTTGCTGCTGAAGGACGAAGTGACCGCATCAAGAGCTTGCCAGCCGGGGCTGCTCTCGCCGAACTCGTTCACCGCGCGACCACAAGCAACGTAAATGGCATCACGGGTGGCACTTTGGACGAAACGCTCGACCGGCTCTTTACGGACGATGTGCACCTTACGCCGCTTGCTTTCTACTACGTCTCGCTCGTGACTTACGCGGTCGTGTATTCGCAGTCGCCGATTGGGGCAGCTTACCCGAATGGAGTTACGGCCGCTCAAGCGGCTTCGCTGCAGGCCATAGCTCAAGACTACGTTTCAAATTACAGGAACTCGTTTGCAACACGAACGCTCGCGCAATGCCAAGCTTCGATGCCGGATTACTGCTCGACGTATTGGAATTTTGATTGGGCCTATTCAAATAACCCGGGCCAGATCCCGAGCTGTCGTGCGTGGCTGATGCAGCAGGATAGCGGCAATCCGTTTTATTACAACGCAACGAACGATGCATCGTACTGGCTTCTAGCTCCGAACTGACGCAACGACGCGGACGGGAGGGCGCCGCACAAAGGTGCCTGGCACCTTTGCGGGATGCGTAGCGTTGGACGTAGCGTTGGACTGTGCTCCAATAAAAACTTCCGATCTAGCGGTAAACTGCGACGCGGGGATTTTACGGCCAATCGTTGCGGACCAAGCTTGGGAAAGTTCGCTCCTCGTGCGGACTTTAGCGAGAAGATTCCGCACTCGCTTTTTCTTGCGAGCTCTGTTGCAATCGACCCATGCGGAACATTCAGTTGCTCAAGCTCAAAGATTACAAACCTCTCAAATGGAAAAACGGCAAAGGCACAACAGCAGAGATTGCGATCTCTCCACCTGAAGCGGCATTTAACGAGGGAAATTTCAAGTGGCGAGTCAGCACCGCACCTGTTGTTGAGAACGGGAGTTTCTCCCAGTTTCCTGACCACGACCGTTGCCTTATCATTCTAACCGGTCAGGGTGTTCGTTTGAACGGTCTCCCGATTGCGCCGCTCGTTGTTCACACTTTCTCCGGAGCCGACGAAACTTATTGTGAGCTAATCGAAGGCTCCGTGACTGATCTCAGCGTCTTCGTTCGTCGCGGATCTTATTACGCAAATGTTGAGATTCTCGAAGTCGATCGACCATTCCGTTTCGAATCGAAAAGTGTCGCTGAGCTTTTTTACATTGTGAAAGGTCAGCTAAGAATTGCGAATGGCTCTGTATCGCTCACAGCGGAAGAACGTGATTCGATCCTAATGCGCGATTCTTCGTCCGCGCTTCAGGGTGCCGTCGATGCATGTGTTCAACTCGCAGGAGTGAACGGACCAACTCTCGTTGCTCGCATCTCGATTATGCAAAGCTAGCGGCGGCGAGGCCGACTTGAAAAAAAGCCGCGCCTACTAACCAGTTTTTGAAATGTGGTCACCAAGGCGAAAAACTCATTAGACCCGTCGGAGCTCAGAAGTAGTTTGCATCAATCACGAGCAATATCGCGCGACCACACCCTAGAACTTCAAAAAGTTAGACCGCGAAAGCGAGTTTATGACCTCCACCTGACAAAACTAAAATGAATTGTCTTGAAACTTATGGCGAACTCACGCCCTCGGATTAAGGCGATCTGTTTCAGTTTGAGACAAAACTCGAAGAAGATCTGCTCTGACCATGCGCCATCTACCTTTGCACTGAGCAAATGCTGATCGGAGGGCTCATTCCTCTCATCAAATCAGTCAGTTAGGCGCAGCGGTTCCCGTGTTCTGTAAAAGGGCTCGGCACATAGGTCGCTGTCGTCTCGACTAGAAGCCGTCTCGAGTTGGACTAGTTATTGTACGTCGATACGCTTGAGACTCCGCAAACGGAGGAGGATAAATAAACATCTGAACTTTACTGCGGCTTAATCGGCATCGGCTACCGACTTGATGTTTCAGAATTGTTCCGAAGTGCCATCGCAAAATGGAAACATAGGAATGCAACACGAGCTCGACTCGTCGATTTAGATTCTTTTGAGTAGCTCATTTATCGAAGAAGGTACTGAGGCCTAGCGTACTTACGCCGGCCACACTTTCATCTAGACCTTGCGGCTCTCGGCGATTTTCTTCAGCGTCACGAGGAGCATTTGGAGCAGTGGCATGCGTTGCCCCTATTGATTTATCCGGTAGTGGAGACTTTGTCGGTTCACTTCTGCGTGATTCAGCATCGACGCCCTTAAGAAACCGAGAGAGTACGTAAAATGGCCACATAAAACGACCTCCTCTCAATTCAGGACTATTCTAGTTCAACGAAATACAAAAAGTGCTTCAGTTTCTTCATCAAAACAGCGGTTAAAAAGGGAAATGAATGACGAATCGTATGCGGTCCGCCCGACTTATGCTGATGGCTTTCCTCTTCATTTTTTCTGCTCAAGGGGCCGCTGAAGAAATGGGTCAGACGTCTGACGGAGCAGCGGAATCTAAGCACAAAGTTCTATACGAAGATGCGATCATCGCGGAGAGCCTTGGCCACATCGACGAAGCTAAATTTCGTTGGCAGACGATCTACAGTCAGACAAAGCCGCAAGATCGTTACCACATTCTGTCGCGGTTAAAGCTTTGCTCCTACGGCAGTGTCGTGTGTGAGAGAGGCGACCTGCCAGGAACGGCAAACGCGACAGCGCTTAAAGAAATACAAATGGTCGAAGGAGAATCACGCACAATCAATTTTCCTGAACTTCCACCCGATGCGCGAATCGGTGGAACTTTAAAGTCAGCAGCCAGAGTCAAACTTGATTTGTCGAAAAAGCAATTGCAGATCGACGCTAAAGGGAACGAGCAGGTCCCTTTCACAATCGTCGGTGGAGATGGACGCAAGCACTACGATGTTTTACTGACGGTGGTCGAAACGGGTCTGCGTTCCATCGCTCAAGAGATCGAGCGTCTCTGCGAAACGATCGATGGACTTGAGATAAAAATCGTAAACCGAAAAGTCGTCGTCGATGGACAGTTGACTGATCCGAAAGAGCTCGAGAGGGTCAATAAAGTTGTTGGTCTTTATGAAAAGACGAAGGTTACAAGCCTTGTCAGGCTCTCACCTAGCTATGAAAAGAAGATTGCTCAAGCCATCGCGAATGACATCAACAATCCTGAGATTGTCGTTAGATCTTTGAATGGACAATTTTTATTAGAGGGTTCCGCTGGTGACGAATCTGAACGTCAACGTGCGGAGACCATCGCCAGTAAATACATTTCGCGAAACCTTGCTTCGTCGAGCAGCGATACCGGTGAAAGGGTTGAGGAAGCGAATTCAAAGATAGTGAATTTCATCATCCCAAAATCGGCTCCTCCCCCTGGTCCTGGAAAAATCTTGCAGTTAGACCTTATCTGGTTGCGAATCACGCCAAAAACAAGCGCGGCCGCGAAGCCTGGAAAGCAGAGTTCCGACTACGGTCTTGAGAGTTGGCCGCTTTTGAAAGAGCAGTTTGGAGAGAACCCGCACGTCGAGCAAATTCGCGCTACGACGCTCATGGGAACGGACGGACACGCGTCACATTTCGATCTAAAAAATCTATTTGAATCTAAAAGCAGAGTTCCTTGGAGCGAGGGCCTTTTGACAGCGAAGGGCACAGTTTTGAATTTTCGTTCTGATTCGGTAACGATCGATCTTCAACGGAATCTAAATGGCAACGGAATCACCGTACATGAGCCTGAGTCAGCAAGTCTGACGGTTCGTTCGGGCCACTCGGCGGTAGTTTGGTCCATCATTCGTGGACAACGCACGCTAGGTCGTCAGCCAGCATCGAAAGTTTCAGGCGAGGCTTACGTTCTTTTGGTTCGTCCTGTGATCAAAACATCTGCGTCGCAGGGAACGGGATTTTTTGAGGAGAAGCTAAACTTTTCTAATAAGGGGTTTGATCCAATTGAGGCGGAGAAGGATTAAAGGTAAGCATCTCCGAAGTAAGCTCTCGGCTAAAACTCCTTTTGGGAGGAAGTCTCCACGCTCGCCATTTCTCGTCGGCTCTGGCGGTGCTAATCACCATTGCACAAAACCTTCTCGACGAGTTCGGGATGAATCCTGTGTGGCTGCTGGTTTATGGTTTTAATCACTAGGTAGACGTGGGCAGAAACGATGGTCTTCTCTGGTGCATCCTCTTTCCAATAGCGACATAGAGAGATGCCTATTCGATGCGCGAGAGTTGGATGCTGAGGGATCTTTAAGAACAGTCCTGCCCAACGAACCCAAGCAGGAACTGTAGCAAATCTAGTTTCCGACCAGTCGGTGAACTCTCTCTTGGTGGCGGCTTCATAGACGCGACCGTCGGATGAATGCAACCTCGTAACAACCCACATCAGTTGATGCGGCGGTGGCACAAACATAGACCAATTTTGATGAAGTCCGACGAACTGCGAGATCGAAGAATTACCGAAGATAGGGAGTAGTAATCCTACGCCGACCGCTACCGCCGCAGATTTTTTAGCACCTAGGTTCCAGCTTTCGAGCCTCTTCACAGCTAAAGTGTCCGGAATAAACAGCAGCAGACCAACAAGGGTAACCGCCGGGAAAAAGCTTAAATTCAAAAATGTAAGCAGCGCGATTTGAAATCCTATCAAAACAGAAACGCCAACCCGGCGAAGGCAAGGTGAAGTAAAAAGAAGGAAAGAGCTCACAAGCTGAGCCGGAATTGTTAGCAGTGTCAGAAATGATAAGAGAGCAGAATGATCTAAAAATGAGGTCGCGAAAGGTGTACCGCAGGCTTCAATGGCAAGTTGAAGTGCGTTGCCGTTCCTCCATTCCGGATCGAAGAGCTTGTGCGTACCCGCGAAAATGAAAATCGCTGCAACTTGCGCGAGAAGCGCCGCTGAGGCCCAGTTTTCCACGAACTGGAGCCGACGTGCGTGACGCCCGAACGGATTAAGCGTGAGTCGTGCGTCCAAAGGTAGAAACAGACTCCAAAACAGGAGAAGCCGTAGAACGTCATCAGCTGAAAACTGACTGAAGTAAGTATAGTGCTGAAGATTGAGCAGGAAAACCCAGCATATGATTCCCGCAAATCGCGTAGCTATGCCAAGAGTAAACAGCAACGCGGCTAAGCACCCGATAACAAAGAGGCCCGCTTGAAATTCCGCTGATCCCGAGAGATGAAAAATCGAATACCTAGGAAACTCTCCGAGAGGAAAGTGATTCGGATAAATTCCAGAGCCTGTGAAATGAAGGCGAAAAACTGAAGCGCGGTCGAGAAGATCATAAAGCATGATCAGTCCGCAACCGATGCGAAAGTATGCAAGCTTCTGCAAGCTAATCTTGAACATGAGCAATAGGACCGCGGGCCGCAAGGGCAAGCAAGAGCTTTTATCCCCAACGATCAAAGCTCATCGAGTGTTTTATCATTTGTACTTCGCTTCTTGGTTCGGAAAGAGCAACGCCACGCATCCCAGAAAAATGGTAGCCCGTCTCCATCGACTCCTTGCATCCCGCAAAGGTGCCAGGCACCTTGAGGTGGCACCTTGAAGTAATGGAGCGATCAATGCCTCACCTAAGAGTTCGCGGCGTGAAGCCCGAAGTTGTCCAAAAGCTCAGTGAGAATCTCAACACAGAGTTAGCTGCGATGATTCAGACCTCACCCGACAACTTTACGATTGAACACGTGGGAACGCTTTTCTTCCTCAACGGAAAAGCAGAGCTGGGTTATCCGTTCGTGGAAGTCCTCTGGTTTGATCGGCCAACGGAGATCAGAAGTCGAGTCGCCGAGCATCTCACTATGCGCCTGCGAGCTCTCGTTGGCCCAACCGACGTAGCCGTCGTTTTCGTTCCGCTCAAGCCTCAAGACTACTTCGAGAACGGAAAGCATTTTTAACTCACGCCTCAAAGACCCAGCGTGCCCGTACTGTCCCCGAAGTTCGTGATGTTAGTTCCCATGCGGCTTGCCATTGCCACCCAGAGATCGGCAATCGGCGCGTTTGCCGCAAGTACTCGTCCGGTCGTGACGGAGCCATTTCCTTTTCCTGCGAATACGATTGGCAGGTTCGTGTGATTGTGAGCATTCCCGTCACTGATATCGGAACCAAAAACAATCTAGCTCGAATCGAGCAGCGGCTTTCCGAGTGCATCGTTTGTCGTTTTCGCCTTTGGACTGTCTGTTTGCTGTTCACAAGTTTTGTTTATCTGCCCGGACGAATCCTCTCGAGCCAAAGGAATATTCAATTTTCAAACCTATTCCATATAAGAATACATGTGATGAGATTTATGTTCTTTTCGAATCGGTTGGAAAGCCGTACTCCTACGTCTGTTCCGCGACTAACACCGGAACTCACAACGAGGAGATAAACCATGACAAAAATGACGATTCTCGCAGCCGCCCTTTCTTTGATCTCAATCCAGGCGCTTGCAAACAACCCGAACACAAGCGAACTCGCCGGCCTGTTAAAAAAATCAACCGTTCTTCAGACCTTGAAGAAATCGGTCGCGAAAGAGTACGACGTACCTCACTGCGGCGAGTATGATGTGACGTCCTACAACGAGCAAGACGGTGTTGTTAAAGCTCAGGCTGTTTGCACTTACAAAGACGCATGGGGAGATGAGACGGGAGTCATCATCCAAGTTGAGGCTGCAACATGGGATAGCAAAAAACTTTTTGTTCAGAAGGTTGAACTTATTTTTGCAGGCTGAGTTCATCGATCGACGTCGCCCGTATGAGCTGCACGAGCCTATCATGCCGTGCCTCCGCAGCAAGCTGCGCTCTCCGAAAGAGGACGCAGCTACTGATTCAAAGCGAGACGAGGTGACGTTCAAAGTTCAGCTTAGACGAAACAGATTGAGTGCTTTGGACTTTTGTCCGAAGAGACATCGTAGTCAGCAACAAAGGAACACCGATGTCTTTCCGCCAGGAATCCAGCGCAGCGGCGAATCTGCAAACCGAGAACCATGTTACACCTGAACCAGTCGCGCAAACCAAACCGCGTCCATGGCTTCGCTTCTTCGCCCGAACGATCGACAACACTTACTTCGCATTTCTGATAGGTGGGGGCATCGGACTCATTTATCCCGCCATCGCGGGCCTCAGCGATTACGTCGTGGGTATGATTGTGATTGCCATCATGATCTTCGTGAATGCGGCAATGCTCTCGACCCACGGAACGACACCTGGAAAAGCACTCCTTAAAATTCGTATTACGAAAGCGGATGGCAATGCTCTGTCGTTCGAGGATGCTTTAAAGCGAGAAGCAAAAGTTTGGGTATTCGGGATGGGATGCGGGATACCGCTGATCGCCTTCGTTGCGCAGCTCCTCTCGTATCAGCACTTGAATGATAAAAGAACGACGAAGTGGGATGAGGCAGCTGGTTTGATTGTTCAGCAAGGAGAAGTTTCGACAAGCCGAGCGATCGCGATCGTGGGTTTAGCCGCTGCAGGATACGTAGCGATCATGACGGTGCTAACCGTCCTTTCAAAGTCAGTTTAAGCTCTTATCTGATCTTAATCCGACAACGCCCAAGCAATCGCTTGGGTTTTTTGTTTTGGAGTAAAGAATCGGACGCCGTGAGTGACGAAGGGCAGGGACGATAGAAGTAGCCACAGCTTCGGCGTCGACGTTAGAAAAGCAATCTTCGACGTTTTTCGAAAGTAGCGGAGGTCGAACTTCATATCCTCCCAAATAGCTCCGCGGCTTAGTCCGATGGCCTCTTCAATGTCGACGACCGCGCTGAATTTTCCGTGATTCCCGATGATCCCTTTCGCCAGTGGCAAGAGTCTCTTGTAATCGACTTCATCGACCTTTCCGGATACCTCAACGAAGAACCCTGTTCTGAAAATTTCTAAACGCACGATCATGGCGAATCCTTAGTCCGATTTGCTCTGAATGAACTGTCAATAGTCTGGACACATGAGAGGCGAGGGAAGGCACCTCGCCACCATCCCAAGCTCCAAGACGAATCTATACGGTTATCTCGGGCCTCTTGCTTGCTCTTTTGACCAACAATGGCTTTTTACGACGGCAAAATTAAGATTATGACTTTCTCCCTTATGGCGATTGCGCTGCTTCTCAGCCCTTTTGAAGCACACGCACAAGCGAAAGTTTTTGCCGTGTCGAAGGCGACGTTTCAGTTGGCGATAAGTAATGGATGGGAGGTCGACCCTAAGGCTGGCCCGGCATCGGCTAACTTCTTAGGGAAAGAAAACGCCGATAAGTTAAAGCCTTCCGTGTCAGTGAGCTTTGTGCGAAGTAAAGGCACGAAGCTGCCAGAAAACTTTCTGAATCAAAAACTCGTTGAGTACTTTGAGTCGAAGCAGCGCAGATTACGAAGTAGAAAAGGCGCTGTTATCACGACTGAACCCCTGCGCTCGGCTAAGCTAACCAAGGTTACTGAGGCCCAGCGTCTCGGCGTTACGTACCGTGAAGGCGCAGCTGAATGGCACGAGACGAGCTACTTTGTCTCTTGTGAGGGCAAAGTGTTTCACGTCAAAGCCCTGGATCCAAAATCTTCGGGTGGCCGATCTGCACGCAGTTCGGCTGATCAACTCGCGAAAACCTTCGCTTGCCCGGCATCGTAAGTGTTTTTCTGAGTCTAGACTTTGACCTAGCTTGCAGATGCTACTTGCCCAATTCATGAACTCAGCCTGCAATGAGAGTAATGCTTTTCCGGGATGAAGATGATGAAGCCATTCCCCGGAAACCTTCATCTGGCCTCTGCGAGGCGGTTTACACATGGAAGTTAGGCACTCGATGACTAAGCTCTTCAAATTCGCTCCTGCCATCGTAGGATTTTTTCTGACGTCTGCGTTCGCTCAAGCGCAAAATGAATCTGGAGTAGGCTCCAAAGAAGTTTTGGTCGGAATGGTGAACAATACTTCCGGCCCCACGGCGACGAGTGGACTAAACTTCAATGCAGGACCACGCGCTTACTTCGAGCAGCTCAACAAAGCTGGCGGCATCCATGGCCGTTTAGTCGCGGTAAAGTACTACGATGATGCCTACGAACCTGAGAAAGCCGCGGCTGAAACAAAGCGCGCCATTCAAGATGATCATGTGTTCGTCATCATGAATAACAACGGGACGCCCACCGCGAAAGCAGCTCTTCCGATCGCAAAGCGGGCAAACGTGCCGTTTTTGTTTCCGCGGACGGGTGATATGTCTGTTCGTGAACCGTTTGATCCACTCATCTTCAACTGGCGCTCTAGCTTCGGCCAAGAAATCACGGCGCTCGTGAAACACGCAGTTGCCGTTGAGAAGAAGAAACGCATCGCGATTCTCACTCAAACCGATGCCTTTGGCACATCGATCCGCTCGGCGGCACTGAAGGCTCTTCGAGATCACAATCTAGGTTCATTCGCGGCGGAAGGTGAAGTACCGAGAAATTCGGTTGAAGTCGAAAAAGCCCTCGAAAAGATCGAAAGTGGAAATCCAGATGTCGTGATTCTCGGAGTGACTCAAGCGGCAGCCGTTCCGTTCCTTAAGTTGGCTGCAACTAAGAAGAAGACCTGGATTTATCTTTCGGCAAACAATAACAATCCCATTGCCGAAAAGCTCTCCGATGCCGAGATCGCCAACGTCATCATCAGCCAGGTCACACCGAATCCCGATACGAGTTCGCTCATGGTGGCGAAAAAGTTTCGAGAAGACATGAAAGCAACCGGAAACGAAAAGTTTCTCAATCCAATTGCTTTTGAAGGTTACATCAACGCTTGGCTTTTTGCGGATGTCTTACGTACTGCAGGACCTCAGCCGACTCGGGCCTCGCTCATAAAAGCTTTTGAGACGAAGCCCTATGACGTCGGCGGATTAAAGATCAAATTCTCATCGCAGAACCACAACGCCGATCTTCCGGTACAACTCACGCGGGTTAAAGGCGGGAAGTTCCACGACATCTAAGGGTCTAAACTTTAGAAAATATCGCGACGATCTTTCACGAGCTTCCCATCCTTAGCGCTCACGGCGTACTCCATCGCCTTTCCGTTTTCCGTGCCTTCAAACTCATAAATCCAATCATTCAGAAACGATTTTTCGATCGACCAATCGCCGGCCGGAGTTTTTCCGGCTTTTTGCAACGCTGAAACGGCGTCGCCGAGAGACATCAACCCATTGCCGGGTACGAACACATCACCAGCGAGAGCGGCGTTCCCGGACGCTTCGTCCAAAGTTCCATCTTTATTGAGTTCAACTTCGATGACGGTTTGCTTCGCCGTCATGAGGTCGAATTCGTTTCCGTCCTCTTTCGTGATTTTCGATTCAGGAACGAGCTTCATCGCAGTTTCTTTGAGATTCGGATTTTTCTGACCGTTCGCATTTTGCGCATTCGCAGAAAGAGATGCAGCCGTGATCATTCCCAGCGTTAAACCTAAAGTAGCGAGTTGTCTCAACATAAATTCGGACCTCCTGTTGAGATGAAGATAGTGATTTGAAACTTCGAAATCCTCTGTCTCCGTCGAAAAGCTGGAGGTCATTTATCAACAACTGGGGCACGCTGTCGCGAGATTCATGGAATCAGTGTGCTTAAAACTCACGCATTCATTTTCGACCGACGAAGTTTAATTTCGCAGTTCATCCACGTACGTGCCGAAGATTTTTAGAGATTCTGAGTAAATAGTCTTTTCAATCACCGGACTCAGCCTTTAGCATAGTCCTGTACCTCGATCACAACGAAGTGAACCCAGCGGGAACGCGCCACGAACTCCTGGGAGTAGAGGCAAACAACTCGTATTTACGTCATGATCAACACCAAGGAGGGATTCATGAAGAACGGATTTTTGAGCAGATCAGTCCTTGCGCTCGCAGGACTCGCTGCCGGACTCGCGACGGCAACGCCCGCACAAGCCGAAATCGAATGGAACGGATTTGGAAGTGGCTACTACGGCCAATCCCTAAAAAACGACATTCTCCCGTACGGCTTCACGGATCAGTACGGTGATTTCACAGCGTTCAGCCTTCTCGGTTTGAACCTCTCATCGAAGATGTCGGACGAGCTGAGTGCAGCAGCGCAAATCGTTGCGCAATCGAACACGCCCAATGAAAACTGGGGTTTGGTTGCTAAATGGGGATACCTGACCTATTCGCCTTCGAACTCGTTCAGCTTCAAAGTAGGACGTCAGCTCTATCCGATCTTCTTCGAGTCGGAGTTTTCAAGCGTAGGTTTCTTGCTTCCTTACCGCGCGGTCCCGGGAGCTTTGCAAAACGTTTTGCCGTTCCCTGCGTTTGACGGCGTTGCGGCCATCTATAAAACCGACACGGGCATTGGTCGCCTTCGCTTGAACCTCTTCGGCGGAACGGGCAACTTGAACCTTTCCAAGTTCAGCGGTGTCGGAACTGTTTCAGGTTCCGTTCATGACGTAATCGGTCTCGCCGCTGATCTCGATGGTGACGGTTGGGGAGTTCACGCGGCTTACTCGCGTAACCGCCACGATCTTTCCATCGCGACTGGTTTTGGTGCTCTTGATTTTAAAGAGAACGTTGAAAACTTCTCGGTCGGCTATCGCCTTGAGAAATTCAACATTGTTAATTGGGCTGAGTACTTCTATCAGCGCAACACGGAAGACCGTCCGGCGTTGAACATGGCTCGCGCTGGATACGTACTTCTCGGTTACAGACTTGGTGCGTTTCTTCCCCGTTACATGTTTGTTCACCAACAAGCTAACATCGTTCCCGTGTTCCCGGGACAAGCACAGAACAACCACGTAATCGGATTGAATTACCAGCTGTCGCCCCAGGCTGTTCTGAAGGCTGAATACGAAATGGGTAAGGTAGCTGACGGCTACGGGCCTGCTTCGGCTTCTCGCGCTCAAACTTCAACTGCTACCGATATCCAAGCTGTTTACGCTGGTATCGACTTCATCTTCTAAGGGAGAAGCGACATGAAAAAGATTTTTGCACTTTCAGCAGTCACTTTGATGCTCGCGGTTCAACCGGCTTTCTCGGCCTGCGAACTTACTCAAGGTGGCAAAGCTTCGGCGTTTGATGGCAAAAGCATTCCCTCGGGCGTTCAGGTCGAGAAGAAGTCTTTGGTCCAGCTCTCGAAAGAACATGGCAACCTCAAAGTCATGGAGCAGATGTATTCGGGCGCGATTACGGTCTGCACAGACTGCAAAGACAACTTCATTGCATGTAAATAACTTTACACGCAGCGCGATGTAAGTCGCTTGTTGAAGAGGGGTTCTGCGGAAAGCAGAGCCCCTTTTTCTTTCGAAAGCCAGGAGGAGCCAGGTACTGTCTCGGAACGTGCCGTCGTCATCTGGATGCGCGCATATCTTTTGGAAATCTTTGGCAAACCTATCAGTTTTTACTCTGTCTAAACCGAAAAAGGGGATAGCACCCAGGTTTTCGTCGGGAGGACAGATGCGTCTGCCTAGCTTTCAACTTAAAGGAATTCGCGGCCGACTTTTCATGCTGCTCGCACTTCCAATCGCCGTTTTGGTTGGAACGGTGACGGTCTCTTACCAAGCTGTCCAACTGCTTTCCTCGAAAATGGCTGTTTTGAGCATCGAGCGACTTCCCGTAACACAGCAAGTGGGCGAGTTGCGGTTCCAAATGAATGCGACAATCGCCTACGCTCTCAAAGCCTACACGGCCGATGATCAAAAGAAACGCGGCGAAGCCGTATCGGCCATGCAAAACGAAATCAATAAATTCAATACGACGCTCAAATCACTCCGCACAGCCGAGACGACACCCGAAGTTCTGAACGAAATGAAAGCCATCGATCCAGCTTGGCAGGAAACATCGGCCCATCTTCTCGACATCATGCTCGCGCTCGGTGAAAGAACCAAAGAAGCCGACATGCGCGCGCTATTCATGATCAATGAAAACCTGGTGGCATCGGATAAGCAACTGAACGGCATTCTCGACAAAGTCGATCAAGCTGCGAACTCTCGGACGAGCGACATTGTTATCGAGGGCGCAACTCATGCTCGCAATATCAACCGTACAATCGTTGGTATTGCGGTGGGATCGAGCTTTTTAGTCTTGATCGTTGCTTTCTGGATGATCTCGCGTATCGCAAACTCTTTGCGAATGACCACAAGTGCTATTGGCCAAGCCGGTGAGCGATTCGGTGGCAAGAGCGTCGAGCTGGCTCGCGCGAGTGGAGAGTTATCTTCCGGCGCGCAGGCGGCGGCTGCATCCATCGAAGAGACCGTTGCATCCATCGAAGAACTCTCAAGCATGGTAAAACTCAATGCCGACAATGCGGTCGAAGCTTCGCGACTTTCAGCTAAGAGTCACGACTCGGCGACCGAAGGTCAAAAGCAAATGTCGAAGCTTGTAGAAGCTGTAAACGACATCGCTCAAGGCTCAAAGAAGATCGAGGAGATCATCAGCGTCATTGATGACATCGCTTTCCAGACTAACTTGCTTGCGCTGAATGCGGCCGTCGAAGCTGCACGTGCGGGCGAGCAAGGGAAAGGTTTTGCCGTCGTCGCTGAAGCCGTAAGGAACTTAGCGCAACGTGCTTCGTCCTCGGCCAAGGATATTACGGGCCTCATCAAAGAGAGCGTACACAAAGCAGAATCAGGCGCACAGATCGCCAACTTAAGCGGTAAAGCCCTAAACGAAATCCTCGATGAAGTCCGCAAGGTCTCTCAGCTTAACGCGGAAATTTCGGCCGGTAGCCAAGAACAGTCGCAAGGTCTGCAGCAGATCAACCGCGCCATGACTCAGCTCGACGAGAGCATTCAGAGCAACGCTGCGGCGGCAGAACTCGTGGCACGAGCTTCTGCTGACATCGAAGACGAAGCGAAGACTCTTGAGGTCTCAGTCAATGAGCTGCAAGTTTCCATCGACGGTGCTGTTCTGCGTTCAAGCCCTGTGGAACAGTCTTCAGCTCCCGTTGGCTCGGTCCTTCCCTTCGAAAGTAAGAAGGCGGCACGGCCTAATGTGGCTAAAGCTCGCGGTAAAAAAACCGCTTATTAATCGATCGCTAATCAGAGACTGTATTCGATCGGGATCGAAACACGTAAGCTTTCCGGTCCCACGCCCTCTGGCAATGGCTTGAATTTCGAAAACGCACTGACTAGTGACAGCGCCGCCTCGTTGAGAGAAGCAAAGTCGCTTGGTTTCTCGATCGCGACAGCCTGTAAAATCCCGTCCTTAGTGATTTCAGCTGAAACGATTACGCTACCGGTCTCGCCACGAAGCTTTGCCATCTTCGGATAAGTCTTTTTTTCTTCGATCGAAACACGCAGTTCGTAGAGATAGCGATGTTTTGCTTCGATGATCTCTTGCCCATTCGTTTCACCAAGGTTCTGGCTAGCGGGTGCCGAAGTCGCGTTCGCGCTCTCATTTGTAGCAGTGCCGCTTGCATCGGCAGCGATCGGATTCGGGCGCGGCAAGCGCTTCTCAGTTGGCCGCATCTTTTCTTTTTGAACAACGACGCCCTCAGTGTCAGGTAACGAAGGATTCGGCATCCACTCAACTATTTCCACGACGCTCGGTTGCGAGGGTCTCGATCCGAAGGGAACCGGTATCGCTTGCTGAGGCATGAGTTGGCTTGAAAAGACTAACATCAAGAGCAAAGCCGCATGAACCGCAGTCGAAACAAGAATTGAGGAACGCAGGCGAACTCGCTCAAATGAAAAGCCAGTCGTCGCTTGGTTCAAGATTCCATCCATAGGAGTTGTTCCTTTCCCGATTCACCAAATGTAGGAGAGTCGAACTCCAAGTTCGCGAGGTGTATTCGTTAGGTTGTAAGCCGTTTGGTAAGTTGTTGCGGCTTCATCCGTGCGTCCATCAAAGACTAAGTACTTTCGATCAAATGCGTTTTTTACGAACGCCTCGACGATGAAATCGCCGATCACGTAATCCGCAGCGAGATCAAAAAGAATTTGCTCGGGCGAAACGCGCGTATTCTCGGCATTGGTGAACGACTCACCAACGTAGCGAAGAACGGGAGTCATGCTCATTTCAGGAATCACACGCCATTGGTACGAGGCTTGACCAGTGACGCGTGCGGCGTAGGGGAACCGGTTGCCTTCATAGGATCTTCCGTTGTTATTAAACTCGCTAAATCGAGTATCAACAAAGCCGAGCCCGAGGCTCATGCGGTCTTGACCGAAGCTCTGTTGCAACTGCATCTCCGCACCCCAAAGCATTGACTTTGCGGCATTTGCGATTTGTTTATCGAAGAAGTCATTCGAAAGGCTGACCTGAACCTGCTGATCGCGCCAATCGACAAAGAAGGTGTTGAAGTCAAAACTCCGTTTTGTATCGCTATAGCGATAAGCGAGTTCGTAGTTGTGGGTTCTCTCATGATCGTAAGGAACGACCGTAGCACGACGTCGATTGATGGAAAGACCACCTGTGCGGAATCCCTCCGTATAAGTGGCTCCTACGTGCGAATTCTCGCCCAGCCGATAAAGATATCCAACTTTCGGCAGAAATACGTTCAGGGCATTCTCATCATTGATATCGCCGTCGATGCTAGCTAGGTAATTGTCGATCGCGGTGTTGGTCGCGCCTCCTAGATCTTGTGTTCGACGTGCTGCGATTCCCGTACCGAAGCGGTTTTGAATTCTTTCAAACCGTAGTCCTGCTTGAACGGTGTGGTTAGGCGCCAAGTCGTAAGAAGCAGAATCAAAAACCGCAATGCTTGTTCTCTCCTTCACGACACTTTGATCTACATCAATGGGCGTGGAAGACCCACCAACGGGATAGAGTAAGTTGAAGTCGTAGACGTCACCGAGGCGGTAATTGTGCGCATGGAACCCGAGGACATTCTTAAAAGAATTTTCCTCGAAGTGCAGAAGATTTTCAAAGCTCACGAAGTGGTCCGCATGGTCTTCGTAGCGAGTGCCAGCTGTGTTCGTAGCTGATCCATCCGCATCCGAGACGCTAGTCTGATGGCTTGCGGTGTAGGAAATTTGAGCGTCGTTTCTCCAGGCAGCCGAAATCTCTTTTTGATGTTTCAATAGAAGTTGGCGGCTAACGGTGATGGCTCGGTAATCGACGTCCTCACGAACTTCGAAGCGAAACGGATCAGCGCCTTGAACATAGTTTCCACCCTGATCATTGCGAAGGTAGCGAACACGAAGATCCAGAATCTCTTTCGGAGCAAGTCGGTACCGTAACGAGAGATTTGCGTTGTCTTTAGTACGCGAAGCCCATTTTGAATTTCCGGTCACAGCATTCGTGATGTAGCCGTCAGACGATTCGCGAAAGTAACTCACGCGAGATAACAATTTTCCGTTTAGAGACTCTCTGGCGATGGCTTGGTTAGAAATCAAACCAAGCTCAGTTCGATTGTAGCTTCCGTAGCCCAAGCTAAATCGACCACCGAACTCAGGGTCGGGAACTTCATGATAAAGCAAAATAGTTCCGGCGAGCGAGTTCACACCCTGAGATGTCGACTGCGCTCCTCGCAAAATTTCGACGCGTTCCATGTCCCAAAGATCAAAGCCACCCGCGATCGCCGCAAGATCCGTTTGGAAGACATCGTCAACTACGAGGCTCGCAAGATTATCTTTCTGGAACCCAGTAACGCCCGTATTGTTGATGCCGCGAATACTGAAAGACTCGCCAGCACGATTGATTTGAACGTTCGGCGTACCTTCTAAGAACTGGAGTGACTCGCCACTTCCAGCTTCCGCGAGGGGATTCGGACGAACGATCGAAACACTTTCGACGCTCTCTTCTTGGGTCTTTCTCTCCTTTGTTCCGCGGATCTCAATTTTATCTAATCGGGCTTCTTCTTGAGCGAAGGCCGAGAAAGCAGCAAAGAGGCTGGCGAAAACGAGGACACTTCGGAGTGTAACGTAAGAGTTTAGGCTGGAAGTTCTGCAAATGGGCATTAGAAAGATTCCTCAAGTCGGTCGTAATGTAAGAAGCTTGGGCGAGAGGGTGAGACCGGATAAACGGTTCTTCCGAAAAGATCGTTGATGATCGTTGCCGATCGCCAGGCCATGAGGCTCGTTTGGGGTTCAGCAATCCCGTGACTGTAGCGTCCGAAATTAACAGCGTAGATTCGGTTCGTCGCGGGACCATTCCACTTCACCCGGAAGTTTTTCTCGAGCTTTGGAAGACGTGTCTCATCAAGATCGAGTTGGTTTAAAAGCGGCTCAATTGCGTGAGGGAGGCGAGTTTCGAACCCCGTGCAAAGAATGACCACGTCGGCAAAAAGCGCCTCCGTTGCGCTCGCGTACCGGTTCGCGAGTTGAAGTTCGTATCCCGAATCGCGCTTGGCCATGTATTCAAGGTTCCGCATGGGGAGGATCCGAATCGGTCTGCGGTCGTCTTCAACGTTTTTAATCCGGTAGAGATCGTTGTAAAGCGATTGCAGATATGCGGGCGTGTTGCCGTCGCTTGCGAGTTTTTGTTTCGCGACGATCGCACGCTTTTGCGTCTCGGGGAGATGATGAAAACTCTCTACGTAGCCGGGAGCAAAATACTCGTTCGTAAAGGGGCTCTCGTCGAGAGGTTCAAGATTATCTCGACGACTTACGAGCGTAACACTCCGAGCAGAGCCCCATAGTCCACTAAAGCAAGAGCGAAAAACTTCGATGCCAGTTTGGCCTCCGCCGATAATTGCGACGTCCAAACCATCTAGGCGGAGATTCTTTAAATGTTCGCTCTTCGCGTGAAAGACGCGGTCACTTAGCAAGTTGCGAGCAACTTCTGGCACGCGTGGAACTGGCCCTGTGCCGACGCAGATGTCTTTTGAACGAAAGGTCCCTTGCGAAGTTCCGACTTCGAACTGACTTCCGTCAAATCGGACCGACTCAACTCTATGCGAGAATCGCAAGGAGTTAAGACGTTGAGCTACCCAACGTCCGTACCTTTCAAACTCGCGACGCGAGATCGTGCGCCGGCCCGTATTCATGAAGGAATAAAAAAGATCGTTCGAGACAAGATAGTTCAAAAAGGAGTTGGCATTCGTCGGATCGACGGGGGTTACGAGGTCCTTCATGAACGAAGTCTGCATATCAGCATCTGCAAACATCAGCTCTGAATGCCACTCGAATTCCTTTTTCAAATCAAAGAAGAGCGCTTTAAAGCTCTTTTCTTTTTCAAGAAGGGCTGCGAGGCTTAAGTGAAAAGGTCCGATGCCGATGGCTGCGAAATCGAGTTCAGACATAATCTGCTCCGCGCTGAAGAGCAGCGGCCAATGGGTTTTTCAAGTTGGTCCCCAATGCCGGCTTAGGCCTGCGTGCATTGTCGGCATAACCAATTTCAAAGCGCACGGGGTGCAAAGTGACTCTTTCGATCTCCGGGCGAAGCAGCGACAAGCTTTCAGGAACTTGAGAAGAGTGGTTTACCAAGTAGGTGGCAATTTCCTCCGCAACAATTCCGTAAAATTTTGATTCGGGATATGCGAGGTCTTCCTCCAGCGCTCCTGAGACAAAGCGCAAGACCGTGATGAAGTGTCCAGTCATCAAATCGTGGAGCAGGTGCGCGGCCGGTAGTCGCGTAAGATTCGCAAACCTCTCTTTGAGTTTCGCGCTGGCAATTTCTTCAGCCAAACGCAAATCGCCTTGGAAGTCCTTCACAAGAATTCCAGCAGGCTTGTTCTCGCGGAGAACGAGGACAATGTTTTGCCCATGAGAGACAAGCCCAATCCCGTAACGGAGCTGGAGGTGGTAGAGCGGAAGGATCACATGTCGGCTATAGAGCCTGACCCACTCATGGACTGAAAGCCCTGAAGCTTTGATGAGCGCGCCGATCACGGAACGCCCTTCGAGGTCTTGATGGAAAAGCGCGCCAGTCAGCAAGCTCCGTTCATTTTTCGAAAGCACGGCCAGCGAAGATTCGCGCCAGATACACCCCAGCATTTCGCGATATCGGTAGGGCGCGCCTTTTATTTTCTCGTAAAGAGGGTGGAGGCAAGAAGCTCCGGCCCGTTCACGAAGGCAGCGAACATTGAGATCTCGTAAGAAAGGGTCTTCTTCGCAAATCTTTGCGAGTTCTTCCGATAGAGTTCCCGCCGCCTCTATCGTCGAGGGCGAGATACCCCGAAACGCCGACGTGTTAAGGATATTGAGACAAAGTTTGAGATCCACTCTTCCGGGTCGGCTGACATTCGAAAATGTGCGGAGAGAAATCTGCGGTACGTAAGAGTCACCGAAAACGCCTAGGTCAATAAGCTCTCCATTCGCGAAAAGCTGCGCGTAGTGAGAGCGTAGATGACGATCTAATTGCCAAGGATGGGCCGGTACAAAATGATAATCATCTAAACAAGCCAAATACGAAGTGCAGCGCTGAAAGAAGCGCTCTCGTTCCTGCGCGTCCATTGATTCATTGATCAGGTCTTCCGAATGTAGACCCGCAGCAGCTGAGAACAAGCTTCGCTCTTTTTTGATCGCGAGCCAGTGCATTCGTACCGGCGTTTCGGACTCAGGAGCAAAACGCCGTACCTCATCAGCACCCCATCCGAGTCGGCCCTTGTTCCCGATAAGCTTAGGGTGACCATAAAGGTGGGCTTGCATCTTGAGATCATCCATCTTCGCGATATCAGTCGCGGTGAGGCCTTGGTTTTTCGAAAGCAATTCGACTTCGGCGTTCAGCGTGCAGAAAAGCTCTTCAACGAAATTGGCAAGAACGATGTCATCCATGCGCGTTTCGCTCTGGGCGTCGAGAAAAAGTTGGGCGGCATCTTCTGCCGACTGAAAGGCTTCACCTTTTTCTGAGCGCGTGATCGACTCGGGTTGAATACGCAAGTGACCCCAAACCGTGCGCCACGCTTGCATCCGGTACACGACGCCAGATTTTAGGCGCAGCTCTTGTTCACCTTGTGAGAGATCGCCTCGTATACAAAATACTTCTTCGTAGTCGAGCTCTCCCAACGCTTTTGCAAGCAGTCGCTGATTTGCCAGTTTCCAAAGTCGGCTCACAGCTGCTTTCCTTCGAAGAAGCGTCTTCTCGTGCACTCAAGTAAGGCAGCTCGTTTGTGGGGGAAATCAAATTCTTTAACCTTCCGCCATGCGGGCAAGATTTCGGCGTACTTCAAGACTTTTGCATTATCGGCGCGTGGCTCGGCCCAAATGGTCCGCGCTCGGGGAGCATCGAGAAAAAGATAATGAACAACGGAAGCTAACGCTTGATCGGTGTTTTTGAATCCGAGGAAGGAAGCATCGCCAATCAAGAAGTGAAAGCCACGATCCCACGGTTGGTGATCACAGAATGGCGCAAGGCGATCTTCGGGAACCCAATACATTTCGAAGTAACCTGTGGCTTTACCATCGACAAACAAGATCATCGGAATTTGGTGTCGATCTGCGAGTCCTTTTTCAAGGTAATCTCTTAGCTCATCTTTAGACTTTGCGAGTTCCCAGAATTCGGAAACTCTTGGTTGGTTGTGCCATTGATGAAAAACTTCGAGATCGCGTTCGACGTCGGCGACTTTAAATTCAAATGTTTTTCCTACGGCTGCGCTGAAGCGTCGGTAAACTGTTCCTTCAGGACAATGAGGCCGTACGGGATGCTCAAAGTTTCCCGTTTGCGACCAGCTTTCCGGAATCTCGGGTGAACTCTTGTGCCACAAGTTCGGAAGTTGAAAAAACGCAGTCCGCGGCAAAACGAAATCGAAGGATTGAGCAACGTTGCGGAGACTGGGGCAAAGCTCAGCCAGGCTCCGTTCAACCCGCACGGCTTGCGCAAAGTTTTCCTCTTTCGAATGAACTCCGAAAGCCCCTTCGATCATGCGGAGCCAAGTCATTTCGGCGACCGCTTCATCGAAGCTCGGTTCGAACTGAAGAATACCGGATTCCGCAAGGTGATATGCGGCCTTTGCTTCGGTTGATCCGCGTTTTGCGACGATTTTGCCGTCAGCAAGGGTGATCTCGGTCTCTTCGTTCGAAAGCAAATCAGTCATTCGGTAGTTCAACATACGGGGACCTCATTTACCGAGTCTTCAACACGAACGTCGGCAAGAACGTTATGAATCGGCGTGTAGATCGAAAACGGGTTTGCGACCGTGTTTTCGTTCAGCTCGCGCACAGAACAAGCGAAGTTACCTTTGTGCATGAGCTCACGATCTTTCAGCACGTAAAGTAGCCAACTCGGATCGGGCGGGTTCTCTTTCAAAAGCTCGGTTAAGTTTGCTCTCAAGGTTTCGATGAGCTGCTTCTCGATTCGTGAATCGCCATCTGAAAGGGCACTGATAAGATTGAAAGTTGAGTTCAGTAGAAGGTAATAACCGAAAACATCGTTACCCTCGCGGCCTTTGAGGATGTTTCCGTTCGCTTCCGAGAGTGAAGGCACAAGGTGTCCGAAGAGCTTTTGACCTCGGCTTGTGTATCCCGTTCCTTGGCAGTCACGGAAGTAAGCACCAATTGGCAAACCGCCTTCAAGTTTCAAAAGCAGGTTCTGCTGGTGGGCGCCAAAGAGTAAGCCGTAGTGCGATTGTGCACGAATCAAAGGCCGCATGGCGTGTTCGAAGTATTTCTTCAACCAGAGTACCGATGCATCTTCAATCGTAAGATTGAACCTGGTCGCAACCTTTTGCACGCAAACTTGCAATTGGGTCTCACCACCGAAAACGGAGTCTTGAGCGAGCGTGGCGAGGAGAGCGACTTCTTCCCGGTGATTTTTCCTAAACGGGTTTTCTCTCAAGACAACGATGGATTCGGCTAGAATTCCTTCGGAGTCTTTAAGTGCGACGAATGCTGGTTCACGCATCACAGAGAAGCTTTGGCACTGCTGCAAGAACTCTTGGCCTTTCTCTGTCGCGAGAACGTCGACAACTTGAAGTCCACGCACGGCTTCGCGCTCAATCAGGTGGCGAACCGAGTTCGTCAGCTTCAGGCTCAGAGAAAACTTCAACATGTAGGGAGCATCGGGACTGTAAAGCGTTCTTACGGAGGAAGTCGGATGCCAAGAATCACTCGACGAGCCAACTTCGAAAATGAATCCACGATCCATTAACTTCTTAACTTCAACATGGTTTTCCAAACGCTGCTTTTGCCAAGGATGCATGGGGAACGGGAGGTATCCGGCAGCCAAACGTTCTCTGGCAGAAGGGGAAACTTCGCTGAACGACTGCTCAAACATCCTGCTCAGTGCCTGGTTGTCTTGAAATGTCGATGCTGTTTCAAAGGTAAGGCAAGAGGGCTCAACCAACATCCAAACGAGCGAGAACTGCCCATGAGTTTCGGGTGAGAAGCGGCAAAACTCATCTCGCGTGAAGCCCTCACGACTCTTCGGAGTTGGATGGAGGTTGTGTCCTAGCGCGAGTGCTTGTTCTGTTTCCAAAAAGCTCGACGAAGCTTGTCCTACGTTTGCATGGTTTTCGAGGATCAGTGCCATGTTCTCGATGCTGTTTTCTAATCGGCTCAAGAATGACGAGGGGTTTTCTGAGCAAAGCTTCGCCAAAGCAAGCGAGAGTTCTTTGAAAGCACCGTCCGTCACGACACCGGAACGATTCACGAAGAAAAAAGGCCGGGCGTAGCGATGTCTTCCGAGTGTGGATTGAAACTGCAAGGGAAGAATCCATACGCCATCTTGGACTTCAACCTGAACGCAAGTTTTCGACTCAGTTTTCGATCGGAGAGTAGTCGGCGTCTCGATGATTGCGTGGTTTTTCCATTCTTTAAGGAAAGAGTTGAGAAAGCTTGTGCTCGAATGTTTTACGGCAAGCTCAAAGTGCCTACTCATCTGGCAGCTCCATCTCTTCCAAAAAAGCTTCTGGCTCCCAGGACGAGCAATCCAATCACGATTAAAAATGCGAGGAGAGACCCAACAAAGTTCAGAGTTCCCTCAGCAAAGAACACCCACCCGATAGTCATCGACAACGAAAGGCCTGCTACGGCTGGCAAAAAGTAGGGACGTTGGAAAAGCCGGGGCCAGGCCGTTTGCTTTCGTAGCTCGTACTTTGGTGTGAGATCTCGATTTAAGAATTTGCGTTTCGCCCAGACGTACAAGCCCGTGAGGGGAAGGAGCAGAGTCATGAGCGTCATAATCAGCCAAACAATTTTGAGAGGCAGCCCGCCATAATCGCCGAAATGAAGCGGCTCCGAGAGCATCAACGCCTTGAGGTATCCCGGAAGCGAGCGGATCTCGCCTCCACCGCTAACATCAGTCGAGAGAATCGCAAGCTCACTTAAGCGTTCATCGAAACGACCGGTCCCTTTGATCAGGATGAGGAACGATCCAGCCGGTGCAAACTCCGTATCAGGAAAAGCAACAAAGTCGATCGCTGCAGTCGCCTTCAACGTTGAAAGCTTCGCAAGAGCGGACTCAAAGCTCGAAGCATCCGCTGCCCTCACTTCAGACCGTTGCAAGCTCTGCGTGATCGTTTTGAGCTCGGTCGCTTGGTAGATTTTCAAGAGCGTACTGTTGAGAGCGAGAAAAACTCCGGTAATACCGATCAAAAGCGCCCAAGCGAAAGTCGCTACTCCAAGATACTTGTGAAGATCCGCATAGAGCGCCCGAGACGACTGGCGACGCATTTCGCTGAATGCCTTCTTCTTCATGAAGCCGCCGTAGATCACAAAGCCACTCACCAGCGTGAAGAGATACAAAAGGCCCACAAAGGCGACATAGAGCTTACCTTTGGATCCCATCAAAAGATCGCGGTGAAGCTCAAGTAGCCACTCGAAGAAGCCGCTTCGTTTCACTTCGATGGCCTGCGTGCCCGTTACCGAGTCGTAGGCGAGGCGGCGAGCCCCACGAAAGTTTTTCGCACCATCGATTCCCATTCGGATTTGAATCAAGTTGGCGTTGCTTTCATCCGCCGCAACCGACAAGACGCGATCGTTAGGAAAGAGATCGCGCGCCATTTTTTCGGCTGCCACGAAATCGTTCAAAGTTAACTCACGTGCCGAAAGTGCGGCCTGTTCAGGTGCAAACGTTTGCTCGATTTCGTCCCGGAAGAGAAGAATCGCCCCGCTTACGAAAAGAACAATCGCGTGAACCGCAACAAAAAGCCCGATCCACGAGTGCAACCGATAAAGCTTTCGCTGGAGAGACGGCGAAAAACGGAGCATCGAAAAGCTTCCGGAAGTCCACCGTTGGCGTTCGTGAGTTGGAGGAGAGATAGGGAGCGAAGAACTTCGCGCAGTATTGATTTCGTTCACTTCTCCAAGAGCTACTTCATCGCCCTCGGGAACTCAATTTCCGCAGTCCTTTCAGGGGATTCTGCAAGGGACTGGAAAGTGAGCTGAAAGCCTTCCGCAAACATTTTGATTATCAATTGAGAATCGGCGCGCTTTGCTACCAGTTTGCGCTCAGGACTCTCGTTTGCTGATCAACAACTCTCGCGTTGACTGAGTTCTCTTACACTTCCGCGAGAAGTCGGTTAGTTGGAAAAAAGAAACGCAACAACCTATCGGAGGTTTAATGAAAAAGAGTTCTACATTCTCGCGCATCCTCGCTACTGCATGTCTCGGTCTTGCATCGCTCGCATCAACTGCGCAAGCGGCGGAAGGCGATCTCGTTCTTCCCGGAGCTAAATGGTGGGCAGGATTCGAATCCTACGTTTGCAGCCCAGAACAAACAGGTGTTTCGACACCCGCGTTCCTCGCGGACCTGAACGTGAAGTTCGATCGCATCGTCACTGACAGCACTCTCGACAATGTCTTGCTCACGGCGAACTTCGCTGAAGGTGAGTCTGACTGCCGTTACAGCGCGATCTTGTTCGCTGACAACGCGGCAAAAACAATCCGCCTCGTTGAGTCGAAAGCTTTCGCTGCAACAGGCGATGCGACTTGCCAAGCCGGTAAAGAAGTTCTCGACTCGAAAGTTTCGGCAACGAACTACCTTTATTACGGACACCCGCACCGTGCGGCTATCATGATGGCAACTCCCGATGCGGAAGCTCTTTGCGGAGCAGGCGCGACGGCAGTTGGTCCCGCTTTCGTGGTTAAAGGAAAAATTCAGCAGTAAGACGATCCGGATTAAGCGGAATACCGCTCCGGAACTCCAAACGTGTCCGGCCACCGGCCGGACACCGTCTTTGTCTCAGTTTTAACGGGTTGCCGCGCTGGTCAGATTCTTGCCGCCCTCCCGGAATCCAAAATTCCGAGTCTCAGGATTCGGACATCTCGCCTCCAAATCTACTCCATTGCTTATGACGGTCTGAAACCGTTGGCGCACACCTTGCCTATGTGATTCCGCGTATCGGTTCTACGTTCCGATTTAACGGTTCAAACACACACACGCACACATGGAGAGAAAATGAAAACGAAAGCGACCTACGGAATAGTTTCGGTTCTCCTGGCGGCAAGCCAGGCGATGGCTGTTCCCACACTTTATCCGCGAGATTTCAATCTTCTTGCGGGAATTCAGAACCCCACGAACTCAAACTTAATCGCGGACGACAAAGACATTCAAACGGTCTACGTCATGCCGCCTAACGAGGGTTACTCGTATGCAGGTGGCTTCCACACACCGAACGCGCAACTTCTGTTCTGTCCGAACTTGAAGAAGCTCGCAGATCAGAGCGGAAAGCTCATCGATCGCGTCGATGCTCTTCGTTTGAAGCAATCCGAGCAGATCGACGCGCTTAACAAGATGGACGAGAAGATCACGAAGGCGAAGCTTGAGCAGGCTGAATATGAGATCAGCGCAAACATCGGCGGACTCGCGAAGATCGATGGTGACATCAAGACGGCGAATGAATCACTCGAGGCGCTTTATTCAAAGTTGGATACGTGCAATGAGAGCTGTGAAGCGCTCTTGGCGGATGTAGAAACGCTGCAAAAACAAGTCCGTGAATTGACGAAAGCTCGGACCGAATTTGTAAAGGCCAATCTCAAGTCGGTTCAGCAACTTGAAAAGAAAAAGGTCGCTGTGGCGGCACTTGAGGAGCAAAAGGAAGACGTCCTCGAAAACTTCGAAGAACTAGTAACGAAGCTTAATAAGGCGCAAAACGAAGTCACTTTGCTCTTCTCGACATACGGAAATATGGAAGGTGGTCGCGCAGCGTTCGCCTACCGAAGTGATCTTGAGAGTAACATGACTGTACTCCGTTCGTTGAACCCTGGTATCAACTTCCAAACTCTGCAGACGGAGAATGTCAGTGTCTACCCGGCACTCCTCGGTGTTCATGGTTTAACTGGAGGATCCGCGGTTCTGCGCTTCGAAGCGCCGAACGTGACTCACTCGACTACTGGAGCCGCTATTCAGCTCGCATCTTATCCTCCGAGCTTGGATGGTAACGCGGTTCTTAGCTTGCTTGGTGCATGCCCGATGTCGAACCCCGAGCTCTTCAAGCTGAAAGAGGTCTCGACCCCGGACAAAATGAAGTTCGGAATGCTCATCAGCTACCAGTATCCCGCGATCATGAACCTCAAGATGAAAGCGAAGTACAACATGTACAAGCTTTACAGCCTCGTAAAGAGCAGCGGTTCGAGCGGCGGTTTGTTCAGATCGAAAAGCTGGTCGACTACAGAAGAGCGCACGTTCTTCCGCGACGCTTTCCGAGTTGAGTGGAATATCGAAGATCCAGCTAACTCGATCTCGGATGACGAACGCATCGCAATGGAACGCGAAGCTCGCCTGGCTCTCCTCGGTCGCTTGGTACAAATCGGGTTGCCGCAGATGCCGGACAAGTCGCTCTTCTCGAACGCGCTTCCGCCGCCCACTCGTGGATCGGTCGTCGTAGCGGATTCGTTGATGCAGGCTTGCCCCGGTAACGTTTACTGCATGGCCGGTTCGTTCATCTTAAAAGGTCTCGATGCGATCTTCGGTTCGAGCTCGTCTTCTTCGAGCTACACGAACATTCAGGATGCGGAACTTGAAGAAGAATGGAACTACAACAAAACGGTTATGAAGCCCTGGGTTACAAACTATAAAGCTCAGTAATTTAGAAAGAGACGGAGTTGAATCATGAAACGCTCGCCAACAAACAGAGTTCAAAAAACAGTTCTCGGATTCGCCGTCTCGATCGCCAGCGCCTCGGTTCTCGGGGCGCCCCTGGCGGTTCGAGCTGAAACGGGATGGGCCCAAGCAAAGCTTTGGCAGACGCCGGTTGTAACGACTCTCTCGCTGGGATTGGGTGACGGTACGGAAGAATTAAAGGCTGAGTGCGCGAATTTTGAAAAGCTCAACCAAAAGTTCGCGAAGTTGAATTCGAAGAAGCATCACAAAAAGATGTTCGAGGAACAACGTAAACAGCGCCTGAAATCTTCGAATCCAGGAGCTGGTTTCTCGGCTGATCTTGGTCTCGAGTGGCCCGAAAACGGCGAAATTCTTCAAATTTCCGATCGTGAAGCGCTTAAGCGCCAAGCTGAGGAAACTGCTCGGAATGATAAACGTCCCTACCAGACGCTTGCAGCCGACTCGCAGTTCATCGACAGCGCGAGCTTGCAGGCTTCTTCGGTTCCTGTGCTAGATGGTTCGCTCGTGCAGACGGCTACCGAGTTGGGTCTTGAGCCTTCTGCGGCCTCGTTCGTCGAAAAGCAGGGTGGCGTTCAAGTCGTAGTCAGTGGCAAAGATCTCGCTTGCGATTTGATCCAAGGACGAGCGCAGCTCGTCGTTTCGGCTCGCTCGTACGCTCAACTGAGCCTCGAGCGCCAAGTGAAAATGAAGAGCTTCTTTGCTGCGATCTCCGATGCTGCAAATGCGGTATTAGTTACGGGTACGAAGGCGCGTCATCGCGCAGGGCTTCTTGGTTATCGTCTCGGTCGTTATTTTGAAGGCGTGGCAGGTCTCAATCCTGAGCGTTCGGATGCAGCAATCGTCGCGACCATGGACGCTTTCTTTGATCCGCAATCGTTGGATCGCAATGGTCTCTGGACTTCAGTTGGTTCGGAAAAAACGCTGGTTCCCAGCGCTGTTTCGGATTCCTTCGAAGTAAAAGTCACGATCGCGCGTGGCGGAAATAACTAAAGAGGAGTAGTGGTCATGCGAAAAGTCTTAATGGTTGGCAGTTTGATCGCGGTTTTGGCCGCGGTCGTCCTCTCTCGGTCACAGTATTTCGATTCTCGCTCGGCCACGGCTCCTGCCGAGGCGAACTTAGAAACGAGTCCAGCCGTTCTTCCAGTGAAGGCGCCTACTCCTCAGCCTTCACCGGATGCTCAATCGGCGGATTCACGAGCTCAGTTGCCGCCGATGGAAGAAATTCTGGCGACGTCGATCGAAGAATACATGTCTCGGTACAACACGCGTTCAAACCGCGAGTTGCGCAACATGGTCAAAGAATCAGATGCTCGAATTGCTAAGTCGAAGTTCGTTGAACGTGGAAACCAAGGTCTCTTAAGCGCTGAAGAAAAGCGGGCCTTTGCGGAAGAACTGAACCGTAAGTCCGCTTTGCAAATTTTGATTATTGATCGCCAACTCGCTTCGATAGAAGGAAGTCTGAAATGAGCCGCTTCAACTTAAAACTTTCTTGGCCCTCAGCGAGCAAAGCGCTGCTCGCTCTTGGATTGACCTTCGGTTCAACGGCTTGTTTGGCGCATCGAGATGGTAACCGCGTGGCTTTTGATGAATCTACCGAGGCCACCTTGCAGACCACTTGCGCTGAGATGGCGCAAGTCGGTGACTACGTGAAAGTCAAAGAACGCTTCGATCGAAAGATTGCGGAGCTTCTTCGCTTGGCAAATCGAGATCCAGCTTTGACTGAAGAGCGTGCCGAAGAAGTCTCAAAAGCCATTGAGAAAGAAGCCGCTCGTTTGCGCGAGCTTGCAAAGCCCGAATGGAACACCGAGCTTTTGCCAGCCGTCTACGAGTGGGATCTTAAGCCATGGGACTTTGTTTTTGCTCCGCTCCCGAGTGCGGCCTTCAAAATCCGGGACGTGCAGATCCTTGGCGCAAAGATTTATGGCCATGAGGCTACGGACTACTCGCTTGAGAGTTTTGAAAAGCAGAAGAACGGTTTGTACAAGGTTAGGATCAAAGTTCCCGGTACGGCATTTGAAATTTGCGAACTTCCGAAAGGACTCGTCTTCAAAGTTCTTGTAAAATACCGGGTCGGTGAAATTCGTTCTCGCAAGATCATGTACCTCTCCGTTGGAGTCGGGGAGGAGCAATGATCAAAGCACTTGCGGCAGCTGTTTTGTTACTCTTGTGCGTTGCGTGCGGTCAAGGGAGCTCAGCTCCGACTGATCAACCTGAGCCGGTGCCTCAGCCCGCCCCGACGCCCGGGCCTGCACCGCACGGTGAGATCTGTGACCTAAGAGTTTCAGATGAATCCACGAACCAAGAAATCGCGTTGGAGTTCAACCGACTCCGCCGCGATTGCGGTTGGACGGAGGAGCAAGCCGAAGCCGCAGCCCTTGAGCTGTAGCTCTAGAGGCGATGCTAAAAAGCATCGCCTTTTCTTTTTTGAAAATCGCTCTAGTAACGATGCGCCGTCGAGATTTGCGTTCGTTGCCCTCTCCGTGACAGAATTCTTCTAAGAGGAGTTCCTATGAATCACGTAGAAGTTTTTGAGTTCAAGTTGAAGAACGTCGAGAACACCGATGAAATTGTCATCAACGCACGTCGGTTTGCGGAAGCTCTTTCCAAAATTCCCGGAATCAAACAAAATCAGTTTCTAATGGATCAGGAAGACGATCTGAAGCTTTGGCAGATTGTTGAGTGGACGGATGTGCAAGCGGCCAAGGCAGGTCAAAGGCTTGTTTTTGCTCTGCCGGAGATGAGTTTGTTCTCGTACTTCTTGGCTATGCCTCCGCGTCGCGTGGGGAACTGGCATTCCTTAGCCCGCTACTGATTAGCGGGCATCTGTTACTTCAACGAGCAAACAACAGGCTTCTTGCTCGCCACGGGAACAAATTCAATTTCTCCTTGGTAGTAAGCAGCCTTATTGATTTCCGTACTTCGCAAAACTTTTACGGGTGTTCCGACGTACTTCACCAAGCGCGGGTTCGGATCGCGCGTAATGTAAAAGTCGAACATGATTCCCTCGGTCCCAGTCGGCCAGCTGAAGAGAGACGGAAGAATGCGGACGCGATCGTAGATCCTGCCGTTTTCGCTATCGTCGGGCACGCCCGTGATTGTGTAAAGCGCTTCCTGACCTTTTAAGCTGACGAAACTTGAGCCAAGGAAGCTTAAGGATTTCGCTTCCAACCCGTTCAGCCAATCGTCATTTTCGGCCCGGATTGTCGAAACTCGTACTCCTTCAGGAATTTCTGCGACCCAGTGATTGATGTCGAGATGAGCGACTAGCGCCCAGCGCTTCATCAGGCAGGTTCTTGGTTCCGCTGACAAAAAATTATCTTTCGTTGTGAAAACATCTTCTGCAAGGAAAGAACGATCAATGACGCGAACGAAGTCCGCCAACGTAAACTTCGAGAGCAACGGATCCCACGGAAATTGAAACCCTAAGCGAGATCTCATGGCGTAAACGGTCGCCGCCGAAAGATCAGAATCTGGGTTGATTAAGAACAACGTCATCGCGCGGATGCGCTCGTGATCAACACCGTTGGCGGAGTAAGTTTCCTTGTCCGTCACGGCCGTATAAGGAATCGCGAGTTTGAGGTTCGCGGGATCCTGGCAGGCAGCGAGGTGTTCGGCTTTTGAAAGAGCCTCGCACTGTGCTTGCGGGCTCTTCTTCATTAAGAATTTTGCGCCCATCACCATCTCGTGAAGAAGAAGCATGGCTTTATCTTGCAGCTCTTTTTCATCGTACGTCGGGCCATGGATGTAGATCTCTTGATCGTAATGGCGTCCGTGCTGTTCCGTTTCGAAATCGACTTGAATTTGTTCTTTCGGAAGCTTCGGAAGTTCGTTCGGTACAAAAAACCAAGCTTTCTCACGTGCGGCCCAACGAAGATAGAGAACGAACACATCCGCGCGACCTTGATTCATCTTTCTTAAGATGGGCGCGATATAGCGCTTGTACTCGGGTAGAGTTTCGATGTCGCGAGCGTAGGACTTTGCGTAAGACTCCATCGTCTCGCCATCGACGCCGTTTCCGCCGCCGCCACCCTGAAAAGTTCCGGCTGCTTCAAAGGGATTGTTGCCTTCGCCAGCGGGAGCTTGCGGTGCACGTGCTGAGGGTCCGCCGCCAGGTTGGCAGGCTGCGAGTGCAACCATACTTAGGCAGCTAAAGATAAAGATCGCGAGCTTACTTTGCGCCATTGTTGGCTCCCTTAGAGGCTGCAAAGCCATAGTCGCTGATCAAGCCGTCTTTCAAGGAGATCAGCATGAAGCCACCATCTGCGTTTTCGGCCGTGATGAGCTGGAGTGTTGAGTTATAGTTGGCCGTCGCTGCGTCGTAAGTTGCAAGCACAGCTCCTTGAGAATCAAGCTTGCGCACGGTCGCGCGACCATCCGTTGAGAAGGCACCCGTAACAAAGCTGACCCAAGCTCTCATTGAGGTGACTTCCCAGCAGATTTTGTCCGTGCCGCAGTTTTGAAAACGAAAGTCTTGCATCACGTTATTTGTCGAAGGTGCCGCGATAGCCGCACTCACGAACACGGAGGTCAAGATCATCACCGAGAGCCTCTTCATTTGCAGGCTCCTTCTTTTGCGTTTGAAAGCGTGATCAGATCATTTGCGCTGCCTTCCATGAACGCGTGTTGAAGAGGTTTATCGTTGAACCCGATCAAGCGCCCGCACGCATCCAGGCGGAACGGTCGAAGCTCATTAAGATCCGCAACGGGATTCTCAAAGAGACTTACGAAATTCACTCTTGCGCGCACTTCTCTGCCAATTTTAATAGGCGCGGGTTGCGCCGCCAGAATCGATTCAAATGCTTTCATGAGTTCTCTGGGATCGTTCTCACGATTCACTTGCGGCTCCAAGCAGGCGCCAACTTGAAGCAGATAGCCAGATCGGTTCTCGAGAGACGCGATTCCTTTGGGGCAGGCTTTTTGCTGATTTTCGAGAATGTATCGGAAGCCAACGATAGCCTCCTGCCCGACATCTTGTATTGCGCTGAAAGGTTTTTCGCGGCGGAGTTTTCCGCCATTTTTCACGTCGAAAAGAAATTCGAGAAATTGATCGACTGACGGTTTATCCGTGGGATCCAAGTCGTCGATACCGACTAGAAGATCGGGATTTAAATAATAAGCTGTCCAAAGCTCCAAATAGGATTGGTAAATACCAACCGCTAGGAGCATCGCTTCGAAATCGATGAGGTTTAGGCCGACCGTCGGCTTCGTGATTTTTTGGCAGCCTTCGCTTTCTTGGTAGCGAATAGGGCCGAAGGAAATTTCTTGGCAACCGTACATGCTCTGCGCACGTAAAATCGGTTGGCTCACCGAATTGGGGATTGCGATCGTGAGTTCCGAATTACGCAGCTTTTTGAGAGTCACGCGCAGCTCTTCAAGCGACAAGCGGAGTTGATCGATCCAATCGTTAAAGTCTTCCGCGCTCCGAATATCCTCGGGACCATCGGTGAGAAAACGGTAAGACTCGATTTTCTGCGAGGCTTGATAATCCATGTCTCGGTAACGGGCCGCAGTTTGCGGGGTCTGCGAGTAGTAAGGCTTCATTCGACGGAAAATCCCCTTAAAAGTAAGGGGAACTTTTAGAGTACTTTTCCAAAAGAGTGCCTGTTGGTTTCCAGGGTCGGTCTCGAGAGCTTCGCTGAATTTTCCGTACGCCTCACTGAGAGTTGAGATGTCGACAAGAGCTTCACCTTCTTCAACCAAAGCCTCTGATCGTTGTACGGATTCGGTAGAAACGCGGCCCGGCTTCTTTTTGTCGATTTTCTCAAGTGTTGCCGGCTCTTCGGTCTTAGCGAAAAAGCTTGAGCCACACGCGCTCAGAATTAGCGTCGACGCTAGACCAGCGACGATCATGACAAATTTGTTTTGAGCTTTCATCGACTCTCCTTAGGGTGAGCGCACCCGGGCAGTCCGTGCATTAGCAGCATCCGGTCCAGCGGTATCAGCAATTGGATAAACAAATGGGGTGTTCAAAGTGGCTAAACTTTGAACACCCCTGAATTTTTGCAATTAGTGCGATTTGCAGCTTTCTTCCGAAGCTTTTGCCAGGAGCAAGTTCATTTCGCCGTTAGCGAATACGCCACCAACGGTTCCGTCTTGGATCGAAGTCACCTGACCACAAGCGTTCTTGCTTGTCGGTTGGAGATCGCGCAAGTCACGAACCGGTGTTTCGAAGAATTTGAAAGCGTTAGCTTTCACGTCGATCGGAAGTTGAGTCTCTTCACGTGTGAAGTTAACGAATCCGCCTTTTGCCATTTCTTCGACGATCGCGAGGGTCTTTTCGACTACGTCGTTGTTCTCGACGCAGAAGCCGTTTTCGAGGAAAGAGCCAGGACGATTCGAAGGAGTCTCGTAGCCGTTCGGGCAGAGTTCAGCTTGCATCTTCTGTGCGTAACGTACGCCGATGACTGCATCTTGCGCGGCTTCGGGAATCAAGTTCATGCCGTTTGTTTCGCGCAGTTTTCCGAAGCGCGAATCAAGCGCAAGGATTTCAAAGTAACGCTCCGATGAAACGCCGGAAAGGTTTTTTGAATAAAGTCCCGTAAGATCCCATGCGTTCAAGACGGTCATGTAGACTTGGTAACCCGCAGCCAATTGCTGAAGACCTTCGAAGTCTGCGCGATTAAGTTTGCGCTCGTAAGCAGCAGAAAGGTCACACTCCGCAGCTTTTTCGTAAACGCCAGGAGCTGTGCGCGACCAGCAGCGATGTTGTGCTTCATCGAGCATTTCCTTTTTGATCGAAGCTTCGCTGATCGTTAACGTCAGCTCTTCGTTTTTGAGATCTTTCATCGTGCGGCGGAATTCATCGACTTTCAGAATCACGCGCGCGATCAATTCTTGAGCTTCACGTTCAGTCGTGATGTCAGCGGCACCTTTTAAGAGGAACTCAGTGACCGAACGATCGGCATTGTATTTCTGAAGCGAAGCTTTGAACTGATAATATTCGCCTGCGTTTTCAGGACGCGTCTTTACGAGAGGCTCAATGCGTGTAACGACGCCTTTCAATTCCATGACAGGACCGAGTGCTGCGTTAATGAAACGAGCCTTCGTGTTTTGAGGATCATGCGTGAGGGCCATTTTCGCAACTTCAGCGGCGTACATGAAAGAAGCAGGAGTCAGCAAGCGCTCAGCGGATGCTGCGAGGATCTCTGCTTTCTCTTTCGAACCGAGAGCCATGTCTTTTTCAATCGAGGCCAAGTCGATCTTCGGTGAGGGAACTTCTTTTTCTGCGAGATTGACCGAGCACGCGGTTGTGCTGAGGGCAAGCGCCACGAGAGACGATGTTGCGAGCTTAGCAGGTACGTTCAAAAGAGCTTTCATAAAAGTCTTCCTTCCTAAGACCTGAGAGCAGGTCCGGTTTATTAATATGAATCGCTGTCAACGCGGATCGTTATAGGTCCGAAGGGAGACGAGAAACAGGTTTGATTTGTAAAATATGAACGTTTTCGTTTACTCTGGGGTTAATATTTGGACTTACTGCGCGGGTTCTGATTACACAATGATTACGGTGATTTATGGCTACGGTCTTCGATGCGAAGGATTATAAGACCTTTCTAAAGGACTGGCTGGCGGCACGTCCGAAGGGCGGACGAGGCGAGAGCCGGAGGATTGCTGAAAAGCTTGGACTGAGCACCACGCTCGTCAGTCAGGTGCTCAATAGCGATAAGCACTTCACAATGGAAGCAGCGAGCGATCTTTGCGATCACATGGGACTAAGTGAGCGCGAGACCGATCACTTCTTGCTGCTGATTGATTATGAGCGAGCGGGGAACCACAACTTAAAAACCCGGTTGAAGAAGCGAATCGACCGCAGCCGTGAGGCTAATCAAAAACTCTCAGAGCGGGTGGAGCGCGATCGTGACTTAAGCGAAATCGAGGCCGCCACCTATTACTCTCATTGGGTTTATACAGGTATTACGAACTTAGTGGCGGTCAACCCTCGCATGACCTACGAAGAGATTAGTAACCGACTGAATATTCCTGCAGCCATGATCGTAAAGGTGATGAGCTTTCTGATCGAGAGTGGAATCCTTATTCAAAAAAGCGGATCATATGATCTTGGCTCTAAACGAATTTTATTTGGGCCCGAATCTCCGCTCGTGGCGAAGCACCACCAGAACTGGCGTCTCCAGGGATTCAATCGGATGCCGTTCTCGGAGCGAAAGAACTTCTTCTTTACTCTTCCGATGTCGCTTTCGACTGAGGTGGCAGACCAGATTCGCGCCGATCTTCCAGCCTATATCGAGAAGATTACGGGTTGGGTCGGGCCTTCTAAATCGGAAGTCGTACGCTGTTTGAACATCGATTACTTCGAATACTAAATCAGCCGTTCCCAAAGATTCTAACACCTTAGCGATACCGACGGCCCATTTTGAAGCAACCGGAAAAGCCGCCATTGACTTTCGAATTTAATGTAACTAACATTGTTACTGTATGGCGAACAGTCGATTCGCGATGGCGACACACATTATGACCGCGATAGCGTTGAAGGGCGACGAAGTCGTAAGCTCGACGTATTTGGCGACGAGCCTGAATACGAATCCGGTTGTGGTACGGCGTCTCTTGAGCGAATTGCAGAAAGCGGGATTACTCGCAACGCAAGCCGGGCGGACGGGTGGTGCCGTGCTTGCGAAAAAGCCGAATGCCATCACACTTTACGATGTGTATTCGGCCGTGAATGAAGAAGACCTGTTTGCGTACAACCCGAATGATCCAAACGCGACTTGCTCATTGAGCTGCGAGATGAAGTCGGTGCTTGAGCCGATCTTTAGATCAGCTTCGTCGGCATTAGCAATGGATCTAAAGAAGGTCAGGCTTTCGGATGTGAGCGATGTACTTAGAAAGAAGTGCAGCAAATCCGGCTGACGGACTTGATGGATTTGAATAACGACGCCGAGGTTCGGCGTTTTTTTTGGACTAAAACTGTAACCATTTTGATTACTTATTAAAGGAGAGACCCCATGACCCGCAAAATCGCAACACCTGCTCAGCTTCTTCTCGGCCTGATCTACACCGTGTTTGGCCTAAATGGCTTCTTACACTTCCTTCCGCAGCCCGAAGTTCCGCAAGCGGCCGGTGTTTTCCTCGGTGGATTAGCTTCAGCTGGATACTTCTTCCCGGTGCTGAAAGCGACGGAAGTCGCTGCAGGTCTTTTGCTCCTCACAGGTTTTGCAGCGCCGGTTGCGCTCGTCGTTCTCGCGCCGATCACGTTGCAAATCTTCTTGTTTCACGCGGTGCTCACGCCGGGTCTTCAGAACAGCGCTTTACCCTTGGTGATGATTGCGCTTCACCTCGTCGCGGCGACCGCTTTCTGGGCTCAGTATAAGCCGCTCTTCGCAAAGCGCTCGGCCCTTGTTCCGGTTAATGAGGTTGCAAAACGCGAGACCCGCTCCGTTGAAGTTGCATAAGCATAAACAAAATTAAGTTAAACCCAAAGAAGGATCGCGCCATGCCGCAAACTCCAGAGAAACTTTTTGAGCCCTACAAACTAGGTCGAATTCAACTCAAGAACCGCGTCGTCATGGCGCCCATGACTCGGTCGCGTGCCCCGGGCTACGTACCAAATGATCTGATGGCCGAATATTATGCGGCCCGCGCTTCCACCGGGCTTATCATCACCGAAGGGGTTTCGCCTTCGGTGAATGGACTGGGATACGCACGAATTCCTGGACTCTTTAATCAGGAACAAGTTGCAGGCTGGCGCAAAGTAACGGATGCCGTCCATGAGAAAGGTGGCGCGATCTTTGTTCAGCTGATGCATACAGGGCGAGCGTCTCATCCGCTGAACATGCCGGAAGGAGCCAAGATTGTTGCTCCTTCGGCGGTAGCATTAACGGGGAAGATTTGGACCGACCAAGAACAACAGCAGTCGTATCCGATGCCTCACGAGATGACCGAAGCCGAAGTGAAAGAAGCGATCTACGAATACGTGCGCGCGGCTGAGCTTGCGATTCAGGCTGGATTCGACGGCGTGGAACTTCACTCCGCCAACGGCTATCTGATGGATCAGTTTTTAAATCCGGCTTCGAATAAACGGACTGATCAATACGGCGGCTCCGATGAAAATCGAATGCGCTTTGTCCTGGAAATCGCAAAGGGTGCGGCGCTTAAGATCGGCGCGGACCGAGTGGGTATTCGCGTATCACCATACGGCGTGTTCAACGACATGGGAGCTTTCCCCGGAATTAACGATTTCTACGGACGACTAGCAAAAGAACTTTCCGACATTGGACTCGCGTATATTCATGTCGTTGATCATCAATCGATGGGAGCACCACCTGTCCCGACTGAAGTGAAAGAACTGATTCGAAAGAACTTCAAAGGCACCTACGTGCTTTCCGGTGGCTACAACGCCGACCGCGCGAATCATGACTTACTTGAAAAACGAGGTGAGTTGGTGGCGTTTGGACGCCCACTCATTTCGAACCCTGATCTCGTTGAGAAAATGAAAATCAGAGCACCGCTGAAGGAGGCGGATCCTTCGACCTTCTACACCCCAGGTCCAAAAGGATACTCGGATTACTGAGCGGCTTGAAAGTCCTCCGACCGCGGAGTTTCACGGAATGAACTTCGCGGTCCTTCTTCCTAGCGTCAATTTTCGAATTTTTGAATCGGGATGATTTTGCCGTTCCGAATTTTCGTAAGGTAGATATTCGAGAGTCCGCCGTGATGCTCAGGTGTGTAAGTGAGTCGGGGTCCACCGAGATCATGGTTCCGAAGACTCTCGAGAGCTGCACGAAAACTTTCACGCGTCAGGTTGCGACCCGCTTTCTTGAGGCCCGTCACGAGAATAGCCGCTGACATGTAGCCGCTCACGGTGGCGGGCAAAGCGACTTTATCAGGGGTGACCTTCAGGTCTTCTTGGAACGTACGAATCAGCGGAACCGATGAATCGGTCGGCCAAGGCATACCTTCAGTGACGTAGATGCCCTCGACATCGCGACCAAGCGCTTCGATGAGCTTCAGAGAATTAACTGGAGAAAACGCAGCGAAGACGGGTTTGAAGTTCGCGTCTTTTGCTGCCTTCAAAAACGGGACTGTCGCTTTCAAAATCGAGAAGAGAATAACGGCTTTTGGCTTGGTTGCTTGGAGAGCGCTCAAGGCATTTGCAACGTCACCCGGATTCTTGGCGCTATAAATGCCCGCGCCATGGATTTTCAACCCGCGTTTGTCGAGGGCACGCACCAGGCTCGCACGACCCGTGTTCCCAACTTCGTCATCTTGAGTGAAAATTCCGATCTCCTTGATTCCTAAATCAGCGACCAGATGACTGACTAATTTTTCAACTTCATCGCCGTAAGCCGGCTGACCCGGAAAAAGATTTCGATTGAAGGGCGCACGCATGAAGTCGCCGCCCGTGTAGGGCGCGAGATTGGGGATTTGTTCTTTCTCAATGAGCGGAAGAAGCGCCTTCGTGGTGGGTGTGCCGATGTATCCGGCCAGTGCAAAAACTTTTTCTTTTTCAATGAGCTCGCGCGTGAGATGAACCGTATTCTCGGGCTTGTATCCATCATCGCGGAACAAGACTTCGATTTTTCGTCCGGCCACGCCGCCACTTGCGTTCACCTTATTTACGTAAGCTTCAAAGCCACGCTTGATCTCGACTCCTAAGTCAGACACGGCACCCGTTACTCCTGCAACCATTCCGATTCGAACCGACGATTCGGTGACGCCAGGTTCTGGTGGTGTCGGAGTCGTTTGCGCGCTGACCTCGGCGACAAATCCAATTGCGAGTATCGCCGAAAAGCTGGCGACAAATCGAGAAGCTCTCAACATAGCGGTCTTCCTCACTGCATAAGCTTCTTCAATCGTTGAAAACCGAAGCAATTCAGTCAATTTGATTTGTTCACTCCTCACTAAACCCTAGACGCCTGCAAAGGTGAATGGGACCTGATATGGCGATGAGGAGCTGGGAATGGACGAACGTCCTGCTTCAAGCGATGCTGGTCTGACGGTCGTAGATGCTCAAAGCGTCCGCGACCTACAGACCAGTGGAGCTATTTACTTGTTAAGCGCTTTGAAGGCCTGGTCGCTCTTTAAGCAATCCGCTTTTTTGCGACGAAGCAGAACTTTGCGGGGATGACAGTTCGCGGGTAGAAGTTTTGACCGACAAAGCTTGAGATCGATTGCAAGCTGCTCGGATTGCAAGGCCGCCAAGAAGCTTCGTTTGAAAACTTCTGTTTCCTGCTTCGCGGCCATTTCGTAAGTCTCGCAGGAGAGCTCCGGCAAGGTGCATCCGTTTGTCGCGCAATAATCGGCTTCAACTTGCGCGCGATTGACCGCGATGTCCGAAGCTTCTTCGTGCGAGTAAGTCGAAAGAGTTGCCCGGGCGAGAGCGCGCACGACGTCGAAGTGTATCCTCGTCGCGCGATCGGTTTCGGCAGTAGGGAATCTTTCATCACTGCCGTGAAAAGTAGCCGAAAGCTCTTGCGATAAAACGACGGGATAGAAGCCGTAAGTCAACATCGGGCGCGTGCGTAATCCAGCCGAACGTGGATCGCGGAAGAGAGTCGAATCCGAGCCTGCCGGGAAAAGCATCGAACCAACGATGGCTTTCGAATCTCCACGACGTATTTCTTGTGAAATGAGTTTGTACTCGTAAGCTTCCGCGGAACTTCGAGTGAAATTCCAACTGGACTCTGGCTCGATCGTGAGCTGCGAATCCCCAAGAAACTTGCGCAGTTCCGTTACGAAGTACGCCCCATGATCTTCGGGAGAAGGCTTCACATCCCAAGTATGTGAGATCCGACAATCAACGAGCGCTTCGCTCGGTTGACCGGGTTCGAAATGGATCGCCGTCCATGAGCAAGCCGTACGAAAGAGTCGTTCGAATCCTACCGTGCGGCCGATCCGACGAAGCCCGGTTTGCTCAAGCTTCTTCTGATCGAGTAGCCAATTCGACAAATCAAACGGAATTCCGAAGGATGCAGTCAGCGATTTCAACATATCTCTCGTAGCGGGCGTACGGCGGTAGTCGTTGAACGAAGGGCGTTTCACATTTTGAAGCGCTTCGTTAGTCTTAACGAGTCCGAGTTCAGCCAAGCTGTCGAAAGCAATAAATAGAGCCGATGTTGCACCGACGGACCCGTGCCCAGAGGTCTGCAGCGAAACTTTGATCTCAACAAGCTCACCGTTGCTCGTGATCTGTGACGTGTGTTTATGACCACTGCGATGAGGAGCATCGAAAGCCGCGCGGATTTGTTTGAACGCATCAGAGTTGGCAGGAGCGCGGTCACAGCGAATCGAAACTTCGGCGAGCGAAGGAACAACGTTCACCGCAGCGCCCGGCGTAACGTATTTTACGAGCGAACACTCACTTGAGAGATCGCGGACGTTCGCTGCTCCCGAAGGGCTTGCTGACGCACTACTTGCAACGCTCGATGGGTCGGCGACGTCATCCTGGCTCGGCGTGCGCGCAAGCTTCATCGTGAGCCGCATTTTCTTCAACGCGTCCACCAGACTTGCGAAATTTGGATGGCGGAAACGCATCCACGCGCCACCTTTTTCTTCAGTAGCGATCATGAAGACAGGGTAAAAACCCTTTTGAATTCCCGCGCCGCCTTCGTTCAAAACAACGCGCCCATGCCGGAGGGCTTCGAGTTTGCCGCCGACCTTCATTTCCAAAAGCGCACGCCATGCTCCGTAGGAACCAGTCTCTTCATCAGCCACGGCCAAAAAGTGAATGGTGTTTTTGATCGGGACCGAGTTGATCTTCAAAAGGGCCATCGACAGAGCTTGCAGCATGCCGACCGATTTCATGTCGAGAGCTCCGCGGCCGAAGATGTACTCTTCCTCCCGTTTGGACTCTTTACTCATGTGGCGCATGATCTTTCCGCTGAACGGAAGATCGGGACTCGTCCATTGGTCAGCGAAAACAGGGACCGTGTCGACGTGGTTAAGTAAGAGAATCGATGATTCGTCTGGAAGTTCAACTCCGTTTGGGGAGCGCCAGTTATATGTTGGATTCGCGTTCGCGGCCAAATGACTTGGAGCGAGTGAAGCGACGAAATTCGCTTTCGGTCCGAATCCTTTTTGGGGATTGCCGTCGAGTTCGACGACTTGATTTGGAATCCCGAGACCATCGAAGATCGCTCCCCAAAATTCATAAGCCGCCGCCACATCGCCGGGTGGATTTGTCGTATCGATTTTGAGGTAAGCGCTGAGGCAATGTTCGAAGGCTTCTTTGACTTCAGTCTTTGGCCACTGGTTGAGACGACCTGTTTTCGAATCAAAATTCGCTTTCGGTATGCCTTGGAGTTGCGCGAGGCACTCCGCACCGAGGGAGCGGGCTTGCGAAAGAGACGCGATTTTGCGCTCAGACGCTGTCGTTGAAGTTTGCGTTCCAAGGATTGGTGGATTTGGTTTTGAAACGCATTGAACGGAACCGATGGCCAGAAAGGCGAGGCTGCCTAGGGTGAGTCTTGATAACTTGGACATGGAGTTCCTCTCGATTTTTCGAAGGGGGGGAACATCCATCGTTCTAGAAGCGATTCACTTAAGCAAGATCGGGATCCGTTAGATTCTCGTTCGGGCGCCGAGCCTAGTCTTGATCTCGACTCAATCGATCTTGATTGAGTCGAGATCAGCATTGTTCAGAAATCAACGGCAGGCCAAGCCTTTAACCGATTCGATCGAAAGGGGATCGATCGCCGGGTTTGACACGTCGAACTTCGATGAGAGCACCGTGATTTCAACTGGGTATGGATCGTTGCCACGGATGACGTCACCTTCAAAGACCGAAGTGAAGAACGAATCGCGCGTTCCTTGGTCTGTGATCTCAACGCGCTCTTTTGTGCTGGCTTCGACAACCGCGATCACGTTCGGGCATTTTTCCTCGATGGCGGCCGCGATTCGGTCTTGGAGCTCAACTGGAAGAGCCGTGCGTTTATTGAATTCAACAGCGTGGCTCGAGAACGACCAGAGGGCGATCGTAAGAAAAGCAGCGTATTTCATATTTTCTCCTTCTTGCTTTGCTTGAATTGGCCCTGGTGTAACACCGGCTTTTGTTGGCTTCCAGTTAGGATTGTTTTTGGGTGTTCTCACTCGGTCTAATGCAGTAAATGCGAGCTAATTCTCGACGTATTGTCGAGTTTTCACCCTTGCAAGAATTGTCATCGTTTTTTCCTTCTGAAGGACGGCAGAGTCTTAGCCCCAATCCCTATCGTCTTCGTTTCTTCGATTACACACGAAACGAGTCGATACAGAAGCAATACACATCCTCCCCGGGGCTTGGCTCAACGATGCGGTGGAGATCGTCGATGGTTTTCACCAAAATCTCGCGAAGTGCTGCGTGCGTTTTTGCGTCCGTTGAAAAAAGGACCGAATAGTGAAGCTGATCCTTCCTCCGAAACGAAAGTGCGTTCATCGCCAAAAGGCGACGGGTGGTTTGAAACTGCGTATCGAGGTGGGATCCCTTTGGAAAGTGAACCGAGAAGCCTTTATGTCGCCAGCTTTTCTTATCGCTTTCGACCAATCCGTACTTTTCCATCTGGCGAAGATGATGTTCGACGACATCTTCGGGGAGTCCGAATCGTTCGGCGATAGCGGAAGCAGTTCGAAGACCCTCACAGCTTGTTGCGATGTGGATGACGGAGGGAATCCAAGAAGAGGAGTAGTAGAACGTGATCTCATCGCGTTCACCTTGTTTGCGACCCGCTACGTGTCGTTCGACTTCCTTATTCTTCTCGAGAAGCTTTGCACGTTCTTGTTGAAGGTAGCGGGTCAGTTGGGGCGTCCCGGCTCTCGCGAGTCTTAAGAGAGTGAGGAAGTATTCAGTTTCCGCATCATTGAAATCGAGGAACTCACAGAGTTTCAAACCGTGATCTTCGGTTAGATGCACTCGCCCTTTCAAAACTTGGGAGAAGTAGGCCGCCTGGCAGCCCATGGCGTTTGCAAGCTCGGCGCGAGTTTGACCGCGGGACCTCCGAAACCCGACTAATTTTAGAAGATAATCTAAATATTCCAATGACTTAAAAACGGATTCCACATGGTTCTCGAATATATAAAATAGTTAGAAAGATAGCCTAATTTATATATCAAACATATAGCATCGGCAATAGACGCTCTGTATAAATCATCTCGTCGATTCGGTGAGTTTCAATTGGACGACGAAAAACAAAAACGATTTAAAGTGGAGACTTTAATGAAAGCGATTCTTCTTTTTGCGACCTTGTCCTTTGCTCCCAATGCATTCGCAACGGTTAGTGATGGTTCTGCCCTGGTTGAGTGCGCGGGAAGCCTCGAATCCGGCGTTGAGACCTCACTGCGTATCGATAACACCGCTATCCCAGCTTATTTCTCAGGTGTGCTTGTGCATGGCCAGAATGTGACTTCATTGAAGTGCCAGCCGGATGGCAGCTTCATTGCCGACACTCCAACAGCTGGTCAAAACCTGTGGAACTGCGTTGAATCTCGCGGCGGCGACGGAAAGATTCTCGTTCAAATTGAGCGTGGCGGATTTTCGGGTGTCGTGACGGCGCAGATTTCTCAAGAACAAATGTTTCCCTTAAATCCCCAGGTAATCGGGACGTTGATTTGTCCGAACCGTTGACACTCCTGCAGATTTTTCCGTCCCGTTTCGACGGGATAGAACGATCGGTGCAGGTTTGATAATTTAGTTACCGTTCATTGGTGCGGACCAGGATGCGAAAGAAAGCGATGGGTGCCTAAGTGCAAAATTCAAAACTCTTTTCGATTTGTGTGCTTTCGATCTGCGCTCTGCTCGCGCCTGTGACATCGTTCGCCGGCCCGCTCGCGGGTGGCGGCGGGCTTGGACCACAAGGGGTCTACGCGACTTGGTCGGGTGCTCTGCCGGATGGTTCTCGAGACACGTTCACGGTTGAGCAATCGGCAGCATTGACTTACGTCGCCGGAAAATTCGAGAGAGATGAGCAGGTGTTCACTTGCTCGAGCCCAACCCATGAGTTCGCGAATCGAGTGCGCGCGCAAGCACTCGAAGTTGCGAAGGCTGAAGGAAAGAGCCTTCTCTGGGACTGCGTCGCCCACGATCAAAACGAAGGGATCAAAAGCATTTTGCTCCTCGAGTCTGGCGCAGCCCAGCCGGAAGCTAGATTTGAGAAGCGTTGATTCGGCTCGTCCGTAGGAAAACGCACGGAAGAGAATTTTAGCCATGCTCCTTTTCAAGGGGCAGGTTATAGTTTTCGGAATGAAATTTTCAGACCACGAATTCGCTGATACGAAAGCGCATGTTGTTCCTCAGCAGAACGCAATTTCAATACAGGGCGAGCGCTCCGCAAAATTAGCGGCTGACCGTCCGATGTCGGGCTGGAAAACAACTCTGTTCGGCAACGCAACCAAAGGGCTCGCTCCGGCGAGTCGTCGAACTCTCTACTTCGTCAATTTTGAAAAATCGCGCCTCAATGGGAGCCTCGTCCTCGATTTGAAATATCAGGAGCGACTGAAAAGCGGAGATTGGGGAGCCGTGAAAAACGCACGTTTCGATGCGCTCGCCATCGACGAATTTTCTCATGACGACGATCGAGCGCTGTTGGGATTGTTGTTGAGTCCACTCAACACGGCGAGAAAAACACTGACGACAATCAAAGCGGTTGAGACGAGCCTCGAAGTTGATCCGCTTCTGACCGAAACGACGCTTTTAACTTTGGTGCGTGCCGGACGGCTTTTTATTCAGCCGGAAGATCCGATGCGCGTCGTGCTCGACGACGAGCCTTGGAGTTTTCAACTCAACGTATCTCAGGACGGTTCCGAGTCGAACGAATTTTTCCGCGTCGATGCGATTTTAAAGCGAAGCCGCGAGAAGATTTTAGTCCGCCAAACAAAAGGTCTTCTGTTGTTACGAGACGGCTTTTTTCTCAAGGGAGAAAAATTATCGCAAGTTTCCTGGGGACGTTTCTTCGATTTAGCCAAGCGTTTACAAAGCCAAAGTCTATCGGTTCCGCGAAGGGACGAAGTCGAATTTGTTTGTCTCACGGCCGAGGAAGCCGGTTTTCCGGTCGTGCAGCTTCCGCCGTCGTTGCAGTGGCCGATTGAAGAGACTCAACCGATCGCCCGAGCCCGCTTTGTGCAGGTACAAACTGACCCTGAGACGTCGGCATATCGTTTTGAAGCCGCTTTTGATTACGACGGCTTGGCAGTTGATCCCGCGAGCGAAGCAAAAGTGGTTTTCGACGCGGCCAAAAAACTGCGCCGTAAGCGTGATCAAAAAGCTGAGCGTACCTTTTTGAAGACACTCAAAAGCGAGGGTGTCGAGTCTTCTTCCACAGGTTTTGTGAAGAAAGCCGAACTTCCGCAGCTTGCGCAGAACTTGCTTGAGAATCGATGGATCATGGAAGTCAACGGTCGCGCAGTCCGAACACTTGATGAGCCTGCAGGCGTTTTAAAAAAGGCGGGCGACGATTTCCTCCTGGAGGCACACTTTCCGTTTGCGCAAGAGGTGATCTCGCTCGAGCGTTTCGCTGCAAGTTGCATCATGGGTGAGCGCTTTCTGGATCTGCCTTCAGGCGCAATCGGTTTCATCAGCGACGAATGGTTGAAAAAAATCGAACTGCTTCTTCGCGGCGCGAGTCTTGAAGCCAACGGGACTTTGAGATTCAAGAAAGTTTCAATACCCCTTTTTAAACCTCTTTTCGGAGAGATGCCTGGTCTGCAGATCGACCCCGAAGCGCGCGCCGTCTTTGATGGACTTGGTCGATTGTTGCAAACCGTTGCAGCAGAAAAACCGCGTGAATTAAAAGCGAATCTCCGCTCGTATCAGTCGGAGGGACTCGGATGGCTTGAGACCGTGGCTTCGAGCGGGTTTGGTGGAATCTTGGCGGACGACATGGGACTAGGGAAGACGATGCAAATCATTTCCTATTTGCTTCGTCGTGCGACCGTTCCTCGAGGGGGGCCGCGACCGTCGCTTGTCGTTTTGCCAAAGAGCTTGGTTTTCAACTGGCTTGCGGAAATCGAAAAATTTGGTCCGCGACTTCGCGTCTTGGATTTCGCGGGCGCGACGCGAGGTATGCTGCGTGCTAACGATTATGACGTAGTCGTGACGACGTATCACATTCTCAAAAATGAACTCGATCGTTTCGAGAAGATTGAGTTCGACACGATTATCCTCGACGAAGCACAGACGATCAAAAATCCTGGATCGCAAATTGCGAAGGCTGTCTGCCAGCTTAAAGGAAACTTTAGGTTCGCGCTTTCGGGAACGCCGATTGAGAATTCGCTCCTCGATTTGTTTTCACTCATGAAGTTTACGAATCCAGGACTGCTTCCTCAGAGTGTCGTTGCGACCGTAGGTGACGGCCGCATGAGCGGCCTTTCGAGAGAGTCGCTGAATCGACTTTCGATAGCGCTAAGTCCTTTCATTCTTCGTCGCACGAAGAAACAAGTTCTCAAAGAACTCCCCGAGAAAACCGAGCAAGCTCTGGTTTGCGAACTCGAAGGGGAGCAGCGTAAGTTGTACGATCGCCTTCGCAAGCAATTCAAGGAATCGATCCGCCAACAGATTGCCGAAAAGGGCGTCGGTGGCTCGAAGATGCAGGTGCTCGAGGCCCTCTTGCGATTGCGTCAAGCGGCTTGTCATCCTGGATTGGTCGAGGAAGCTGCGCGCGCAGGCTCAAGCGCGAAATTTGAAATGCTCTTAGAACACCTTGAGGAGATTCGGTCATCTGGTCATAAAGCCCTCGTGTTCTCGCAGTTCACCTCGTTTCTTGAACTCCTAAAGCCACATTTGCAGAGAGCCGGTTTCAAGTTTGAATACCTCGATGGTCAAACACGAGATCGCGGAAGCGTAGTTGATCGCTTCAACTCAGATGCCTCAACGACGGTCTTTCTCATCAGTCTGAAAGCCGGAGGCACCGGTCTCAATCTGACCACGGCTTCTTACGTCTTCTTGCTCGATCCTTGGTGGAATCCGGCGATTGAAGCTCAAGCGATCGATCGTGCTTACCGCATGGGGCAAAAGCAAAAGGTGATGGCTTACCGCTTGATCGCGCGCGGCACGATTGAAGAGAAGATCATGAAGCTGCAAGCACAAAAGCGGTCGCTGGCGGAAGCCGTCATCAACGAAGACAGCTCTCTCCTACGGAGCTTAAGCGTCGACGACTTAGCCGGGCTCTTTGAGTGATGGCCCTATCGCGGCAATCCAAACCTGACATGCAACGAACTTGAGTTCCCTGCAAAGTCCGGGAACACTACTTCCATGAATCCCATCCCGATCCCTGGCTTTGCCGATCCGATCAGCAGCTGGACCCATCTCCTCGCGGCCGTCACCGCACTCGTGGGCGGTCGATATCTTTATCTCAAGGGAAGAGGGAACTCAGCGCGTGTCGCTTCGCTGATGGTCTTTACTTTTACTTTAGTCTTCTTGTTTTCGATGAGCGGAGTGTTTCACCTTCTCGAAAGGGGAGGCGCTGCTCGAGACGTCTTGCAGAGACTCGATCACGCCGGAATTTGGGTTTTGATCGCCGGAACTTTTACGCCCATCCACGTCATTCTCTTTCGTGGTCCACTCAGGTGGGGAATTCTCGGCCTTGTCTGGACGCTCGCCATTACCGGACTGGTCTTAGAGGTCGTGTTTTTTACTTCGTTTCCCGAGTGGCTTCTCTTGAGTTTTTTCCTTGGGCTCGGATGGTTCGGCGCAATCACCGGCTTGCAGTTCTTTAGGCTCTTCAAAGATCGGAGTATTCGATTCCTTTTAGCCGGAGGAATCTTCTACTCCATCGGGGGATTTTTCGACTTCATCCGATGGCCCACGTTCATCACGGGGGTGATCGGGCCTCACGAAATTTTCCACGTTTTCGTCATCCTCGGCGCCCTTTCGCATTGGTGGTTTGTCTACGAGTGGAGCTCTCATCCCGTCGCCAATACTTTGACGATCAACGTTTACATCTATCCGAATCAACGAGTGGTCGCTCAAGCACAGGGTGAGTTCCTCCGCTTCGAAGCCGAATCCGTTGAGCAGTTGAAAGAGCAGATTAAATACAAGGTTCAGGAAGCCTTTCACACCACGCTTCAGCCTGCCATCCGCCTTCGTTACTATCAAGAAGAGCACCTGTAAACGGCGAACCATGAGTGCGTCGTTTTGGTTCGGAGCTAGCGTCTCGAACGGATGCAAGACTCCGGAAGAGTTCCCAGAATTTCGTCATTTCGTTGAAACTCCCCAGCGTTAACCGGATAATTGATCTTATGAAGTGAGACGAAAAGCTCGCGACATGAGGAGCTTCGTTTGGAAACGAGCAAAAAAGAGATCATCGAGCGAATCCATCGGTCATGCGTCGAGATGAACAGCATCCTCGAACGAATGAGTAGCGGAACTTTGTCCATCACCACCATGCCGAGATACAAAACCGAATTCTTTGCAGGACTGCGGGACGGCCTGCAGGCGATCATTTTTGAAGTCACGATGCGTGACTTCAAATCTCATCAAGACGTTTTGGACTATATTGCTCAACAAGCTCAGCGGTTCCCGAAAGATGCATTCGAATCGAAGATCAAAACGAGCGACAACCCGCGCGAAATCGGGCGCCTTGCTATCTACGCAAGGCTTCATACGTATTTGCAAACCGAAGCACGGTCCGAACCCGGAATGGAAGAGATCTCGAACTTTCTTAAGAAGTACTAGAAGTAAAGTCGTACTTCCTATCTACAAAACAGACGACCGCAAGCGCGCAAACAAATGAGATCGGCAAGAAGACAAAGAGCCACAAGAGCCACCAGACCTCGACGGTGTTGGGTGCTCGGTGACCTCGCCACGTGATCATGACCAAAAAGACGACGTTGGAGATAAGCAACACGGCTGCGCCTATGAGAGCCTCGGCCCGATGACGGGGCTTTTTCTTCTCAAGCGGTGCGATGAGGAGTGCTGCTGCGCAGGCCAGTAACAGCGGCCAGTAGAATGCAATGAGAGAGCCGGTTAGAGGTGAGAGGTCAGCCATATTCAATCTCCTTCCGGCCCTACTTTAGCCGGGTGAAGGAAAATTGATTTCAATAAGTCCTGTTTAATTCGCTTAAAGATCTGCGAGACCGCGCCTCTGGTCTAACGGCCAAGGCTATAGATGGGTTTGCTGGAACGACCCTGCGACCGAATCGGTGCTCCTGGGCTTGTTCTCAAATACCACGTTTACTATCGTAAGAGTGAAAGTGAGGTCGCACCATGAAGTTAAACACGGCGTTTGCAATCGTTCTCTTAGGAGCTGCATCTCAATTGCCTAGCCACTCTCTAGCTTCGGACGGCAGACTGCGTGTGTCCTACGGAACCTCGATCGTCGCTTACTCTATGAAAGCGATGAGTGCCTTTGAAGCGGAAACGGGTCGCAAAATCGAGCCCGTACGCGAAGCGGGAATGGGATCTGACAGCATCATCATCGCGGTTGATCTCGGAAACGCGGAGCTCGGCGTTTCCGGAAATTCTTGGGAGAACATGCAAGATCTCGTGAAAGAGAAAAAGCTTACGATTAAAAATGCGGCGAAGATTCAGCATAAACCTTTAGGCTACGACTCAGTGAATGTGATCACGTTTCCGGGTGGTCCAAAGGAACTCAGTAAAGAGCAACTGAAGGGGATCTTCACGGGCAAGTACACGAGTTGGAAACAGTTCGGCGGAAACGATGTGCCGATCCAAATTGTTCTGACGCACAATACTCCGTCGACGCAAAAAACGTTTTCCAAAGAAGTCCTAGATGGAGAAGACATTTTCCGCAAGGGCGCAAGAACGGCGAGCGACTACACGGAAGCCGCGAAGATCGTGGCGGACTCGTTGAACGCAATTACTTTCATCTCGCCGCTCACCGACTCTCACGGGGCGAACAAGGTCAAACATCCGCCGGTGCGTAAAGAAGTGACCGCGATTTACTTAGGTGAGCCAACCGAAGATATGCAAAAACTCATGCGTGCTTACACGAATGTGTTAGCAAAGTAGTTTACTCGAATTTTCGTGATGTTCCGCGATTGGCGGAGCGCCCCTCTTTGATGAGTTTGCGGAGGGCATTTGAGATGGCCAGTTATTTAACGATATTTTGGTGAAGCACGCAGACTAGGTTCACTCCGCAAGTGCGCATGTTTATTCGACATTCAACAACGCTTCGGCACGCACATGTGCATTTCGCTCTAAATTCAACTACGATGATTTGAATCAATTCACTGACGAGCGTAAGACATCAGATGGGAATCTGATTTTGGAAGCGCCCATGTGCTTGGATCGAGTTAATGAGCAAGAGTCCTAGCGAGAAGAAAAACCCATTCTACGTTGAATTCTTAAAAGCTGAGCTTGAACGTAGAAAAGCAAAGAACGCGCGATACTCTCTAAGAGCCTTTGCATCCGCGCTCGAAATGCATCCTTCAGCCTTGAGCCGGATTTTGAACGGCCAACAAGAACTCTCTCTCCAAGCCTGTCTTACCGCGATCCCTAAAATCAAAATGGTCGACGAAGAAAAGCGTCTCTTCCTTGCGAGCGTTGCCGAAGAGAAAATGTACCGGGCTGCCGAAATCCTCGCCAATGCGGCAAATCTTCCCGAAGATGCTAAGTCTTCGCTGATTGCGGCCCCAGATTCGCGAGCTCTCGAGATGGAGTCTCTCCTCAAGCAATCAACTTTCAAGACGGCTCTCATAAGTCCGGAGGGTCGGTATCTTTTTGTCAGTGCACCTTCTGAATTCGTTCCGTTTTTTGACGAGAAAACGGTGGGGAAGACCGTTCGCGAAGCCGGACTCAACGAGCGGCTTACGACGCTGATTGAAGAACAAGACCGTTGGGTAATGAAGAGCGGCAACGTTTCCAAGCTCGAATTTGCTTATCCCGACGAAAACGGTCCGCAGTGGTTTGAGCGGATCGTTCGTCCGATTCGTCGCAACGACGGCTCTATTGAAAGTCTCGTGTCAAACTTACATGACATCACGCCACGAAAGCGTGAGGAGATCATGTTAGCTAAGAACTTGAATCGCACCGAGCGCCTGCAGAAGATCACGGCGCTTCTTTCGGCAGCTCTTACCTTTGATGAGGTTGCCAACACGCTCATGACGAACATCGTTCCACTTGTCGGAGCCATGGCGGGTTCAATCGGGATGATCGACCCATCCAAAATGTTGTTGCGTCTGATCCCAACGCAAAAAGAAGATTTTGCCTCACCTCTTTACGAGATTGATCTTACGGACCCTCGAGCTTCCGCAGCGAGTGAAGCTTATCGTACTAAGTCAGCTCGTTTTGTTCCTGATCTCATGGCGGCCGCAAGTGAAACGAAAACCGCGAGCGAGGCGGTTAAGCGTGGCGCGAGAGCGGGCGCGATTCTCCCTCTTATGATCGATGGCGAAATGACGGGCGTGCTGAACCTTCGTTATGCTGATGTTCGAGAATTCGGTGACGAAGAAAAAGCGTTTCTGATTTTGATTGCGAATCAATGTGCAATTGCTCTCGATCGAGCTCGTCTCTACGAAAACGAAAGAGCTAGGCGCAATCATGCAGAGACAATCACAGACGCCTTGCCGCACCTCGTTTGGCTTTTTAATGCTGATGGAACGCTCGACTATTCCAACAAGAAGTGGGAGGAGTTCCGCGGCGTGCGTGAGGGTCAACTCAACGCAACGGATTGGGCTGCCGTGGTTCATCCGGAGGATTTTCCAGCCGCGAAGGCGACCTGGGATCAAATGATTCGAGGGCGGAATCCCTTCGAAACTAAAGTTCGTTTCTTACGTAAAGATGGCGAATACCGTTGGTACATTTGTCAGAACATTCCACTGATCGGTAAGAACAACGAAGTCGAGAAGTGGGTGAGCACCGGGACGGAGATTCCCTCTCCGTAAAAGGGCTCACCATTTCATTTCAAGTTATTCAACCGTGATCCACACGTTACGAATTCCCACACTTCTCACAAGCCGGTTGAAATAGAGACCGTTGTCAGGATGCTGGCGAATGCAGCCATGCGACGCACGCCGACCCAAGAGATGCCAATTTGCCTCCGGAGTTCCATGAAGCGCAAAGCCGCCTTGGATAAAGACCGCGTAGGGCATGTTTCCTAGGCCGCGATAATCACCACCTGGATAGGCTTTGGAAGAGTAGCGATCGTAGATGCGTCCGTTAGGATGACGATCGAATCGAGGTGTCGTGTAACCTTTCATTCCCGTCGAGACGAGCCATGAGTGAGTCATCTTTCCATTTTGGTAGAGGTAAAGCTTTTGGTCCGCGCGCGAAACGAGCGCCCAGACGCGGCAGCTTTGGCGATAGCAGGTACGGAGCGCATCGCTTGTAAGATCGTCGATGAAGCCATCCGGATGAGCTGAGAGACCCGTTTCCCTTTCGTAGATCGCATCGAACTCATTCAGAAACTGCTCGACGTCAGGATTAAAGGGATTGAGTTCCCCAACTTCTTCGGAAGTTTCGGAGCTGAAGGCTACGGATGGGAACAGGGCTGCGCTTGCCATGAAAAATAAGAAGAACGCAGAGAGGAAGACTCGAGTGTTCATGTGGGACTCTCCTTCGACCAACTAGCGCCCAAGCGCTGCGGGTCACGTGGGTGAACCGATATGAAAACGGCTCGCCGCTTGCGTGCGCAACTGGTTTCATTGATGGCGCGGCTGAGAATCCCAGATTTAAATAAAATTTATAGAATAGAGGGGCGCGTGCTCACCGGTATAAAGGTTCATCACGGCTTTTTGCGAAGAGGTCCTTTGGCTTTCCAAATCGCTTCGTGCACCGTACTCGTGAGTTCAGCACCGGCGGCGTTTATCCTCACGCTGACTTGCTGAGTTCGTCGCACGTGCTCAAGCTGAATTCTTGAATCCGAAAGGACGTGCGCATTTTGAATCGAGTCGTCGTCTAATGGACGAGTTGAACTTTCGAGCTGCCGCTCGATTCCGTATAGACGCAGAAGTTCCTCGAAATCGGATCGTTGTGCTTGAGCTTGCATGACGATAGAGGCGAATAAGCTTTTCAGAGGCTGCGCACGATCGAGATCATTCTCGGTACGTGGTGAACCAAAGTAGTAAGCGAAAAGCCAGCAGATGAAGCGAAGTGAACGCAGGACATCTTCGATCCTCACGCTCTTCGTTTCAGTTCGCGAGTCGTTTTGCGTCGATTCTGCGGTGGGCGTACGGACGCCGCGGAGATCGAACTCTTTGGCGATTCTGAAAACGGCGTTTGCGTCTTCGGCCAGATTACCTGCACCTAGACCGAGCTCGGGAACACGAGTTGAGACGTGAAAGAGCTCTTCAAGCGTTTTTTTCTGGGGTTGATCGAGTTCTAAAGTGAGAAGCACCCGACAGCTTTTAGTACAAAATCCTGGAGATGACAATGAGCTGACGAAAGTCTTACTTCTAGGAAACAATTTTTATTTATAGCGTGCTTAAAAAAGGAGCGGGCAAGGCCCGCTCAAGCTTTATCTTACTGCTTCGATTTCTTGCCGGAAGCTTTTGCAGGAACGACAGCAGCAGGTGCTGCGGGAGTCGCCGCTACCGCTTTTTCACATTCGTAGGTGATGTTCCACTCTTTTACCGCGTTCGTAGTTGAAGAAGTGGAGGTGTTCGAATTCGGGCTTGATCCGCCTGAAGTTACAGGCATGCCCCAGAGGGTACCGACTTGGCGACCGGGAGTGCCGGCGTTATAGTCTTGGCGCGAATTAGAAACTGTCTCGGTGCCAACGACTACTTCGCCTTCTTCTACGATCTTGATCGCCGTTCCGCCGCAAGTTTGCGTCATCATGCTTTGCGCTTTTGCACGGTCTTCATCGCGGTGGGTCCCTTTAAGTGCGATGACTCCGCCGCTGCCGGGACGTTTTTTTACGTCGCGAGCATAGGGCTCATAGGGCATTGTTTGGCAGGCAACGAGAGCGAGCAGCGGGAGACAAGCGGCAACCTGAGCGAACTTGAGACTAGCCTTCATTTCGGCAATCCTCCTTGGAGTTAATGCGGCATAGCGCAAACGCAGTTACCGGCCGCGCTAACCGACAAATCATGTTTGTATCTCTACAAAATCCCAGCATTGTTTGTGATCCCTTGCAAGATCTGCGTGGTCGGACATTTCGAAAGTGTTCGCCATTAGGTACAAACGGGGTTTGTTCCTAACCCGATTCAGAACACGATATTGCCTAGCTTCTGGGCAAATAAACTTGAGATAGCCTCTTAGAAAGGCACCTAGATCAAGACTTGGTCAGTGTGCATGCTTCTGCATTGACCTCTCCATTCGCATTTGCAACAAAGGGCAAAATTTAATCAGGGGGAGGGGACGTGGCTTCTGTTGCAGAAGTTCTGAGGGGATGTGTTTTTTCTGCCGTCTTGATTCTAAATACTGCGGTGGCTTTTGGGTTCGCTGGGGATGCGGATCCATTCGAAGCAGCAACGCAGCTGAACGATGATGCACTTCGACATGAGCTGCAGCGGCTCGTTTCGAAAGCTCACAAAACTTCTCTAGATTACTCGGATGCACGAAGAGTCATCCTCAAAGAACTTCACGTCGATGGAGACGTGATCCACGAAGTTTACTGCCAAAAGGATATTCCAGCGAAGCAATGGCAAGACGATAAGCTCATCAATATTGAGCACACCTGGCCGCAAAGCCGTTTCGGCGGAAGCGGATCAAAAAGCATCAAGAAATCAGATCTCCACCACTTGTTCCCGACCGACTCTCAAATGAACAACAGTCGGGGAAATTTCAAGTTCGGTGACGTCGATGGTCCAACGAAAGAATTGAAGTGCAGTGAATCGCGGATGAGCGATGGTCCCAAGGGTCCTCGTTTTGAACCGCCTGCCGTGCACAAGGGCAACGTCGCTCGCGCACTTTTTTACTTCTCCATTCGCTACGACATGGCGATCGATGCCGACGAAGAAAAAACGATACGTCGTTGGCACGAACTCGATCCCGTAGATGAAGCCGAACGAGCTCGCAACGATGCGATCGAAGCGCGGCAGGGGAATCGCAATCCGTTCATTGATCACCCCGAGTTTGCGGAACAGATCTCCAACTTTTGATGAAGAATTTAAGCTTCTGGCGTCGGTTTCGATTCGCGAGAAAAGGAATTGCCGGCGCTTTCCATCGTGAAGCTAGTTTTCGAACGCAAGTTGCCTGCGCGATCGCGGCAACGATCGCACTCGCATTTTTAAGGCCCTCGCCCATCTGGTGGGCCTTGGTTTTTTTAGCCATTGCCGCCGTGCTTGGGACCGAACTTCTTAATACCGCGCTAGAGTCTTTGGCTGATCGGCTTCATCCCGAGCAGCATCCCGCAATCGGGTTTGCAAAAGATTGCGCAGCGGGAGCCGTCCTGCTTTTTAGTCTCGCTTCTGTTCTCATCTTCGCTTGTCTACTGATTGATGGGTATTTGCGTCTCAGATCAGGTGCGCTTTGATTTCCCTCGTAGCTAGGGAAATCTCTGCGCGTCGAGCTTGAGCATTTTCTTGAGAAGCGACGAAGTGTAGTTTGGGTGCAGGAAGGAGCCTTCTTGCATGAAAGAAACTTTAGCAGATTCTTCGCCCCTCATTGTTGCTCATAATCTTGGTTTCCGCTTCGATGATGGAACTGAACTCTTCTCGCATTTAGAGTTTTCCGTGCGTCAAGGTTGTCACGTTCTGTTGGGACCCAAAGGACAAGGCAAGGCTACGCTTTCAAGAATCCTTTGCGGCGAGCTGAGTCCAAGTGAAGGCGCGGTTTCAAGAAGCTTTCCGGTAGGGAGCTGTCTGCATTTTTCATTCGCAAATTCCGGAATAGACGGTTCTATGGTGGTCGATGAGGTCGGCTTCGGCTCCGAGTGGAGAGCTCGTCGCGCCATTGAAGCGGGCTCAACAGAGGTCGACTACTACGAGGTTCTAGAGCGCGATTGGAGTTGGGAAGAACGCGTTCAAGCTGCCCTCCATGACGATCCTTGCCTTCGCGGTTTCCGTATGGAGGATCTAGCTGAGAGTCTCTCCGCGATCAGCCGAATGAGACTTCGCTTCATGCGTGCGAAGTTACACGACGTCCGCTTTGTCGTGTTTGAATCTCCCGAGCTTGAGCTTAAGGAGACTGAGTTTGAGGTTCTAGTAAGCTGGATCAAGGCCTTCGACGGAAGCGTCCTTTTGATTACCCAGGCGCCGCAACTCCTGGCGCTTGCGGATTCGGTTTGGGAATTATCTCCGATTGGTTTGAGGATTTTCGAAGGTTCCTTCCAAAGTTACCTTCAAGAAAAAGAATCCGAGCGAAATGAAGTTCAGCAAGCAATTGAAACGGCTCAGGCGGAACTCGAAAAACGCAGAGAGGAAGCGGATCAAGCCCGAGCTCGCCAAGAGCGACGAATCGAGCGTGGGCGAAAGTTTGCCGATACGGGGCTGCCGAAAAAACATCGCGGAAATCTTAAGCGCAAATCGCAGGAGACCCTCGGAAAGTTAGCGGGCCAGCAAAATAAAACTTTAAAAGAAGCAGAGATGAAGGTGAATGAAGCGATCGATCGTGCTTCGCGGCTTGAAGATGGCTTGCTGCCTCTTCCGCAGTTCGATGAGTTCAAGACATCGGGCGAAGAGACCCTTCGCCCGATTTAAATAGTTCTAGTTTAGAATAGGCTCCTGCCCGATTTTATTGGGAGCGCACTTCTCCGCTTCGACGGCGGCTTCCGGAGAGTAAGCGGGGGCTGCCTTCTTCAGTGCGTGGAGAGCGCGGGTCAATTCAGCTCCGATGAAAACGATAAGGGCGGAGTAGTAGACCCAAACGAGTAAAACAAGAAGCGAGCCCGCGGCTCCGTAGGCGGAGCCAACAGCGCTTCGACCTAAATAAAGGCCGATTAAAGACTTACCGATCGAGAAGAGAACTGATGTCAGCGCCCCGCCGATGAGAGCTTCGCGGAATGGCAGGCGGCGATCTGGCAAGTACTCAAAGATCAGTGCAAACAGGAACGCGAAGACGGCAAGCGAAACTCCATAGTTCACGATCTGCCAAAGCTGGCCATCGCTTTGAAACACAAACGAAAGTACTGCGCTCAACGCAAGCGACACGGCCGCGATGAAACCGAACGCTAGTACCATCCCCATTGAGAGGAGACGTTTACGCAACCACTCGCCAACTCCAGCGTCCGACGCGGCTCCTTCCGCCTGCCAGATCACGTTCAGCGAACTTTGAAGCTGCGCGAAAACTCCGCTTGCTGAGAAGAGAAGCGTTAGAACGCCGACGATCCCGGCCCACGAGCCGAGTTGCGGGCGGTTGTCCGCGTTCTCAACGATCACGCGAATAGCCTCAGCGGCTTGAGGTCCAATCGAAGATTGAATCTGCGAGATCAGTTCCGTCTGCGAGGAAGCACCCATCAGACCCACGACCGAAAGAAGAATGAGAAGTAACGGCGCAAGCGATAAAGCCGTGTAAAACGCCAAAGCTGCCGATAGCGTCATTAAGTCGTGGACCATAGCGCCCGCACCGAACTCTTTGGCCACAAGCCAAGCGCGCGAGTTTTTCCAAGTGGATGTGGTTTGCGTAGTCATTTTTGCGGACCTCCTCAAAATCAGAAATAGCAATTCTGGCGCCATCGCGGGCATCTGGGAGCGCACGTGATTCCGAGAGGTTAGCGTGACTCCGGGGTGAAAAGTCCGTTTTCTCCCCGGGGAGATTTTCCTCGTGCCGAGAGGTTGTCTCACCTTGTTACGGTCGAGGGCGTTTACAAATGAGGAGGTGTCCTCATTTCTTCATCTTGGACTGATTTCGTTTATGCCGTCTCGCAGTCAGCCGAAAAAGAAGAGGTGGGCGATTGGACCGCGGAGGCTGGCGTATGAGCGATGGATCCCAAAAGAAAAACGGCGATTTTGATATGCTCGTCTTCAATCCCGAGCGCCGGGACAAAAAAACCGAACCGGATGCAACTAAACAAACAAAGGCGACATCAGAAACCAAGCGGCCCGAGGAACTCGTCTTGGTCGTTGAGGACTCGCGACCTTCATCGGCCGTTCTCGCTTTGATCCTGCGCAAACTTGGTTTTGATGTTGTCGAATGCGCCAACGGCACCGAAGCAAGACATAAACTCGACTCCATGTCGCCCGAAGAAATCAAGCGCCTCAAAGCTATATTTTCCGATTATATGATGCCGCAAATGAACGGCTTTGAGCTCCTCACTTACGTCCGCCAACGTTCGCGAGTGAAGCAAATTCCGTTTTTCATCTGCACGTCTATCACCGATCGAGCGGTCATGCAGCAGGCGGCTGCTCTCACGTCGACGGCTTATCTGCTAAAGCCGCTGAGTTTTGAGAAAACCCGGAAAGTT
>SYLX01000135.1 GCA_005808505.1 Bdellovibrionales bacterium | reverse complement strand
GTGACCGTGCGCGTTCTTGGCGTCGATCTCGAGAAGAACCAGATTTCGCTCTCGATGATCCTCGATGACGCGAAGAAAGAGCGAGCAGCAGCACCTCGTCGCGACGACAATCGCGCGCAAGGAGCGCCTGCGGGCGAACGTGGACCTCGTCCTGAGCGTGGACCCGGTGGCCCTCGCCCTGGCGGTCCCGGTGGCCCGAATCGTGGGCCTCGGCCCGATGGCCCGCGCCCGATGGGTGCGCGTGGACCAGGTGGACCTGGTGCCGGCCCGTCGCGTGGCCCGCGTCCTGAGGGTGGACCTCGCCCAGGCGGACCGCAGGCTGGCGGCCGCGGTGGACCGCCGAGACAGCCGGCATCTCCGTTCAACAATCCGTTTGCGGCGTTGTTGGGAAATCAGCCTCCAGCTAAGAAGTAACGATGGAAAGGGCCTCAGGAAACTGAGGCCCTTTTTATTTGCGCGAACTCATAAGTCGCGCGGCAATCTCTACGAAGCCTTCGCCGCCTTCTTTTTCGCTCACAAACGCAGGTTTGTGCTGAAGGCGAGAAATGAAGTTCGTGATGTTCGCTACGGCGAAAGAGTTGCGGAAGAACGCGAACATTGGCTCGTCATTCGGTGAGTCGCCGCTGAAAGCGAAACGCTCATTATTTGTTTCGAGATCAAGGCCCAGCTCGCGCTTCGCGTACTCTTTGCACATCGAAAGTTTGTCGTAAGTTCCGAACCAGCCGTTGACGTGAATGGAACTGACTTTCGCTTGAGCTCCGTGACGCGAAAAGATTGCCACAATTTTGTCGATGTCTTTTTCTGCGAGCGGGCCAACGTCTTCGGCGAAGTCGACGGCGAGATCCATGAGGCGTGAGAACTGATCGCTCGCGATCGCGCAGCCGGATACTTCTTTGAGAACATCGCGACGAATAAGCTCAAGCTTGGCGCGATTTGCCTCGCGAGTTTTCTCGTCGAAGACGAAGTGACGATCCATCTTTTTATCGTGATAGCGGAAGTAGAAGCCGCCGTTTTCTCCCACGACTCCATGAACCGGCCAGAAGCGCGCGATCATCTCACACCAACCTGCGGGGCGACCGGTGACGGGAATAATCTCGATTCCCTCCGCGCGCAAATCCCAAAGCGCTTGGTAAGCATGAGCTTTGAGTTGTCCGTGATCGGTGAGCGTGTCGTCGATGTCGGTAAAGAGATACTGGACGTTAGTCGAAGAGAAATCTTTTAGCGGCTTCATAAGCTTTCGATCTCGGCGAAAAAGTGAGGTGATTCTCGATGCAGTTTAGGTCCATCGCCGAAAAAACTTGCATTGGTTTGTCGAGTTCAAATATGCCGCGTCAAAAATTTCCACTTGCATCACTACTCAGATAGTCTCATTTTAATTTTGGCGCGTTTGGACTTCTTGCGGTTCGTCACACCTTTCTTAGTCGGGAGATTTCGGTCCCGAAAACTTTCGGACACCGCGACCAAGGTCCAGGCGCGGTCATCCAACTCTGATATCTATATGTATGTTCACGCAGGCGGAAGGCGCGAGCCCGAAAGGGCTTAGTTTCTCCTGAGAACAGAAAGTGCGAATGGCGAAGGCAGCTAAGACGGCGAATAAAGAGGCGACTGGCATAAAGCTCGTGGTGGTGGAGTCGCCCACCAAAGCGAAGACGATCCGCAAATTCCTCGGCAAAGATTACGTCGTGGAATCTTGCATGGGTCACATTCGCGATTTGCCTCAGTCCGCAAAAGACATTCCTGAGAAATTCAAGAAGCAGCCTTGGGCAACGCTCGGTGTGGACGTTGATCACGACTTCGAGCCGATCTACACGGTTCCCAAGAACAAAACGAAAGTGATCAAGGCGCTCAAAGACAGACTTGAAGAGGCTGACGAACTGATTCTCGCGACCGACGAAGACCGTGAAGGAGAGTCGATCAGCTGGCACTTAGTGGAAGCTTTGAAGCCGAAAGTTCCCTTCCGTCGAATGGTCTTTAACGAGATCACGAAGGAAGCCATTCTCGACGCTTTGAAAGAGCAGCGCACGATCGACACCAATCTTGTGCACGCTCAAGAAGCTCGCCGCATTCTCGACCGTTTGGTGGGTTACACGATTTCTCCTCTCATCTGGAAGAAGGTCGCCTACGGTTTGTCCGCAGGTCGCGTTCAATCCGTCGCGGTTCGACTGATTGTCGAACGCGAGCATGAGCGTTTGCGTTTCCGTCGCTCGATTTACTGGGGCGTGGAAGCAGAGAATGAAAAAGACGCAACGAAGTTCAACTCACGTTTGCTCTCCTATAAAGGAAAGCGCGTTGCGACTGGTAAAGACTTCGACTCCGAAACGGGTCAGCTTCTAAAAGACAAAGTTGGAGAAGTCTTTCACCTCACTGACGGTCAAGCGGCGCAAGCTGTAAAATCGGAGATCAGCGGCAAGTCATGGAAGGTTGTAGAGGCGGAAGAAAAACCTGTCTCGAGAAAACCTCCGGCTCCGTTCATCACTTCGACGCTTCAGCAGGAAGCCAACCGAAAGCTTGGTTTGTCGGCGCGCGAAGCGATGCAAGTCGCGCAGAGTTTGTACGAACAAGGTTTCATCACTTACATGCGTACCGATTCGACTTTCCTCTCGCAGCAAGCATTGACGGCTGCGCGCGAGCGCATCGTAAAGCTCTACGGTAAAGACTATCTGCCGGAAGCTCCGCGTACGTACGAAGGCAAAAAAGTAAAGGGCGCTCAAGAAGCCCACGAAGCGATTCGTCCGGCGGGAACCGAGTTCCCCACGCCTGAAGAAACGGGCTTAAGCGGTATTCAACTTCGTCTCTACGATTTGATCTGGAAGCGCACGATGGCGAGCCAGATGGTGAACAGCCGTCAAAAGCAAGTCTCGGTTCGCTTCGAAGCGGGGCAAGCGATTTTCTCGGCAAGCGGGATGACGATTGAGTTTCCCGGATTCCTTCGCGCCTACGTCGAAGGAAGTGACGACGAGAACGCAGCTCTCGAAGAAAAAGAAGTGCGTCTGCCGAACTTGAAGGTCGGCGATAGCGTTCTTTGCCACGAGATCACGACGACCGAGCACGAAACAAAACCTCCGGCTCGCTTTACGGAAGCAAGCCTCGTCCAGACGATGGAAAAAGAGGGGATCGGTCGTCCTTCGACGTACGCTTCGATCATCGGCACGATCATCGACCGCGGTTACGTGAAGAAGATGGGCAACGCTCTTGCGCCCACGTTCACCGCGATGGTGGTAGCGAAGCTTTTGATGAAGCATCTTCCGCAGTTCGTCGATCTCGGCTTCACAAGCGAGATGGAGCGATCGCTCGATGACATCGCGGGTGGTGATCTCAATCACTTGAACTATTTGAAGCAAATCTACTTCGGCGACAAAGCCCAAGCTGGATTGAAGACGCAAGTTGAGGCCCAAGAAAAAAAGATCGATCCAGACGAGGCGCGATCTATCAAACTTCTCGGCTTGGAGGATCTCGACTTCCGCGTTGGGCGTTACGGCGCTTACGTTTGCCGCAAAGACGGTGAAGGTGAAGTTTGCGCGTCGTTGCCGGAGGCTCAAGCGCCTGCGGACATCACGCGCGAGATCGCAAACAAACTCATCGACCAGAAGATCAATGGCTCCGATGCACTCGGCAAACATCCGACTTCAGGTGAGCCGATTTACGTTCTCACGGGTCGTTATGGACCTTACGTGCAGCTCGGAGATGCAACCGACGAGAACGCAAAGCCGAAGCGTGTTTCACTTCCGGCGGGAATGGAGCCCGATGCTTGCAAAATTGAGCAAGCCATTCAGCTCCTTGAGTTGCCGAAGACGCTTGGAACTCACCCGGGAACAGGAAAAGACATCAAAGCAGGTCTCGGACGATTCGGGCCTTATATCGTTCATGATGGAGACTTCCGCTCAATTCCGAAGACCGATAACTTGTTTACGGTTGAGCTTGAACGAGCGCTTGAGATTCTCGCAAAACCGAAGACGGGACGCGGTCGTGCAGCGCCAATCAAAGAACTTGGCAAAGTTGAAGGCAGCGAAGACCCGGTTCAGGTCTTTAGTGGCAAATACGGCCCTTACATTAAGTACGGGAAAGTGAACGTTTCCGTCCCTGACGATGTGAAGACCGAAGATCTGACACTCGAGATGGCGTTGAAGCTTCTTGAGCAAAAGATGGGTGAGTCGCCCCAGGCCGCGGCAGCAAAGGCTAAGAAAGCGCCCGCTAAAAAAGCTCCCGCGAAAAAAGCCGTGAAAAAAGCGAAGAAGCAAGCGGCTCCGGCAGAGGATGAAGTCAAAAAGATCGCGGCCCCTAAGACCGTCGTTAAAAAAGCGGCTGATCGTAAAGAAGCTGACCGAAAAGCTGGCTCTAATTAGATACTTAGCCAGCTTTCGACGGGCGAAAACGAGTTTGGCGTACCGATCAGGTGATTTATGTGGTATGGTGCGTCAAACCGTTGGTGATAGAAGGCTCGTTGTATGTCCGTGCGTTCCAATAAACCGCTGACCGAGTTGAAAGCTGATTTAGGCGATCGACACCTGCCTCCAGTGCCGGAGAAAGGTCAGCTAGAATTGCCGATTGAACGCGAAATTGTTCAAGACCGGAATGCGCATAAGGGCGGCCGGAGCTTCTACTTCTTCGACTTCGACGATAACGTCGCGTTTCTCTCAACTCCGGCTTTCATTTTTCATAAGGAAACGGGTGAAGAAGTTCGGCTCTCGAGCGGCGAGTTTGCGCAAGTTCATCGTCATGTCGGTAAACAGGGTCCGTACGCGGAATACAAAATCGACCTTTGTGATCGCACGGGAACTTTCCGTCATTTCCGCGATCAAGAAATCACGCTCGTCGAACGTCTCGTAGGAAAGCGGCAGATCTTCGTTCAAGATCTCGCGGCGGCTCTTGGTTATCCCGACTTTCAGTGGAAAGGTCCTTCATGGTCGTGCTTCTACCACGCGACTTTGAATCGACGCCCTGTTTCGTTGATCACGGCTCGCGGTCATGCACCCGAAACAATTCAGGAAGGCGTAAAGCTATTCGTTGAGAGAAAGTTCCTTCCTTACGAGCCCAATTATCTCAGCGTCTATCCGGTAACGAACTTGAAAGTGCGGCGTGGTTTGGGTGATGAGAATCTCGTACAAAGCGTTGCCGCTTTGAAGAAGGCGGCGATTCGCGCATCGGTTGAACGAGCGATTGAGCTTTACGGAAACAACCCTCATCACCGCTTCGGAATGTCAGATGACGATCCTCATAATATCGAGCTCATCGTTGAAGAGATGACGGCCCTCAAGGCCGATTACCCTGAAATGTCCTTCTTTGTGATCGAGACCCAAGCAGGGCGGTTCGTGAAGTGGGAAGTGTATCAAGATCGTACGGAAGCCACTCTTTGTGCGAAGGGTCAGGACCTTGGCGCTATCGAGCAACTGACTCTGATCCCTTAAATCATTAGACTCAGCTTCCCTCTAAAGCCGTGTCTTTCGGCCGCGATCAGCAAAGCGGAATGCGTCAAATTGTATGAGCGAATCGGGATGCGACAGGTGTCAAAAGTCCACTCGATTCGGAGGCAATGCGGCAGGACCTAGCGACAGAAATCCTGGTCATGAGTTTATCTGTGTGTGTGATATCCTTTTCGAAACGGACAAGACTCGAAAGGTTACGCATGGCTCAGAATGCTCATCAACTTCGGCATGTGTTTTCGGGCTTCGCATTCACGCTGGCGCTGTCAATGGGCGCGTGGGTTACACCACAGGCGGCGAACGCGGCTCCTCAAACACCCCTGCTCAACTGCCGCAACATCGACAAGATCCAAAAGGTCTTCCTCAGCCAGCACATCAACTTCAAAGATGCATCGCCTGAAGTTGAAGCGCGCACGATCGACCAATACACAAAGCGTTTGGATGCCGCAAAGATCTATCTTCTCGACAGCGATATTGCTCAAGTGAAGAAGGACATGAAGGGCCTCTTCGCGCAGCTCAAGGATGAAAACTGCGCAACGCTCGATAAAGTTCAAGAACTCTACCTCAAGCGCGTGCAAGAGCGCGCGGACTTCGCGAAGAAAACTCTAAGCGATAAGAAGTGGAAGTTCGACAATAAGACGGAGCTGTTGCTTGATCCAGATCAGCGCCAGTATCCGAAGAACCGCGGTGAAGCCGACGCCTTCCATGCGAAGTATCTTCAGTTCCAAATCTCGAACTACATCGCAACGGGAATGAAACAGCCCGAAGCGCAAGAGCAAGTGATCCGGAACTATGAGCGCGTTGTTAAACGCGTGAAAGATACGACGAAAGAAGACCTTTACTCGAATTATCTCGATTCTTTCGGTCGGGCTCTTGACCCGCACTCGAGCTACTTCTCGCGCGAAATGCTCGAAGACTTCGAAATCCAAATGAGCCTCTCGCTTGAAGGCATCGGCGCGACGCTTAGCTCGCAAGATGGTTTCACGACGATCGAGCAGCTCATCGAAGGCGGAAGCGCTCGTGCATCGAACATGCTTCAGCCTCAAGACAAAATCGTCGCGGTTGGACAGTTCAAATCGGGGAGCGACATCGGCCCGATGGAAAACGTTGTCGAGATGGAATTGAAAGACGTCGTTCGTCGCATCCGTGGTCCTAAGGGCACGAAAGTCCGCTTGCAGATCTTGCGCAAGAAAACGGACGGAGCGCCTGAGCGCTTCTTCGTTGATCTCGTGCGCGACAAGATCAAGCTTGAAGACGATGCGGCAGCTCTCAGCTACATCGAAAAAGACGTGAACGGAGAAAAGAAGAAGATCGCGATCTTGAATCTCCCTTCTTTCTACGCGGACGCAAAACGCGGTGGACGTTCCAGTGCCCAAGACATGAAGCAGCTTCTCAAGAAGGCAAAGGCCGAAGCCGCTGATGCGCTTGTTCTCGATCTGTCGCAAAACGGCGGCGGATCACTTGATGACGCTGTCAAAATTGCAGGTCTCTTCTTTAAAGTCGGAAACGTGGTGAAGCAGTCGGCACGTGATCCTGGCCAAGGCGAGATGGCTTTGGACGATCGCGATCCCGCGGTTGATTGGGATGGCCCGATGGTTGTTCTCACGAGCCGTATCTCGGCTTCGGCTTCGGAGATCGTTGCCGGCACTTTGAAAGACTACAATCGTGCGGTCATCGTTGGTGGTGATCACACCTTCGGTAAAGGAAGTGTCCAGTCGGTTGTTCCGCTCCCGCCCGGTCTCGGTGCGGTGAAGGTGACGGTCGGTATGTTCTTTACACCGGGTGGCTTCTCGACTCAGCACAAAGGTGTTGAGGGCGACATCGTTCTTCCGGGTCCTTACGCAACCAACGAGTTTGGTGAAAAGCATCTCGACTACTCGTTGAATGAGCGCAAGATCAACTCGTTCATCTCGCAAGATGCTTTCGTAACCTCGGGAACAGGCGCTTGGAAGAAAATCGAGCAGCCTGTTGTGGCTCAGTTGAAATCCCGTTCGGAAGCTCGCGTAGCGAAGAACGCGGAGTTCACGAAGGTCACGGAAGAGCTCAAAAAGGCAAAAGAGAAGGGCAAGGTCATCAAGCTCTCTGAAAGCTTGAAAGACACCGAGAAGAAAAAAGGCGAAGCGGATCAGAAGAAGAATCAGTCGAAAGAAGAAAAAGCGGCTGAGTACGCAAAACGCGCGGACATCCAAGAAGCCGTTTCGGTAGCCGCTGACTTGCTTGCGCTTCAACGTGGCATCGTTCTGACGGATGCAGGTAGCGTGACGCCTGCGGCTCCTGAAGCCCAGAAGAAAACCAAGAACTGATCTAAATTTTCCCAAATTTAGGTTCTCAAGAACGCCTTAAGGAAATCCTTAAGGCGTTTTCTTTTTTTGCCGTGGCAGCCGAGCCAAGCGCGATAGTTTTTTTGATCTGTGCGAGCGAGCTTGGGCTCGCCGCGTTTGACAAAGGTTGCGCCCTTAAGTACCCCTGATTTCGAGCCTTTATTCCACCTCTTAGGCAAGGTCATGCGTATGCGAAAGACGTCCGCGTCCACGAAGAAATCGACTCCCGTAAAGGGAGCTCAAAAGGTCACGCAGAAGATCAGCGAAAAGCTGGGGTTGACCGGAAAATCATCGAAAGCGTCCGGCAAAGAATCGGCGAAAGATGCCGTGAAGGGCACGACGATCAACGTGCGCTCGACGCTCCCGAAAGAGCTTCAGCTTCGCATTTTCGATGACATGGTGAAGTCGCGAGTTCTCGAAGAGCGTTTGATCAAAGTTTACAAGACGGGGGATTCCTTCTTCTGGATTGGCGGCGCGGGTGAAGAAGCGTTCGGCGTTCCGCTCGGGCTTCTCGTACACAAGGGTCATGGACCCGAGTTCGATTACTTGCATATGCACTACCGCGCAACGCCCACATTGATCGCGATGGGCATGCCGATGATCGATTCGCTCCGCCTCATGATGAACAAAGCTACCGATCCATCAACGGGTGGCCGCAACTTCTGTAACCATTATTGCTTCCCGCAGTGGAACGTCGTGCCCGTCACTTCGCCGATCGAAGTGCAATACGGAATGGCGATCGGAACCGCGATCGCGCAACGTCGCCGCAAATCAAAAGCGATTTCGATCGTCACCGGTGGTGATGCGGGAACAGCGGAAGGTGATTTCGCAACGTCACTCATCTGGGCTAGCCGACCTGGCAACGAGCTTCCGCTTCTACTCACGGTTCAGAATAACAAATGGGGTATCTCAACGAGCTACGATACTCAGCACGGCGAGAAGAACATCGCCGACCGCGGTAAGGCTTTCGGCATTCGCACAACCGTCGTCAACGGTAACGATCCGATCGAAACTTACCTCGCGCTGCAAACAGAAATGGATTACATCCGTCGCACGGGTAAGCCCGTTCTTGCGGAATTCCATGTGTCTCGTCTCTACGGTCACTCTTCAGCGACCGGCGCGAACCGTGAGCCCGATATCTGTCCGCTAGAAGCTTTCGAAAAGAAGCTCGTTGATCAAAAGTACATCAAAGCCGAAGACTTCAAGGCGATGTGGAAGCGTTACGACGATGAGTCGCGCGCAGCTGCGGATCAAGTCCGCACAGAGCCAGTTCCCACGCGCGAGAGCATTTGGGAAAACGTCTACTGGAAGAATGAAAACGCGGACTGGAGGAACTTCTAATGGCTACGATGACGCAAGCGATTCGTATGGCTCTTCATGTCGGGGAGTCACGTTTGGGCGTGACGGATATCTTCGGCCAAGACGTCGGAGCTCCGCTCGGTGGTGTCTTCACCGCAACTCAAGGTCTGCAGAAAGCTTGGAACACTCCGTTGGACGAACGCGGAATCATCTCAACCGCGATCGGTCTTGGCCTCGCTGGTGACCGTTGTGTCGCCGAGATCCAGTTCTGCGATTACATCTTCAACACGATCGATCTTCTCAAGATGGCTGGCAACACGCTGTGGGCTTCAAACGGTCAGTACAACATGCCGATCGTGGTGATGACTCCGGTCGGTGCCGGTATTCGCGGATCGCTGTACCACTCGCATTCGTTCGATGCTTGGGCAACACGTCTTCCTGGTTGGAAAGTCGTGATGCCTTCGACTCCGCTCGATGCCTACGGTTTGATGATTTCGGCAATCAAAGATCCGAACCCGGTTCTGTTCATGAAGCCGAAGGCGTTGATGCGCGTTCGCGGTACCGAACTTATTCCTGGCGAGCCGAGCGACGAGAAGCAGCTCAAAGGAATGATCGATCAGCCGGTCGACGATCGTAAACATACTTGGAAGCCCAAGTGGCCCGAACTCGAAGAGTACGAAGTTGAAATCGGCAAAGGAAAAATCACTCGTGAAGGCGATCGCGCGACGATCGTTTCTTACGGACGCACGATGCCCCTTTGCAACAAAGTGGCCGACATGCTTCGCGAAGAAGGAACAGCCGTCGAAGTGATCGACCTTCGTTCGCTGTATCCGTACGACTGGCAGATGATCAAAGCTTCCGTCCAGAAGACGGGTCGCGTGTTGTTCGTGAACGAAGACACTGAAGTCACAAACTTCGGTGAGCACTTGGCTTACCGTGCGACGATGGAACTCTTCTACCAACTGATGGCGCGTCCGCGTGTTCTCGCTGGTAAGAACCTTCCTGGTATCGGACTCCACCCGAATCTTGAAGAAGCGTCGGTGCCGCACCTTGAAGATATCCTCCACGAGACGCGCGAATTACTCGCGGAAGTACCTTAATTTTTATGGCAGCTAAGAATCGTCGAAAATCAAAAGGGAAGTCGGGATCCAATCAGATGGCGCCGTTCGATAAGTACAGTTATTACCGTCGCTCGGTGCAAGCGCCCGATACGGATGTCGAGTTTCTGCGGGACACCTATAAAGAAATTCGCGGCGTGCTTCCGACGACTTTACGCGAAGACTTCTGCGGAACCTTCAGTATTTGCTGTGAGTGGGCGAAGTTAGGGCCGCGCTACCGCGCCCACGGGATCGATCTCGATTACGAGCCGATTCAGTACGGAATGACTCACTATCTACCGCAGCTCTCGACTTCGCAAAAAGAGCGCGTGCAGATCCACCAAGAGAACGTTTTGAATCCCGGTCTTCCGCGGGCCGATGTGATCGCGGCCATGAACTTCTCGCACTTTATCTTCAAAGAGCGCGCGATGATGAAGTCCTACTTCCATAACTGCTACGCGACTCTGAATCCCGGTGGAATCTTGGTCTGCGACGCTTTCGGCGGAAGCCGTTGCGGCGAAGCGAACGAGGAAGAGACTAAACATCGCGGATTTACGTATTACTGGGATCAAGAAAGCTTTGATCCCGTATCGAACTACGCGACTTTCCATATTCACTTCAAGCCCGATGGACAAAAGAAGATCGAGAAGGTCTTCACTTACGACTGGCGCATGTGGACGCTTCCGGAACTTCGCGAGATGATGATGGAAACTGGCTTCCGCAAAACCCATGTTTACTGGGAAGGAACAACGAAGTCCGGTGCAGGGGACGGAGTCTTCCGCCCGACCGAAAAAGGGGAAGAGTGCGAAGCTTGGATCGCCTACGTCGTCGGTGAGAAGTAATCTCGGCGCACATCCCAGAAGAAATGAAAACGGAGGCCTCAAGCCTCCGTTTTTTTATGATCACTTGTTTTCGCCGGCTTTCTTGAGCTCGGCCATCGTGAAGAGCGCACGGTGTTTGAGACCGGCTTCTTCAATCTTCTGCGTTTGACCTTCGCTCCGATCAATCACGCAGAGAACGTTTTCGATAAGCGCCCCTTCCGTTCGCAAATCATTTGCGCTGATGACGACTTGCCCACCCGTGGTGATGACGTCTTCAACGAGAGTGAGGCGTTTTCCCTTAATGGCGGGGCCTTCGGCAAACTTGCATGTCCCGTACTCTTTAGCTTCTTTTCTGACGAACACGACAGGGATTCCGGTTTCGAAAGACAGGGCCGTAGCGATCGGGATTCCGCCCATTTCGAGAGCGCCGAGGTAATCGGTGCCAGCAGGGATGAGAGGTACTAAGCCTTTGGCGATTTCTTTCAAAAGTTTCGGATCACTCTCGAACTGATACTTGTCGAAATATTCGTGCGACGTTTTGCCTGAACGGAGAAGAAACGTCCCGGTCAGATGGGCGCAGTCGTAGATTCGGCGAGCAAGCTCGAAGCGTTCCATGAGAACTCCTTTTGATTGGGCCTAGCTTGGGCGGTTAAGAAACGACACTGCGGAATTTGGCATAAGTTTCGCTAGGAAGCTAGGTTTGACAGAACTGGGCCCGGCTTGGCTCGCCGCCAAAGCCGAAAGAGCACCAGTGAATCAACCCAACACCTGTTCTTGAGGCCCCGTGATCCCGAAGAGTGAACCCAGCAGTTACCGTCGAAAAGAGCCCAGCCGTGTATCGAGGAGCACGTTCTGGATCTTTTTCGTCCTCTTCGTGCTCACGATTCTCATGGCATTCGCGCTTAAAGGGCTCGTTACGGGCTCTTGGTCCTGACCTCGGTCGTGAGCCAGTCGAGGTACTTCGACGCTCCAGACTCGACCGTAAGGCTCAATACGCAGGGAACTTGGTAGGAGTGGAGCTCCTCGATCTTTTTTGTTGCGTCCGCAACTTTTGCCGCTTCTGTCTTCAGGATCAAAACGCACTCGACTTCCTCTTGGATGGTGCCTTCCCATCGGTAAATCGATTCCATGCGTGGCAGAATGTTTGCGCAGGCGGCCAGCCGCTCCTCGATCAAAGTCTTTGCGATCGATCGGGCTTGCTCAATGTCTTTCGTGGTCACGTAAAGAAAACGGATGGATGTTGAACTCACGGGTGCTCCTTCAGGCTCAGGCTTTCGTCGAGAGACGGCGATTCTTTTATGGGATCTTTATATGGCAACTTTATCGATTCCGCGCAATCGCTGACGAGAGGTTTAGGACTTCGTCAATTTGCTTTAGAGCCTCGATATCTTTGCCGAAAAGCCGTTGAGGGGAGCGGCAATGAAGGGCGTACGGCTTACTGAAAACCTGCATCGGAAAACAAGCTTGATCGGCTCGTTCGTGATGACGTTCGCTTTCGCGATCATCGCAAATGCCGTCGAGGCTCCGTATTGTCTTCCCCCGGAAGATGAAGGGGATCGTTCTCCAAGCTCCGTGAAGAAAGAAGCGATCGCCGACAATCCTTTCATGAAGCCGCCGCCGCCCAACTGGAACGGCGTTACGCTCATTCGCATGTACGATAACGTCGATCTCAGCGAAGCGGCCAAAGACGGCTTTGAAATTCGAGAGTTCGATGAAGTAGCGGTTCGTGATCCGTGGACGGAGCCGAGTCCGAAACTTCGCGATGATTTGTTTCGCGCGGCTGAACTTGAGCGCATCGTGAAATCTTGGTCGCAGATGGATCGTGATTTTCTTTTCCTTCGCGCCCAGGAATATCCGCTCAAACGACTTAAGACTAAGTACTACCCGAAAATGCCGGTGAGTTATCTCGAAGCTCTTCAACACGTGATTCGCTTGCGGAAGAAAGCGGAGGCGAGGCGGTGAGGGGGCTAGTGGTTGCGTTTTTCATCCTGAACTTGATTTCAGCAGCGACGGCGCGAGCTGATGTTCTGTTTTTGGATTTGAATAACGCCCCCTCGGAAGTTGCGGCCGCAAGGCGTGCGGTTGAGGAGCGTAACAAACGCTTCATCGAAGCTGCGCAAGAGCGTGGCGAAGTCATTCAGCCGAATGACTCCCGGCTGGAGCGTTTGCACGTGATCCCACGCGTCTCGCCGACCGAACAGGCGATGCTCATCAAATCGCGAAACGAAACTTTACGTGCGGAAAATCGCGTCCGTATTTTCTGCCGCGATAGCACGACTTCCAGCGGGTGTACGTCAGCGACTGCCAATCTCGCAGCGGCAAAGAAAACCCACGTAAAGAATTACAACTCGGTCGCGCGACTCGATAAGAAGAAGCTCAATGAAGAATTCAAAAAACTCAAAGACGCAAAAGTGTCTTTGAGTTCGGTCGTCATTTCCGCACACGACGGTGATCGTGAATTTTGGGGTGAGCTCACGAAACAGCTCGACGATTCAGACATCGAAGAGGCATTTCTCAAAAACAAGCCGCTTGCGGACAACGTACGATCCGTTTTGCTATGGGCTTGTTACGGCGCAACGACGGACGATTTCATCACGGGATGGAAAAAAGCGTTCCCCGCAACCGTTATGATCGGAGGATTTTCTGGTCAGGCACCGCTCGACTCAAGACCCGCGAGTCCCTGGATTCTCGAAGATCTTTTGATTCGCCAGGAGCAGTTTGCGCAAACGCGGGATCGAGACGAGCTCAATCGTCTTTTCAAAGAACTCCGGCAAGTGAACGGTACAACGGCCGCAATCTGCATCGATCGCGATCTGATCGTGACGAAGAAAGGTGTGCGTACGGTTGAAGACGACATCTTGGCTTGCGGAAATCGCTCGAAAGAAGAAGAGAAACACCTTCAAGTCTACTATTGTCATCTTCGCGCTGATCCTGGCTGCGAAGACGTACCGAAAGAGGCGCAATCGAAAGCTCCTCTTCGCCGTGCGTATGACTTCCTTCAAGAAACTCGACACTGCGAGGACGTCTTGGAGAAACAAGGAAAGACGCGGCCAGTTTCGCAGCTGTCGGCACGATCTCTTTTATTTGATCAAATCGTTCGGATGAACTTCGAAAAGCATCATAAATCCGAGCTAGCCGGAATGAACAAGCTCTTAGATCAGCTCGGGTTTCCGCCGGAGCTGCGCTACAAAGATCTCGATAAGATGACGCGAAAGCAGTACCTCGATAACTTGAGAGGTATCGAGCAAGAATGGCTTCGCCGTATGAACGATGCGAAGGATGCGGAAGGTCTCGTTTACGACGCAAAACTATTGGCTGCCGGAAAGTACATCGGCGAAGTGCAGAAGGTTGAGAAAGCCGGTTGCGTTCCGCTCAGCTGGGTTGAAGAAGACGAAGCTTTAAAAGATTCAAGCTGCGGCATTAAGCAAGGTATGAGGACCGCGATCAAGAGCGCGGAAGCTGACGTCAATCGTTTGCTCACTCGTCGAGCGGCGGAACTTTCCGAACGTTCTGCTGCTTCGAGCGGGCCGGCCCGCGTGCAAACTCAATCTGAAGAAGTCGTGAGACAGCCCGTACGTAAACAGGCTCCGCCAAGGCCGCCGACAAATTCACAACCGAAGAAGAAGGACGAAGATTCCTTCCGGCCGTTTTGGGAAGACCTCTGATCACCCACGCAAACTCGTGCTGGCAGAAATAAAAAAGGCAGCCTTTGGGCTGCCTTTATCACTCGCAATGAGCGTTTCTTGAATATTAGCCTTTTTGTTCGGCTGCGCGTTTTTCCAAGTACTTCTTGTGAAGTTCTTCTTGGATGTTGCGCGGAACTGCAGCGTAGCGGTTGAATTCCATCGTGAACTCACCTTTACCTTGCGTTGCCGAGCGAAGATCTGTCGAGTAGCCGAACATCTCTGTCAAAGGAACGTCCGCCATAACGGTAACGCTGCCTTCGATCGTCGATGTACCTTGGATCATACCGCGACGTTGGTTGATCTGGCCCATGATGTTCCCTTGGAACTCTTCCGGCGCTACGACTTCGAGCTTCATGATCGGCTCGAGCGCAGTCGGTTGAGCTTTCGGGTACACTTCACGGAACGCTGCCATCGCCGCGATTTTGAACGCGAGGTAAGACGAGTCGACATCGTGGTAAGCGCCGTCGCTCAACGTGACTTTCACGCCGACAACGGGGAAGCCGATGAGCGTACCTTTGCGCATCTGTTCCTGCATACCTTCGTCAACAGCGGGGATGAATTCTTTAGGAATACGTCCACCGACAACGTCATCTTCGAACTCGTACGACTTCGGATCTTTGCCTTCTTCGATCTGAATCGGCTCGATCTTGCCCACGACTTTCGCGTACTGACCCGAACCACCCGTTTGCTTCTTGTGGGTGTAATCGAAATCAGCTGCTGCATGGATCGTCTCACGGTACGCAACCTGCGGCTTACCTGCGATAACTTCGCAGTTAAACTCACGCTTCATGCGCTCGATGTAAATCTCGAGGTGAAGCTCGCCCATGCCGGCGATGAGCGTGTCGTTCGACTCTTCGTCACGCGATACGCGGAACGTCGGGTCTTCTTTACGGAACTTCTGAAGAGCCTTCGAGAAGTTCGCAGCCGTGTCTTTTGCCTTCGGCGCGATCGCGAGCGAGATAACCGCTTCAGGAACGTGCATCGAAGTCATTGTCATTTCAGTCGTGCCGTCGGTGAACGTGTCACCCGAATAGCAGTCAACGCCGAACATCGCGATGATATCGCCAGCCGATGCTGATTCGATATCTTCCATCGAATCCGCGTGCATCTTAACAAGGCGAGGAACTTTGATCTTCTTGCCGTCGCGCGCGTTGAAGATGAAGTCACCTTTAGTGACCGTACCTTGGTAAATGCGCATGTACGTCAACTGACCGTAGCGGCCTTCGTCGAGTTTGAACGCGTAAGCAACAAACGGAGCCTTCGGATCAACTTGAACTTTGATCTGCTCTTCGCCTTTGCTCTTATCGAGTCCGAAGTTGTCCTTCTCGGGCGGGCTGGGGAGATAATCCGTCACGCCGTCGAGGAGCTTCTGAACGCCTTTGTTCTTGTAAGCCGAACCGCAGAACATCGGAACGATCTGACGAGCGAGAGTTACGCGGCGGATAGCTGCTTTCAGCTCCTCAACCGTGGGCTCTTCTTCCATCAAGAACTTTTCGCCAATGCCTTCGTCGAAGTCGGCAACTTTACCGACGAGTTCCATGCGGTATTCTTTCGCTTTGTCAGCGAGGTCTGCCGGGATCTCTTTTTCGGTGATCACTTCGCCGTCTTTTCCGGAGAAGTACACAGCTTTCATCGTCACGAGGTCGACAACGCCTTCAAGCTTGTCTTCGATGCCGATCGGAATCTGCACGAGGACCGCGTTGAGGCGGAGTTTGTCGCGGACCATCTCGAGAACGCGGAACGGGTTAGCGCCCGAGCGGTCGAGTTTGTTCACGAACGCGAGACGGGGAACGTTGTAACGCTTCATCTGGCGGTCGACCGTGATCGACTGCGACTGAACGCCCGCAACGCCGCAAAGAACGAGGATCGCGCCGTCGAGAACGCGGAGTGCGCGTTCAACTTCGATCGTGAAATCCACGTGTCCGGGGGTGTCGATGATGTTGATCGCCGTGTCTTTCCAGTGAACGCTGGTCGCAGCGGACTGGATCGTGATGCCTTTTTCGCGCTCGAGGTCCATCGAGTCCATCGTCGCGCCGACACCGTCTTTACCACGAACTTCGTGAATGGCGTGGATACGGCCAGTGTAGAAAAGGATCCGCTCGGTCAGGGTTGTTTTGCCTGAGTCGATGTGGGCGGAAATCCCGATGTTACGAACTTTCTCTAAGACCCATTCATTCGAAGCCATGGCCTAAAGATTCTCCTATGACTGTTGTGCGTGCACTGTTACGTGCGACTATTACTCGTAATTTTGGCTTTTAAGAAATTGCATCCGCAATTGCTTCCGCTGCGGACGGTGGCCATTTCTATCAGCGATGATCGTCGAACCCTCGCGGGGACGGGACCGTCGAAGACGGAAAATTACCACCTAAGAGTTCTTGATCGGTGGCGCCTCAACAGGGTGTGACCCTAAGGATTCGACCTGGCCGTTACAGAACCCGAGCCAGATGGCGCGGCGCTTATCTCGAAGCTGACCGGAAGGGTTTAACACGATCCATTGCCAAGTGCAAAAAATCTCTCTGTTCCTTAGACTGAGCGAATCCGTAGAATATTCGTCAGAATAGCCGCCAGAATCCTTAGATGGATTGGTCAAAAAGCGACCGAATATGAAAGGCCTGCGCCCATGTCCTCCTTAACTCAGCGTGCTCGAGTCGTTTTGAAGGATGTCTTCCGATTCGATGCCTTTCGTGGGGACCAAGAAGCGGTCATTGACACCGTACTTTCCGAAAAAAACGCGCTTCTGCTCATGCCGACGGGTATGGGCAAGAGTTTATGCTACCAGCTTCCGGCCCGAGTCCTTGCGGAAGCGGGACGAGGACTTACTTTGGTCATTTCGCCGCTGATTGCGTTGATGAAGGACCAAGTTGACGCAGCGCTGGCAAAGGGTTTGAAGGCGGCCTTCATCAACTCTTCTCTTCGGGCCGATGAGCGCGAAGCTCGCTACCGAAAACTCGCCGCTGGTGAGTACGAGCTTCTTTACGTGACGCCAGAACGGTTTCGGATTCCCGAATTCACCGAAGCCTTACGAAAAAACCGATTAGCCCTGCTCGCGATCGACGAGGCCCATTGTATTTCGACATGGGGGCATGATTTCCGCCCGGATTACTCCCGAGTCGGCGATTACCGTGAAGCGTTCGGCAATCCAGTGACATTGGCCCTCACGGCCACGGCGACGAAAGAAGTCCAACAGGACATCTTGAAACAGTTGCGACTGGCAAACGCCGAAGTCTTCAACCGCGGGATCGAGCGTCCGAATCTTGCGATCGAAGTTTTAGACGTGCACGGCCTTGATCAGAAGCTTCAGGCGTTCGTTGCTTTTAGACACCAATTTCCGGGTGCGGCGATCGTGTATTTTTCGCTCATCCAAACGCTCGAAAAGTTTTCGGCGCAGCTTGGCCGTATGGGCATGGAACATTTTGTTTACCATGGACAGCTCGGCGACCGTGATCGCAAGCGGTCGCAAGAAATGTTTCTAAGATCGTCGACTGACTTCATTTTAGCGACGCCGGCTTTCGGGCTCGGTATCGATAAAGAAGACGTGCGGATGGTGATGCACGCGGAGATGCCGGGCTCGATCGAAGCCTATTACCAGGAGATCGGGCGTGCAGGACGCGATGGAAAGCCATCGGCTTGCGTGATGGCATTCGACGATGATGACGTCAGCATCCAATGCGATTTTTTGGAGTGGGCCAATCCTGATCCCGGATTCATTCGTGCGGTTTACAATCTCATCGAGAGGAACCTCACGCGAGCTCGCCAAGAGGGCTTCGATTATCTGCGCACGCAGATGAACTTTTATAATCGTCGCGACTTCCGCGTGGAAACGGCCGTGAATCTCTTGGAACGTTGGGGTTCGCTCGAAGGTCGACAGCCGAGGGAGTGGAAGCCGCTCCAGAGTCCGCCGGATGAGTACCTCGACGCTAAACTTTATGAAGCACGGATGAAGGCCGCGCGAAGCAAACTCCTCCAAATCGTTGAGTTTGCGAAGCAGGATGAAGGATGCCGCATGCAGGTGGTTAGCGCGTACTTCGGATTCTCCGGTGCCGCGGCCTGCGGGAAGTGCGATCTCTGTTTGAAAGCCGCGCGCGGAGGAACGGGTGCGTAAACGTCGGAAGGCGATATTTCCGGATCCGCGCCTGGCCGGCGACGACGGCCTGCTTTGTTACGGCGGTAATCTTGAAGTCGAAACACTTTTAGAAGCTTACGGAAACGGCATCTTCCCCTGGCCCCAAGAAGGGTTGCCACTTCTTTGGTTCTCTCCTCCGCAGCGAGGAGTGTTGGATTTTGACTCGATTCATTGGCCGCGCCGGTTTTTGCGCGAGCTGAAAGATGAATCTTATTCGATCACCTTCAACAGAGACTTTCACCAAGTCATCGTCGAGTGCGCCGCCGTGCCTCGCTCGCACGAAACGGGAACGTGGATTTTACCTTCCATGCAGAAAGCGTACATCGCGTTTCACGAAGCGGGCTACGCTCACAGCGTGGAGTGCTGGCATCGTGGGCAACTTGTCGGGGGACTTTACGGAGTTTACGTCGGTGGCGTCTTCAGCGGCGAAAGCATGTTCTATAAAGTGAGCGGCGGAAGTAAGCGCTGCTTGTTTGCGTTGACTCAGAAGCTTCGTGCGAGTGGACTTGGGTGGATGGACATCCAGATGGTGACACCCATTTTGGAAACGTTCGGAGGCAAGTACATTTCGCGTGACGAGTATCTCACGCGATTGGAAGCGGCCCACCTGAATCCGCAGAAGCTCGACTTCTCCGGCGGGTCGGCGAATGTTCCAGTTATCGAGCCAGCTTCGGAGGATTGATGGCGATCACAATTGAGAATGACCGCGTTGTGCGACTCGCTTACCGCATCACCGATAAAGAGGGTCGGCTGCTGGAAGAGAAGACCCCAGAGCATCCTTACGAATATCTGCATGGCCGTGGTCTCATCAACGCGCCGGTAGAGAGAGCACTCGAAGGTAAAACATCTGGCTTCCGCGTCGATGTCTTTGTTTCGCCTCGAGAAGCTTACGGAGAGTACGACGCTTCGCTTGTAGCCGAGATGCCGCGCGGAAGTTTCCCGGCCGGAGTCGAAGTGACGGTTGGGCAGCGCTTCAACACTCTTGACCGACAAGGCCGAACGATCACGGTTCGCGTGATCGAGGTGGAAGGCGACGTTGTAACGGTCGATGGAAATCACCCGCTTGCTGGGCTCGAAGTCTTTTTTGAGGTGAGGGTGCTCGATGTGCGCGAAGCGACCGAAGCTGAAGTTCGTACGGGAAAGCCGGCATCAACGGTTGTCACCGCAACTTCGTCATTCGGAGAGCCCGGCAAAATCGCGGTGAAGGTTCGGCGAAAAACTCACTGAGAGTTGATGCGAGAATCAGAATCCGAAACGGAATGGCTTCAGCCAAAATCCTGGCGGCAGAGTCATCAATAAAAAACAGCAGAAGAGCGCAAACGAAAGAAAGTAGAGCGCGTAAAGCTCTTGGCGATTCGTGAGCGAGATGTTCAAGACTTCAGCGTCATCGTGCGTGACGCGGTTTTTGAGACTCCTTTGGATTGCGCGCGTGAGCGACTCGGGCAATCGTTTGAACTGAATTGCGACCAAGACTACTTCGGGCGAAGAGTCGTCGTGGCTGATATCCCACTCCGAGCGCTCTTCGATCCTCACGACCGTACCGAACCACGCAATCTGCTGGCTGCCGGGAAGTTGGAACTCCATCTTAAGCATGGTTCCGACAGGTGGGGCATCGAATGGATCGACGAAAAAAGACAGGCCCGTAGCCGAAAGATTGTTTACGCGTGCTGGAGTCGTGACGCCTTTTGTATCCATTCCCGCAAAGCGCATGAGGCTTTGATCGTCAGGACGGAAGACGTAGCGAGGTGATCGTGGATAATAGCGCGCAGCTGAACTCATGAAAGCTAATCGGATTTGTCGAGTCTCAACTTGAGGCGAAGTGGTTGAATCCCGTCGCGACTAAAGGTGAGCGCTTGCCATCTTGATGCGTGATCGTGACTCCTTCATCGGGAGGGGTGACTCGACCAATGACCGTGAATCCTGGCGGCGGACCCTTCTTTTCAACGAATGAAGCGTCGAGTGTCGCGAGAAGCTCGTAGTCTTCGCCACCAGAAAGTGCCCAGTGTGTAGGGTCGATTTTTTCCGCGTGTGCGAGTTTCAAAGCGTCCGGATGAATTGGAAAACTTTTCGCTTCGAGATGAGCCCCCGTCTTCGATGCTCTCGCTACGTGCAAAACCTCGCTCGAGAGGCCGTCGCTAATGTCGATCAGGGAGGTACAGGCCGATTGCAGGCCCGCGATCAGGTCAAATCGTGGGATCGGTAACAAATGCGCGTGACGGAGAGAATTTGAAGTCTGGGCGCGGCCGTATTTTTGAAGTGAGTAGAGACCAGCGGCCGATGCACCAGGAGTTCCGGACACAGCGATGTAATCGCCAGGGCGAGCGCCGCTCCGGAGAATCGGCTTTTCGACTTGTCCGACGCCAACCACGTCGATGAACACGCCGTGCTGTGATGACGTCAGGTCACCACCGACGATCGAAACCGAGTGTTTAGCGCAAAGTGCGCGGGCTCCTCGATAAAAACTATTTAAAAAATCGGAAGGAGCGCTCGGCGTTACCGCGATCGAGAGTAAGAGGTAACGTGGTTTTCCGTTCATAGCCGCAATGTCGCTCAATGTGGCCGCTAGAGCTTTATGTCCAAGTTCCACGGGTTCAATGAACGAGAAGTCGAAATGGGTTCCCTCAACAAAGGCATCTGTGCAGAGAAGGAGCCGGCCGCTTCCCTCCACGACGGCGGCGTCGTCTCCGATCCCGACCTCGACGCCGCTGCTAAAGGTTTCAGTGCCGAGAATTTTTTTGATCTCTTCGATCTTGGCGAATTCGCCGCGAGGATCTTCAGTTTTTTGACTCGTCATGAGGACCTCTCAGTTGGCTGGCATTGGCTAGCCGCGGCCGGAAAACCGCTTCAGTGTTTTTTAAAAAGCGGTGAAATGCAATCCATTGCGGGCGAACCAATAAGGTAGGTTTCTGAGCGCCCCGCCGTTCGTTGACAAGCACCCAAGGAGGTTTAGATTACCGAGGCATGAGCATCGATTTCGGGGATTTAAAACTGACCATGGATCCATTTGAAAACTTCGAGCGCTGGATGGGCGAAGCGCAAGCCGCGAAGCTCCCAGAGCCGACGGCGATGACGCTGGCGACAGCGTCGCGCGCAGGCCGGCCGAGTGCACGGATTGTTTTGTACAAAGGGCTCAGTCAGCAAAGTGGCAAAGGGTTTCGACTCTTCACAAATTACGAGAGTCGAAAATCTGGAGACCTCAACGACAACGCTCAGGCGGCGCTAGTGTTCTTTTGGGCTCCGCTCAATCGTCAAATCCGTGTCGAAGGACGAGTCGAGAAGCTCAACGAAGCGGAATCAGACGTCTACTTCCAGAGTCGGCCACGAGGCAGTCGCATCGGAGCGTGGGCATCGCCGCAAAGCCAGAAAATCAAAAGTCGCGATGAGCTTTTGGAACGAGTTAGAAAAGTGGAAGAGCGCTTCCAGAATGAAGAGATGATTCCACGCCCACCGAATTGGGGTGGGTGGTTGCTCGTCCCGGAGCGCATTGAATTTTGGCAGGCGGGCGAGTTCCGCCTGCACGATCGTTTTGTATTTGAGCGTGAGAAAAACGGTGAGTGGAGCGTTTCGCGCCTCTCACCTTGAACGACTTGTTCGATCAAACTTTGCGGATCACCGTGAACGTGACTTCTCCTACGGGTCCATCATTGAATGCGAAATTCGGTTTGAACTCGATGATGAGGGGCTTAAGTTCTGGCAAGATCTTCCCTTGCGGCGCTAAAATGATGTCTTGTGCATTGAGCTCACGAATGCGTGCGATGTCTTCGAGCGCATCTCCTTCAAAGTAAGTCTGCGTGACCAATCGCTGAATCTTCGGATGAAGAACGGCAAAATGAAGATGCGCGGTTCTCATGACCGATCCTGATTCATCGAGCGGGTAATACTTGGGTTTGATCGTTTTGAATTGGAATCGCCCTTGCGCATCGGTCGTCATCGAAGCCCGATATTGAAAGTTCTCATCGAGTTCATCGGCCGAATGGACATTGGGGTCTTCCTGATGATTGTAGTGACCGTTGATGTCGGCTTGCCAAAGATAGACGGTAGCGCCTGCCACCGGTGTGCAACTCTGATCCACAACTTGGCCGAACACATAAAGGATCTGCCCTTGGGCGAGAATCGGTCTGCCGTTGGAATCCACGTTGCCGGAGATCGTCGTGAGATCTGCGTTTGAATCCGCAACGTTCAGGTAAGGTGCGCCTTCGTTCGGCTCGCGAAACGGGAAGTCGTTCGGAATGAAGGGGCCAGAAGTTTGGCGCGGGGTGATCGTACAGGCGGCTGCATGCGCCACTTTTGCCGAGGCGAAAAGAGCCGCAGCGCCGAAGCTCTTTTTCAAGAGACCACGGCGGGTATTTTTAGGTTCGTTCATTATGAGTCCTCCTGAAGCGTCGCTATGGACGTAAATGGGTAGAGGCGGAAGCCCGCTCGGGCGAGTGCAGTCCCGTTTCTAACCACCAGGAGGTATAAAGAATAATCAGTTCAAATGATCCTTAGCATAAATCAGATCAATACACCTATGTGACGTTTGTTGACGGAGTCGAATCAACCCGGAGGCCAACCCAGCGCACGGCCGCCGATGATATGGATATGGATGTGCGCAACGGTTTGACCGGCATTCGCGTTCGTGTTGACGACGAGACGATAACCGTCGCGCGCGATTCCTTCTTGTTCGGCGATGCGGGGAGCGACGACCATTAAATGTCCCATGAGGTCGCGGTGAGAATCATTGACGTCATTCATCGTGGGGATCTCAAGTTTCGGAATCAAGAGAACGTGCGTAGGCGCCTGTGGATTGACATCGCGAAAAGCGAGGCAGTGCTCATCTTCGTAAACGATTTTAGCCGGAATTTCGCGGTTCAGAATTTTCGTAAAGATCGTCATCTTCGATGGCTCCTTTTTAGAACTGAACGAAAAGGCCAAGCATGAGTTGCAGCGAAACGGACGTCAAGCGCCAGGGCTCTCCTGCTTCTGGCACATCTCCTTGAGAAGAGTTGAACTCGTGGAAGACTTTGCGGGCACCTCTACCGAGCGATTGTTGAAGATTGAGATCAGCACTTGCGTAAACACCGAACCAGTTCAACCATTGAGGGCTATACTGGGCATCGATGCCAGCAGCCGCGGTCAACATCCAGAACTCATACTCTGTACCAGAGAAGTAGGCCGAAGTTGCTCCAGGAAGGCTGACAAAGATTTTGGGTTTTTCGGCACCCACTCCGAGCCGAAAGTATGGTGACCACCACCGATCGTGGTTGAACCGGTAACCAAATTCAAGAGCATCAAGCTCTGAGTCGTTGTGGACTCCTTCAGATGGCGTGATTCCCGCGCCTCCTTTGTTGTAATCCGCATTCAACGATTGGTGGCGGTACAAAAGGATGAAGCTGCCCTGACCCCACCGGATATGAGTTTGGAGGCGACCGCCCTCGGAGTCGAGATGGTCTTCCGAAAGAGAGTCGTTATCGTAGATAAGGCGTCCACCGCCTCCTGTCGGCCCGACAATGATCCGAACGTTCTTCGGCGCTTCAATCTTCTTCGGTTTCGGGGTCTCGGGTTTAGGAACCGCCGTGCTCTCTTGGGGCGGGCGTCTTTTTTCGTTAAAGCTCCAGAGATCAAACGATGACGGTTCGGGCTGAACAATTTTAAAACCGCGATTTTGAAATTGAAGCATGCGGCTCGTAGGTAACTCGGACTCTTTTGTTGAGACTTGTCCACGGAGAACGAGCAGTCTTCTTCCGTCCTGGAAGAATTCACCCGAGTTGATCTCAAGGGGAAGTCCTCTTGAGACAACGGATTCTTTTGCGCCTTCTGGACAGATCCACCGAACGGCTTCACTCTTAAAACGCCAGGGCTTCTCGCGATTCGGACTGAGCACTGTGCTTTCGCCGTAGAAGACCGCGATGCATCCACTTTGAGTCACTAGCTTGAGCATTCCGCCGCGAGCGACTTGAATTCGTTCGCCCTCGTAGATCGGTGTGCGAAAGTCGACGGGCGTTCGCACTTTTTGGGCGTCGAGTTTGTTGACGTCTCCTTCGACGAACTGCGTGAGTGCGGCGAATCGGATCAACGATTTTTCTGCGAGTGAGCCCTCTTTTGAAGCTTCAAATTCGGTTTCGGTCTCGGCTTCTTCGCCGGGGCTTTCTTGAGCGCTAGCCGTAACACTCCCGAGCGCAATAGCAATCAGGAGAGTCATGGTTTGGAAAAGAGAATTGCGCATGTTTGTGGTCGAGCTCAAAGCGGACCTTCTTTCTTCTACAGAGTAAACGTTAAGGGAATTTTTGCGCGAAGGACAACAGAAGCTTTGGGGTCTGTGCGGTTCTCTCTGTGTGGTTCATATGCTCAAAACTTGGGATCTTCGCCGGTGATTGTGCTTTCTTCTTGATGGAGAATGAAGGCGAGTTGCGAACTTCGCGTTCCTAGCGGGATACTGCCTCGTCGGCGCTCCGCTTCAATTAGCGACGTGCCCAGGTTTTCCGGGCTGTAGAAAGGCGAGAGAGGGCGACTTTCTGCAGAACGGATTGCATAAGGAAACTTGAGGAAACTTGAGGAAACTTTGGCTTAAGACTTTTAGGAGGGGCTATGGCCAGCATGTCCATTGCGGAAGCGCTGGGAGGAAAGAATGTGCAACAGGCACTCATCGCAGCGAGCGGTCATGAGCCTTTCCACTTGGGCCCGCTCCCTTACGCCTACGATGCTCTTGAGCCGGTGATCGATCGTGAAACACTGAAGTGGCATCACGATGTCCATCATCGATGCTATGTCGATCGACTCAATGAGGCTTTAGCGTCGACGTCGGTACGAGGCCGTACTCTCGAAGAAATTCTCTCGCACGTGAGCGCTTTTCCGCAGGCCGTTCGCGATCATGGAGGCGGTCATTGGAATCACACTTTCTTCTGGAGTGTGATGACCGACTGCAAAGAGGATCAAGAGATCTCTCCCGAGCTCTTGAAGGCTTTCGAGAAATCCTTTGGGTCTCTCGATGCTTTCAAGGCTGAATTTGTCAGAGTCGGCTCACAACACGTCGGATCGGGATGGCTTTGGCTGATCAAGGATGGGCCCGAGCGTCTCCACCTCGCAACGACTCTTAATCACGACAATCCGTTGATGGACGTCTGTGCCGTGCGAGGTCAGCCAATTCTCGTTTGCGATCTTTGGGAGCACGCTTACTATTTGCACTTCAAGGCGAAGCGTGAAGACTTCCTCCGCCAATTTTTTGCGCTCGTGAATTGGACACGCGTGCACAAGCTTTTGATCGGCGACTATCATTGAACGGGCATTGAACGGGCATTGAACGGGCCCTGAATGGGAATTGACTTGCGATCGAGCTGTCTTCTGCGGAACTCCCGAAAATGCTTGAAAGCTTTCAGCCCGTGCAATGAAATCGGCGCATGAACGATACCCACGATGCAGCTCAAAACTCAGAACAAAATCTATCTCAGAATCCTTCAAGTTTTAAATCGCGACTTCAAGAGGGGCTTTGGCTTCAAGAGCTAGAGAATTTTAGCTTCGCCACTTTGCAGATTGAAAGTCAGGCTCTCCGAGGAAATCCGCTCGGTGATCCCACCTTACGAAGAAATCCTGTTTTAGTACCTCGGGCGCAAGCACCGGCTCAAGGTTGGCCTGTGGTCTTCGTCCTCTCGGGTCTGACGGGTAACGGAACCTATTCTTTCGGGCAAAAATATCGCGCCCCGAACACGGCTGAAACTCTCGATCTCGCTTGCAAGCGCGGTGAAGCTCCGCTGGCGATCTACGTTTTTTGTGATGCGATGACGTATTGGGGTGGTTCACAGTTCATCAACAGCGAGGGAACCGGGCGCTATGAAGACTTCGTCTTGAACGAACTGGTTGAAGCAGTAAAGCGTGAGTGCGCGGTAACGAACGATCGGCAAAAGTGGTGCGTGAGCGGAGGTTCAAGCGGCGGGTACGGAGCTCTTCATCTTGCAACGAAGCGGCCCGATGTTTTTGGTTTTGCGGCGGCGATTGCTCCCGACAGCTTTTTCGAAGCGAGCCTCTTGCCGGATCTCTACACGGCTTTGCCGGTGTTGACTTCGCTCGGAGGCATCAATGCCGTTCGCCGCGAGATGGAAGCAGGACGCTGGATGAAAAGGAAGGAAGCGTTTCCCGTCCTCAACGCGATCGCCATGGGCCTTTGTTATGCACCAAGTAGCGATGGGACGATCGAATATCCGCTCGATGCAGAGACCGGGATCTTAAAACCTGAAACGTGGTCAAAATGGAAGCGCCATGATCCTGTCGAGTTCATCAAAGAACGAAGTGAGTCGGCAGCTCGTCTCGACATGATATACCTGGATGTCGGGACGCGAGACCAGTTTCAACTTCTATTCGGAACTCGTCAGATTCGAGATCGTTTTCATGACCTTCGGGTCAGTTGTGACTACAGCGAGTTCGAGGGCACGCATTTCGACATCGGCGAAAGACGATCTAACTTTTGGAAGTGGCTCAAGCAGAACTGGAGTTGAGTACCGGTGAGTGTTTCGAGCCGAGCCACCGACGCACGAGACGTGGGCCGAGCGTTACATCATGAGCCGAGTTAAACTCGAAAGTTCTAATTTCATCTCCTGGGGTTTTCTGGGCGCCTTCTGGATGTTGTAGGGGCGTCTCCTGGTCGCTTCTCGAATTGAGAATTTCCGCTTGGCCATTCTGATCCAATCGGTTTTCGCGACTACCGAGCGGCTGGTACTCGTGGTGTAATGGTTAAACGATCTAATGGATCGGCCCGAAGCGGCGCGCGGAACGTCGGATGTTTCGCCGCAGGGAGGATACGATGAGCAGTAAGCCAATCACGTTATACGGTTTTTCTTACGGTGATCGCAGCGGTCGTGTGCGCTGGCTTTTTGAAGAGCTCGGCATTGCCTATGAAGACCATATGCTGAGCTGGGACTTGATGGAGCACCGTTCACCCGAATATCTGAAAATCAATCCGATGGGCACCGTGCCGACGGTTCGATTCGACGGCCGATCGCTTTGCGAAACGGGCGCGATCTGTCTGACCTTCGTCGATCTCCATCCACAAAAAGGTCTCGCTCCGCAACCGGGTTCACCCCTGCGCGCGGAGTATTACCAATGGATGTTTTTTGCTACCTCGACGCTCGAGCCTCTCATGGAGAAGCTCTGGCGCGCACGCGAGGCAAAGGATCACGCAGCCGAGGCGCAGGCGAGTGAGGAATTCAAAGCCGCGGCGCTGTTGCTCGAATCCGCGCTCTCAGGAAAAACCTATCTTGTCGGCAACGAATTCTCAGCGGCTGACATCATGATCGGAAGCTTGCTAAATTGGGGCGATTTTTTGATCAAGCTCTCGCCGGTATTCAAAATTTACTTTGAAAAGCTGAAGGCGAGACCCGCTTGCCGCAAATCGCGCATCTTTACTTAATCTGGATTCCGATCCGGGTTCTGAGCTGATGCGAGAGAATCGGGGAGTCCATGTTGCCGGATGATCCATCCCAGTTGAAATCAAAAGCGAATGATCGCGATTGCATTCTCATCGCCGAGGATGAAGCTGATCTTCGCGAATTTCTAGCCGATGAATTTCAGCTTCTCGGATACCGCGTCCTGCAGGCGGGGAGTGGCGCGGCGGCCCAAGCTCTTCTCGCCACCGAACGTATCGACGTTGTTCTTTCTGATATCCGCATGCCGGGTGGTGGAGGGATCGAACTCCTTGAATGGTTGAACGCTCAAGAAGGCGAAAAGCCGGGAGTGTTCTTCATGACCGGTTACTCGGATCTGACGGAAGACCAGGTCCGCGCAAGCGGAGCGAAGGGAATGTTTCACAAGCCGTTTCGCATCACCGAAATTCTCGCGACCGTTGCGGTGCAAATCCGCTCCGCCAGAAGTGCACGCTCTTCCGTCTGAACGGCTTTTGTTTAGCATGATCTAAAACTCGACCCTGGCCTGGTCCGGTTGCGGGGTTACGATCTTTCCTTCAAGCTTGAGATATGACGGCAGAAGATTGGTGCTACCTTTCCGTTTCTCCTGATCTCCAAGTAAAGATCGATCGCGAAGATCTCGATCGCGTGAGCGCCCATAAGTGGCGCGCTACCAAGGGTACGACGGGTCGCCTTCGCGTGGTGACTTCCATTCGTGGTCCTAAAGGCGTCAAGACGATCACGCTCGGAAAGTTTTTGATGGACCCACCGCCGGGTAAACAAGTTTACCCACGCAGGTTCAACGACGGTTTGGATTACCGCAAGAGCAACCTGATCGTCTGCACTTTGCAGGAACGTCAGCGTCTTCTGCCGAAAAAGCGGAGTAAGACGACTTCGAGCTACCGGGGTGTTTCCTATTCCAAAGCGGATGGACGTTGGCGTGCCGGGATCGAAGTTGACGGCCGCTCCATCAATCTTGGGCATTTCGACACGGAAGAAGAAGCCGCCCTCGCCTACAATGCGGCTGCGCGGCATCATTTCGGGGATATGGCTTACCAAAACAGAGTCGGTCAGACCGACGGTCAAAAGAGAAAGCCTGACGAAAAAAAATAGGGATTTTGCAGTGCCTCGGGCTGGGTAAGAATCGTCTTTCGTGCGGACATGGTCCGCGCAAAGAGAGGCGAGAATGACGGCGGCACTATTGGCGGCTCAGGCAGCTTTGTCGGCGGTTTTGGGACTAATGGCTCAGGCCGCAAGGGCGGATGAAGCCATCCAGAATCCTGAGTACGGAACTCATTACCGACTCTTCACCTTCGAAAAAAACGAGAATCCTCAGAACATTCTCATCATTTACACGCGCTTAGATGATCAGTGCCGATTCAAGCCATTGAGTTCCGTCGACCCGCGGCCCGTCGTTGATTTCTACTGGATGATGAATCGACAGACCGTGAAACCGGTCAACGGGATGATCCGCTCGGCGATCCGTAAACGATTAGAAGTTGAAAGTCTCTCTCAAGATCGCACCTCCTTTTCCGCGCGGATCAAGGATTTCCGGGAGTTGAAGCACGATCTCAAAGAGGCTCGGTTCCGAATCGTGGCGAAGAAGAAGGGTGGCTCGTGCGATGTCGACACTCTGATTCCGCTTGGGCCTTCGGACGGCGAAAAGCTCGTCCGAGTCGAAACCGTTTATAGCGAGGCGAAAAAAACCTTCCTTCCGCCTTTTCGCAAAGTAACATCGATCTCCTTAATCGGTGAAACGGCGGCTTCTGGTGACCCCATCACCAAGAAATACACCCGCTAAACAAGCCGCCTTCTACCTGCTTCTACCTTGACGTTGAAAACCTGTTTTTCGCTAGGATAGCGGACGTCGGCGAAACATCACAAAATTTCGTCATCCGACATTGATCTGGAGAAAATCCGGATTTTGCATTGCCGAAAGGCCTTGCTGCGGATATTCCATGCACCGCTTAATCCTGAGGAGGATAACGAAATGATCTTGAAGACGGCTCTTCTCTCTGTTTTAGCCACATTGGCTTTCTCGCTTCCCTCGCACGCTCTCGAGCAAGGCGCAAACCAACAAGCTTCGGAAATGCCTGAAGAAGTTAACGCTCTTGACGAACTCAACCCCTTCGATCCCGAGATCGAACAAACTCTCCGCGCTTACGACGAAGAGTACGAGAACGAAACTGGTATCTCGGCTTTCCTCGAAGACAGCGGTTTGAGCGCAATTCCGTTCTTTGATTCCGGCTGCTACCGCCAATCGTGCGCGGTTTGGGCTCGCGTCATCCGTTCGTCGCAATCGATGGAACTCTACGTTGACGGCTCGCTCGTTGGCACTTACGACGTTTCGACTGGAACAAAAGGCTTCACGACTCCAAAGTTCGACCGTCACCCGAACGGACGCATCTACGACAAGTACACTTCGACGAAGTATCCGGGCGGCGACTACGCTGGCCTCGGCAACATGCCGTACGCAGTCTTCATCCAAGGTGGCTTCGCGATCCACGGCACAGGCAAAGGCAACTGGTCGAAGCTCGGTTCGCCCGCTTCGCACGGCTGCATCCGCTTGCACCCTGACAACGCGAAGTACTTCAACCGCCTCGTTCGCCAAAACGGCATCAAACAAACTTGGATCACGGTTGAGTAATTGATTTGCTCTAAGGCTCGCGCGGCCTTCGGTTTTCGCGCGAGCTTTCCAACGTCCGGACCTTCGCGGTCTGGATGATGGTCCGGCTACGCCCGCGTTTTCTTTGCTCTTCTGAGCAACGCGGTTCAAGCTTTCTCCATGCCGGCAAAGTCCACGACTCCTCACATTTTTCTCATTTTTGCGGCGCTAATACTCTCGTCAGGTTGCCAGGTCTATAATTCATCATCGCAAGATGATCAAAGATATGCCGGAGGCACGCCGGAGGAAAAAGCGCGCGGAGTTCTCGCAAACCGATGTGCCAGTTGCCATTCGTTTCACACCGCAACTCTTTCGACGCTGATCAGTAGTGGCCACGTAAGCCCTGGTGTTCCAGCTTCGTCGACGATGCTTACGAGAATTCGAGGGGCGGGTTTCGGGGGCAATGAAAATATGCCGCCGAGTGAGACCGTCGGCGCAAGCGAGATTGAGGCGATTCAGAAGTGGATTGAGGGAGTTCAGGCGCCTTGATCACGCCGGGGGCGGGCGCCCGCTTCTGAAAGCGGGCGCGGAAGCTTCTTACTCGAGAGTGAGTGTGTCTTTACCCATGTTGAAGTAAGGACCGTACGAAAGGCCGACGAAGAAGAGTTTTGCATCCGTGCCGTCAAGTTTCTTGAAGTAATCCAATTCAACCGGCGTGAATTTCGCAAACAGCTTAGCGTACTTGTAGTAGCTCTCTGTGCCTTCGAGTTCAGTTGCGGGCGCTCCGTTGCCGTAAGTTCCGCGGATGACGTCGCGTCCGCCGGAGTGAACTACGATCTGTCCAGAGGCGGAGAGTCCAGCACTCAAACCTTTACCGCTCGATTTCAAAAGATACGTTTTGCCTTTGATGTCCGAGCAAAGAGCGAGACCTTTTTTGAAGATCAAGGCGATCTTGCCGCCGACACATCCAAGATAAGTCAAAGTAGCTTCGCCATTTGCGCGGAAAGCTGCCGTGCTTTGCAGCCGTTCAACTTCGTTGAAGAGCTGGTAAACCGCAGCTGACTCTTCGCCGTCGAGCTGCCGACCGATTTCAGTTTCGATTGAGCGAGCGACGTTTTCTTGCGGAGTTGTCGCTTGAGCTTGGAAGGTCGTGAAGATCAGTGCGAGCGCGAGCCATTTCATCGGTGTCTCCTTCGAAAGACGTTTTGTCGGTTGTTGGCAAACATCCAACCTAAAATGATCCAGAGATGGCAATTTCGAATTTGATTTTGGCCGCTTGCAACATCTTTCGCGGGTGCCAATTTGCCTCGGGCGGTTCTTTGTAAGCGGTTCGCCGAGATCTCGCTTTAGATTTTGGTTGGGAAAAGAGTGAGTTCTTGTTGGCCTATGCCGCATCAAACTAAATTCAGCGGGATATGGTGAAACGGATCTTCCTTCCAGTTTTTTTTGGTGCATTCACGGTGCTTGGAGTTCTTCAGATTCAATCGCGAAGTGATTTAGCATTGGCGAAAACTTCGGCGTTCGGGAAAAAGATATTAGTGATTGGGCATCGCGGAGCTTCCGGGCATCGCCCAGAACACACGTTGGAATCGTACACCCTAGCAATCGAACAAGGTGCTGACTTCATTGAGCCTGATGTGGTCAGCACCAAAGACGGAATCTTAGTTGCCCGACACGAAAATGAAATCTCGGAGACGACCGACGTTGCCGCAAAATTTCCGCAGCGAAAGACCGAGAAGACGATCGACGGGCGAAAGATTAGCGGTTGGTTCACCGAAGACTTTACCCTCGCTGAAATCAAGCAGCTCCGTGCAAAAGAGCGTTTGGCGAAACGGTCCCACGACCACGACGGCAAATTTGCGATCCCGACTCTCGATGAGGTGATCGAGCTTGCAAAGAAGGAAGGGGTTAAGCGAGGCCGCACGATCGGCGTGTACATCGAGACGAAACATCCAACCTACTTTCGTGCGATCGGACTTCCGCTAGAGCCAACTTTGCTAAAAACGTTGAACACGCAGGGATGGAAAGACTTTTCGGCGCCCGTGATCATCCAATCATTCGAATTGAGCAACTTGAGAGAAATGAGTCAGGTGACCGATGTGCGACTAGTTTTACTTTTTGATGAGGGCGATAAGCGACCCTTTGATTTCACTTCGAAGCGCGATCAGCGAACTTACCAGGATCTTCTAAAGCCAGAAGAGCTAAAGCGGTTGGCTGGCTTTCTTTACGGCATTGGCCCATCCAAGCGTTTGATCGTGCCGGCCGATAAAACGGGCCGCTTGCTCAAGCCTACGGCGCTCGTCGCCAATGCACACCAAGCGGGACTCCGGGTTCACGCCTACACGTTCAGAAGTGATCCGGATTATCTCGCCGAAGATTACAAAGGCGATCCGGAAAAAGAGTATCGCCAATTCGCCGAGCTAGGAGTCGACGGGGTTTTCACTGACTTTCCTGATCACGCCGTGAAAGTCTTAAAATGAATCACGGACTCGGCTTCAACATGGAGAGAGGTTGAATTCACCGTTGAGTTGAGGCAATCTTAGGCCATAGCTGTGGCGCAGCTTTGTTCATGCCCCTTTCCGTACGGGTAAACGGGAATAAAGGGGATCAGTATGTCTAATCCGTTCAATTCATCGAACTCTTCAAAACTAAATAACACGGCACCGTCGAATGAAAAGCAAAACGCCGACAATCAATCGGGTTATGACCGGTGGTCGGAATTTTACGACCTTTATCCCAATCCGACGGTCGCGATGGATGATCGCGTCTTTCCGCTCGCCTACGGTCGTGTCGTAAATAAAAAAGTTTTAGAAGTTGCCTGCGGGACCGGCCGACATACGAAGAGACTTATCCACCAGGGTAACTTCGTTTGGGGGATTGATCTTTCGGCCGGAATGCTTGCGAAGGCGCGAGAGAAAATTCCCGATCCCGCGTTTCAACCGATCCACGGCGATTTCCTGAAACTCGAGCATCAGGTCGAAGACTTCGATGCGGTCATCGTCAGTTTGGCTCTTGAGCATTTTAAAGACCTCGACGCATTCTTCGCCAAAGCGGCGGCGAGCCTAAAAAGTTCGGGCGAACTTTTTATCTCGGAGATCCATCCTGAACGAACGAGCTCCGGAGTTTTCGCCCATTTTCGCGATCCCAACAGTGGCGAGGAGATTCATCTCGAAAGTTTTCCCCACACCGAAAAACAAATCGTGGAAACCGCGAAGCGTGCGGGTTTCTCACTCAGTTTTACGGCTGATGGCGAAGCGGACGAAGAGTTCTGCGCGCTTCGTGAAAACTGGACCCGGTTTCTCGGAAGCAAAATGGTGCGAGTCTGGATTTTCCATCGAAAGCAATAGTTGATCAGGCAATTGAGGCGGGTCGCGACGGTCGAAACGTTTTTCACCGTCGCGATGGACTCCGTTGCGTCAAAGACGTCATTTTTTGTTTTGTCGATCGCACGGAGGCAGGTACGCTTTTTCTACTCAAGGAGGAGTGTATGCTGACTAAATTTTTCTTCGCGATGGGCGCGACTCTTTCCATCGCCTCGACATCAATTGCCGACGAAGCTGTTGAAGCTTTCGACTTCACAACCGAGGGCACAAAGCTTGTCACGATCTCGAACGATCGTGATGCGAGCACGGCTGATCTCACCGTAGTTGAAAATGCGGACGGGACACCTTCTGCGCTTGAGTGGGTCAACCGTAGCGCAGATCGTCCGGCCCGGAAAACTTTCCGCTTGAACCAAGTGGCTCAAGGAGTCGTTCTTGAAGAACAGCAAGGTATCCAGGCTCTGTCCCTGCAAGGCAACATCGATCGCAACGGCAAAGGCGAACTCACTTTCCGCTACGTAGCGAACGGAATGAGCGGAAAGTACGCTACGTGCAAGACCAACGTAAAGCGCACGAGCGGTGGTGACTACGCACTCACGAATTCCGCCGGTGGATCGGCGCAAAACGCGAAGATCATCACATGGTCATTCGGAATCGAAACGATTCAAGGCATCTGCCCTTAAGTTTTTCTTTTCTGCTCCCTGGTGTCTTCCGGGGAGCAACCCTGTTAATCTCTCAGCCATGAAACTCATCATTTCGGCACTCCTAGCCGGAATCGGCATCATCGTTCTCTTCGCGGTCTTGCGGGCGAAAGACGTGTCGACTCTGCCAGCTTCCGACTCAGCGAAAACTCAATCGGACTTAGGCTTTTCCGCGGGTGCAATGGGTGAGTCCCGCCATTTACCTGGGCTTGATGCTCAATCCGAAAAAGCAACTCTCAAAAATTTGATCGCGTCCGAAACAACGCCAGAATCGCAGAAACATAAAAACGAAAAGGTGAAATCGGAAAGGAATTTACTGACCGCCGGGAACTTTAAATCGTTCGTTCATCGGTGTTTTCAAGGTGAGGATTGCGAACTTGATGAAGACCCGAGGAAATTTTACCGCGAGCTCATGGCAAACGATCAAAGGCAGGATGCCGATCTGCTGATTTCTTACTTACGCTCGCGTCTGAAAGATCCTGAAGATCGCGCTCGTTACAAAGAGCCTCTTCTAGAGATGATCCACGACTTTTATCCACGCGAAGAAATCCAGTTTCAGGCAGCTGCCTATTACAATTACTTGAACGAATTAGAGAAATCGCTCGATCTGTATTTAGACTTAGAGAAAAAATCCACTACCGATCCGTCGTTGAGATCCGCACCCAAGCTCAATATTGCTAATACCTTTTACGATCTCGGTCGTTCGAAAGAGGCTTTGCCCTATTATGAAGCAGCTCTTCGGGGTTATCTCAACGGCCAGGATCGGGTCGTTGTCCCTTCGCAGAATGAGATGATTCGTTTTATCGAAGACCGGATTGAGCAAATCCGAAAACAGCCTTCTCCGTAGAGGAGTTTCGACTGACAGAAGACGCAGCGTTCGTTAGCATCGCAGCATGGATTATAATCTACTTGCGACATTTGCTCTTCTTGTTGGTTTGGAACTCGTACTCGGCATCGACAACGTTTTGCTCATCTCGATCGTGACCGATCGAGTTGAAAAGGCAAAAAGAAATAAAGTACGCATCATTGGACTAGCGATGGCCCTCGGGGCTCGACTGCTCCTCTTATTGGGTGCTGCCTACATCGTGAAGCTGAACGAACCCGTGATCGGAAGCTTTAGCTACAAGAGTTTGATTCTTTTAGTGGGTGGCGGCTTCCTGCTCTATAAGGCGGTAAAAGAGATCCACCACGTTGTTGAGTCGGGGCCAGATCATGCAGAAGAAAACGCTGGTGCGGCCAAGCTTTCGTTTTCGTCGGCCGTCTTGCAGATCTTAGCGCTCGATATCGTCTTCTCGATTGACTCTGTCATCACCGCTGTAGGTTTGACGGATAACCTTTGGGTCATCTACTCATCAGTCATCGTCTCATTTGTCTTGGTCCTGATCTTCTCCGGCACGATCGCTTCGTTCGTTCAGCGTCACACCACTTTGAAGATTCTTGCTTTGTCGTTCTTGATCACGATCGGCGTCACGCTTGGAGTTGAAGGCTTCGGTGGTCACGTACCGAAAGGCTACATCTATCTACCGATGGCGTTTGCGCTTCTAGTGGAGCTCTTGCAAATGCGGTTCGTCTACAACCAAGAGCGCTTCAAAAAGAAACCCTGAAGCTAATACGGAATTGAATTGCATAGAGAGGCCGAAGCGAGTGCTTCGGCCTTTTTCTTTTGGGGATAAAGACTCAAAATTTGATGACCTTGTACCAAGGCTCGTAAGCTTGCTCCATGCGGACGGTTTCCTGACGAAGCTTGGGTTTGCCGTCTTGTTCCACCGTTGAGAACGAAATTCGGTAAACGAACGAGTTTACGCCCGCGAACTGTTGCATGTCGGCTGGACAGATATGCGTGAGGTTACCGAGAATGGTGAAATTCCCCTCGAGTCCTTCACGCTCCGATCGCTCCCAGTGAACATTATGATAGAGCGTGCCTTCAGGACGACGACCGCCGACTTGGATGTCGGGAAAGGGAAGAATCAAAATCGGAATCGTAGCTTCCGGGCAAAAGACCGTGTCGTGAAAAGCCTTCGACATATCGAGGACTTCATCCCCGACATGGAGCAGGATCTGAGGGAATGACTTCATCACCGTCGATTGAACGATGGTTGCAGAGATTTGATCGCTCCAAGGGAGAAACGGCGTAGTTTGGATTTGGTTCTGAAGGAACATGGATACTTTTACGCCTAAGAGGTCGAGCGCTTCGTGTGAAGCTTTTGATACGTGATGACCTACTTCGTGTATGAGCATCGCGAGCGCACTTGCAATCGACATAGGCTCGATTTGGTCGAACGCGTTCTTGGTGTAGATCATGTCCTTATTGACGTAAATGACGGATCCAATCTTGCTTCCTGTTTTAGCGACCTTGATTTCTCCGTCGATGCGGAAGAACCCGGGCTGCTTCTTCTCCGAAGCGAATTGGATCGGATCGTCACTTTTGAGTTCTTTCTTCATCGCGGCTTCGATATCGGCGAGAAGCTCGCGCTCGGCTTGGCTTAAGCGGCAGCTGCTGACTTCAAGGCATAAGCGCGCGTACTTAGCGACGTTGTTCCAGGCGAAGAGAATGTTTTTCTCCGCGAGCCCGCCGCCGTTACCAACGTAATCGCCACCGGCTTTTGCCGGAAGGGTCGCGAAAACTTGCAAGCACGCAAGGACGAGGGGAAGAAGATGGCGGCTCATAGGGATTTCCTTTTAGGGTTATGGTCCTGAGTGAGGGGAAAGAGTTGCATAGATAAAACGTGAACTTCTGAGGCGGCGTCGGTCGCTACAAGTTTCGCGATTCGGTGGGCGGTGCGCTTCAGGATCTTCTTTGCTTCGAGAAGTTTTTCGGGATCCGTCGGCATTGTGATCGAAGTCACGTCGCGCTCGGTGACGGGAAGATCGAGCAATGCTCGTTCGGCTTTGCGGAGAAGACCAAGATGATATTTTTGAATTGCCTCGGAAGGAATATCGCTAGTTGTCGTCAGCGGCTTTGATGTTCGCACGAGCTTTTTTTCTTTGATCTCTACGAGGTTGAGTCGGAGAAGCCGATCGAGCACGTCGGTTGCTTCTCCAAGTGGAACGCCGAGCCGGTTGGCGATCCACTTGGCTTCCGCACGATTCTCGCGGAGGCGGGCCAAATTCAAAACGGCAAGAGATAACCAATCACCAATTAGGCGGAATTGATCTTCGTTCAGAGATTCGTGACTGGCTTCTTCGTGGGTCAATTCACGCGGCTTCGCTTCGAGTTGTTTTTGTTCAAGCGGAGAGAGCTTCATCCGAGTCGCGATAGAGCGACGGTTCTTAGGTGAAAGCTCGCGCTTGCGTGACATGTATTGCGAAAGGGCGGCCGCACTGACTCCAAGATCGCGCGCAAATGCTCGCAAGCTGTAGGAAGAGTTTCTTTGTTTTCTCGCTGTCAGTTCCTGCAGCAAGATGAGACGACCGTCGTACATCACGCGTCTAAAATCCTTCGTGGTCCTTAGTTCGCCGCAGGTTTTTCCAAAAAAAGGCGAATTGGTCAACTCGAAACGATCTGTTTCGAGTTTGGAAAACGAAACGAAGTGTTTCGAATGGGGCTTGCTCACGAGGGGAGTCGCGGATAAACCCTGCTCCGACTCGAAACGGGAAGTGTTTAGGGCCCTAAACAATTCAGATTTCGGGAACAGGAAACGAAACGGAAAAGACGGTCGGGCGAGGATGAACGCCGCGACCGAAAAAGTTTAAAAACGATTTTGTAAAAACTAAGGAGAAGAACCATGAAACGTTTGCTCGCTCTCGCTGCTATGGCGCTCGTTGGATTCACATCTGTTGCGGCTCAAGCGCACGACCAAGTTGAGGATTCTCAAACGGTATGGGCTTGCGGCCTCGACTTCGAAGGTACGGCTGAAGGTTTCCAAATCATCGTCGGTAGCTTCACTAGCCGCGCAACCGGCGAGCTTCACTGCCAAGATAACGAGGGCAACACGTACAACCGCAAAGTTCGCGTGAATATGCAGACTGAGCCTTTGGGACCTGTCGTTGGCTTCGGTTCGTTCCGCTTCGCTGGCGGCGCCGCTAACATCACATTGATCGGCTCGTCTCCTCGCGCACTCTTTGGCGAGTACATCGTAGCTTCAGGTCGTGCAGCGGTTATCGGCGGTGTCGGGGCGTTCACGGCACTCAAAGTTGATTCGCCTGAGCTCGCTCTCGAAATTTCGCTCCAAGTTCTCGAAGGATTCGGCGTTGAAGCTGGATTCACAAAGATGACTTTGCAGCGTCTGTAATTTTCAGATTGTAGATCCGAAATCTTCCTGAATTTTTTGGTTCGGGAGGGGCGGGCGCCATGATCCGGTGTTGGGGAGATTGGCGCCCGAATTTCTTAGGTGTTCGTCCATAGAACACCTAGAGCTAGCATCCGTCTGCTTATCAAAGGCCGCCAGAGCAACTCTTCGTAACGATTTCCGCCGAGTATGTTCCATCGAACTTAAATGTTTTCGTGCTGTCACTCAGATCCACGAATTCAAAACCTCTAAGCTCAAGTGTGACGATGCCGCCATTGGCGAGCGTAGGCAATTTTACGAATTTGATCGTTCCCTTCTTCATCGTCGGGTGCGCATAGCTTTTTGCACCAGCAGCACTGTAGAAGGCCGCGTTGAATTTAATCCCTCTCGATTTGTCGTTGTTGACCGTGAGGTCGACCGTTTCACCTTCAGTGTAGTTCTCACAAGCAGTAGCGTTCGCAGTCGACGAGCACTCAATTGTAATTCCGGCATGTAAGTGCGGCATTGAGATCGCGTAACAAGCTGAGGTGGAGGTGGTGTAATGGTTCTTCCCAACGCAAGCGGAAGTTAAGACGAATAAGAGGTCCGCCTCGGAGGAACGGTCCATTCGTGCGTAGGTCGAGCGGATGACCGCCGTCGAGGCGTCCGCTGTTCCGATCAAAGTTCCCTGGGTAATGGTTTGTTGGAGATTATCAGCCGAACAGCTAGCGCTTCGCGAAGGTGTCGGCGTTGGATTTTGACCAGTGGAGCGACCGTTGAGCGTAGCGCTTGCTAACTCAGCGCCATCGAGCCGGCGAACCGAGCAGTTTTGAAACGAGATAATGAAAATGAATCCAAGACCGACTAACGCTAATCCTAGTTGCCGAGATGTAGGTGCCTTCATTGCCGAAACTCTCCTTTAACGTTCAACATCTGACATCATGTTAGCTTGAGACACTGGGAGTCGCGACAAATCAGAGATTTCCGTATCAGGAAGATTCAAAACTGGACTCGTTTACGCAGTTTTAAACGTTCGCCGCGTGAGAACGGCTAGGTAAATCGTCACGAGCAGCAAACCGGCGTTTTAACGAAAGCAAGGAGGCACCGACAAAGGCTTGAACGAAGCCATGTGTCCCACGCGCGAACCCTCGGGCTCGAAGCCTTAGGGTCTCTTTTGGGTTGAGGTTGCCTCTGCATCTCCTTTTGAGACACGCGCGAGCCGCGGGTGTGTCTCAAAATTGTAGACTCGGTTGATCGACTGTCGAATGTCCCACGATCAATAACAATAAACGCATGAGCGAGCCGGCTGGCGAGTTGCAATTCTCATTCATTGAACACTGCCAATCAAAGAGGAATATCAATGCGCAAGGGATGTGCCTTTTCGTTCCTTCTTCCGGCTTTCGTACTCATGCTGTTCTTCCAAAACTGTTCGGGAGTAAAATTCGACGAGTCTCAAGCCGCTCGAGAGCCTCAAGGCGGCGTCATCGTCGACGGGGGACCTACGGGTCCGCCTGGATCTCCCGATCAAATTTTTAAATCCTACGAGCCGTCGTTAGTTGTTCGTGGTGGTTCTTGCACCGTCTGCCACGCAGAAATTCGTTCCAACGTCATTACCGACTTTGGCTGGGGACCTCTGGGTTCTTCAGAAGATTTCATCGCGGCTGACGGCTACGGCGAAAATTGGGATATGGATCTGCTCACCGGGAACGTGATCATTCCTGCAGACGCCGATGTAAGAGCGGGTGGCTTCTATAATTCCGAGATCGTCGAAGTCGATACGCTCTTTATCGGAGCACCAACGGCCGCAGACATTCGCAGCGCAGGTGGCTTAACGGCCGCGAAAAAACTGAGCGTGACGGGATCGGCGACTGGTCTTCAGCAATCGAGCACGGGCCTCGTCCAAAATACGGCCGAGCTTGTGTGCGAAGGGGATGTTGCCGTGGACGGAATCGTACAACTCAAAGATCTTCGCGTTCGCACAACAAACGGTTGCCGAATTTACGCGACCGAGACGGTCTTCGTGAACGGGCCAATCACGTATGTGGGAGGCAGCCCGAATGCGAATCTGCAGATCGTCAGCGCCCGCGGAATTCTTTTGGGATTTTCGAAAAGAACGCTGGAAGAAAGACTACAACGACTTGGTCGAGCGCGAACACGTTCGGGTGATTTAAAACAAGTTTTGATTGCGGATGCCGGCCAACTGAGTGGTCTTGTCGATGCGGATGATTCAACCTACCGTTCGCTCACATTCAACCGTCTTCTCTTGAATGCTCCTGTTGTGCAAAGTCGCTATTCCGGCTTGTACGAGGGAAGTATTATCGCCGAGCTGTTGTTGATGCGAGTGGGAGAAATGCGATTTAAATTTGATCCCGTGTTTAGCCGGGTCCCGCTCGTCCCGTTGACGAAGCTCGAGAAATCGTTTCGCGCGAAGTGAACTGCTGGGATGTGAAAAAGAAAAAGGCCGACTGAAGTTGTTCAGCCGGCCTTTTCATTTAGGTCGTTAGTTGCCTACGTGGTCTTGGGCAACATCGCTTTCATCGCGTTTGCAATTGGTCTTGCTGCTGCTACTTGATTGTTTGATGGATGCAGCAGATTCGCGAGCTCGTTCGGATCTTTCCGGTGGTCGTAAAGTTCCTCAGAGCCGTCATAATACAAGATATAGCGGTGAGTTTCCGTACGAACCGAGCGGTGCACTTGTGAGCCGTCGTTGTTCTGCGAGAACGCGGTCACGGCTCCATACGTCCATGTTGCGTTCGGGTTCTTGAGAAGTGGTACGAGGCTGTTGCCATCAAGATTTCCCGGTACGGACTGGAAGCACAGGTCAGCAAGCGTAGGGAAGAGATCTAGAAGCGAAACCGGCTTTCGACAAACGGTTCCGGCGTTGTCACGGCCTGGCGTCACGATGATCATCGGTACGCGCGCCGACTTTTCCCAAAGCTTAAACTTCCTCCAGCCGCGTTTTTCGCCGAGTTGGAATCCGTTATCGCTCCAAAGGACGATCGTAGTTGTCTCGGCATGAGGTCCCGAGAGGAGGGCATCGAGCACGACACCGATGCAAGCGTCGGTAAAAGAAATCGTCGCAAGGTAGGCTTGCACGGCTTCACGCCACTTTGTCAGATTCACGGGCTCGGCACTTACGACCTTCGCATGATCGCCGCCCGGATTCGAAAGGGCCGCACCTGCGGCCGGCACATCGGCAAGATCGTCTTGCAAAAGGTGAGGCGGGATTTGGATCTCGCTCAATGGATACATGTCGTAATACTTCTTCGGTGCGTACCAGGGGAGGTGCGGACGATAAAAGCCAGGCGCCAAGAAGAAGCGTTGAGATGAAGGCTGCTTCAGAATGTTGGCGGCCCAATTCGCGATGAGCTTATCGGGCATCGCTTCTTCGTTGGGTTGGAAGTTGCTAGTCCAATCAAATTGCGAGAGCTTGATGTCCAGACCGTTATTGGGTTTGTCTCCATTTTCGGGCGGTCGGGGTTCGTCAACGAAGCCTAGGTACTCGCTCCAACCAAAGCCTTCTTGGCCGCAGGCGTCCCATTTCTTTGAAGAGCCGGGACCGTAATAATACTGACCGTGGAAGACTTTGCCACCTCCGTAGGTCTTAAATCCTTTGGTTTGGAAAAACTGCGGCATTGTTTGTACGCCATTGAACGCGGGATACAAACCCATCTTTTCGGGCGCGCCGTAGTAACGAGTGCGGGTGGGTGCAAGCCCCGTGAGCGTTGCCGCACGCGATGGCGCGCACCAAGGGATCGGGCAGTAAGCATTCTGGAACGTCACTCCCATACGCGAGAGACGATCCAGGTTCGGTGTATGGACCTTACCGGTGTAGCCGTTGAATCCATTGACCCAATCATTCAAATCATCAATGCAGATGAAGAGAACGTTAGCTCCGCGTGCGCGGCTCAGCGAGAAACTTGAGAAAAGTTCCTTGGCTTTGGCGCCGCCTTCAGCAAGAGAGGTAAAGCCGCCGCAACCGGCGAGGAGGAAGGGCGATGTCGCGCCCACCATGGCCATGAATTCTCTTCGACTGATCGTTTGCTTTTTCACAGGTTGATCCTTGCTTTCCGCGTTTCGATTCTTAATTCAAGCAGCTGGAGATGTTGACGTACGACTGCGTCTGATTGCGCAGTAAGATTCGTCCACCGTTCGGGAAGGTGATGACCGCACCATCCACACTCATTGAGAGACTTCCTTTTACATCCGTGCAAGTCAGAGCGTTGGCGCCTTCCATATCTTCGATCTCGTCGTCGCCTCCGCCATTGGAGTAGAGGTAGAGATCGTTGCCAGGACCGCCGGCTAAGTAGTCGTTCCCGAGGTCGCCGGAGAGTTGATCGTTTCCGTCGCCACCGAAGAGCGCATCGTTGTCACGACCGCCGAAGAGCAAGTCGTCACCGAGATCGCCGTAAAGAGTGTCGCTGCCGATGTTGCCGAAGAGAGTGTCGTTGTCTCGACCGCCGTAGATTGTGTCGTTCCCGTCGTCACCTAAGATGTAGTCGTTACCGGCGTTGCCGAAGATCTCGTCGTTCCCAGCTCCGCCGTAAATTTTATCGTCGCCATTTTCACCGAGGATCTTGTCGTCACCGAGATCGCCGTAAAGTTGGTCGTGACCTTCTCCACCATAAATCGCGTCGTTGTCTCTTCCGCCGTAAACCGTGTCGTCGCCGAGATCGCCGTAGAGAATGTCCGCACCCTCGTTGCCGAAGACGAGATCATTTCCTTGGCCACCGTAAATTGTGTCGTTGCCTTGATCGCCGGAGAGATTGTCGTTCCCTAAGTTGCCGTAGATCGTATCGTCCCCGAGGCCGGCGTGGACTTCGTCATCACCACCTAGCATCGTAAACATGTCATTGAACTGAGTTCCGTTCAGAACTTCGCGAGAATCGGTACCCGTGTAATTCAAACCTTGCGAGCCGCTCATCAGAAGCGAAGCTTGATCTAAAAGCTCACCGGACGTTGAGAAGAGCTGCACCGTATGAAGAGCGCCGTTCTGGAACTGGGGCGGCACGCTGATTTGGAAGCCGCGCGCGCAGCCCGCGCAGATAGCCTGATTCAGAACTCCAAGCTCTTTGTCCACGCGCACGGTGCCGAGGTCTGCCCCGTCGATCTTTACGATCACCGATACGATTTCGTTCGGAGAATTGTTGTTGAAAGCCCAACCCCGCAAAGCACCTTCATCCGCCGAGATGATTGAGCCCCGCAGAACGACGGGCCGATCCCAACTCATCGAGCTCGCTTCCGTTGGAGTGATGATGTTCGCCGCATTTTGGAAAGCGAAGACTAACAAGCCGAACAACGATAGCGTAAGGATGATTCGTTTAGTCATTTCCCTATATCGTACGTCCAAAAATGGGCGTGAACCATTGGGACCAGACTTCGGTCTCACGATGAGACGGCAGGGTTTGTTCCGCGGAACAGAATCAAATTCAAAGTCATATTTCGCTTGGAATCTTTCCCGACCAGCAGCGCAGATCTTTGAATTCGAGGGTGTCGGCTTCAGCAAAAGGACGGAACCAAAAGCGGTTAAACCCTTCGCCACGAAGGGATGCGGCGTTTTCAAAACTCAGTTTAAAACCGGCGCCAGATTTCTTGTTGAGAACCGCGAACGAAGCCGGGCGACCTGCCCGCGGACGGACATTCGTGAAGCTTTGTTGAATCGTCATGGTAGAAGCGAAGTGATGAATCGAAGCTTGAACGCTATAGCCTTGCACGTTGCCGGAGCCTTTCATCATTTTGACTTCGAGTCCGATTTTTGGGTCACTCGCGAACCGGTTCGTGCAGAAGTGCGAAGTGCGGCGGGGGAGACGCTTTTCTGAAATCTCTTTCGCCAGCGCTTCGGCCGCTGCGAAGAGTTCGCCTTCAACGATCATGACTGGCGAAATCTGCCCGAAATAGACATCATCACGATCGATGGCTTCGGGAGATGCGAGAAGCCTGCAATTTTTCGTGAGGCGGTAAGCTCCGGTCTCGCGAACTTCGATCTGATCACGTTGCTCACCTGAACAGACGCCGTTGATATCGATGGATAAAAAGAGTTCTCGTTTTCCTCGGTAGTCATCGTCGACGAGTTTTGGTTGGTCTTGTAATTCCGGTACCGACTCCATGTCTTTCGAAGCGAGAGCGGAGGCTGATTGATTCTCTTCAGCTGGTCCTGCGGCTTTGGCTTGAGGTGCAATGACCTGCATGGCCGCATTCGGTTGGCAGTTTTGGAAAAGCAGCAGGTTCGTGAAGAGAACCGCCATGAGAACGAAGAAGGTTGTGCTTTTCCGCATACCCTCAATTTAGCAACTGGCTTCTCGGTCTGCTACGCGCCTGTTGTGTTTAATTCGCGCTCTCTGCCAGATGCCTCACGCTTCTTTTAGACGAATCAGGATGAGATTTTGATTTTGGAGTGTTCTCGATATGAGTCGTCCAGGTTCATGAACCGATTTTCTGATTTTTGTTTTAGTTTTTTGCGAGCACGGGAGAGATGCAGCAGACTATTGCTACGACTAAAAATGACGGCTCGGGCGAGCATCGGTTTGGAAGGGCAGAAGATGGCTACCAGCAAAAAGCAAATTTGGATTTCCGCGGCAGTGGGATTGTGCGTGGGCATCTTGTATAGCGCTTTTAAACCGGAATTGTATCGAGGTCAGCGCAGCCTCTCGCCTCCGCGAGCACCGACTTTGCGCTTCTATAAACAAACATCCGTGAAATCTACGATGCCTGATCCAGATGAGGGTGACCGAGCTGAAGTTGCAATAGCACTCTCATCTCAAAACGAAACTGAGCCTCTTCAGCTGATCAGGATCCGGCGAGATCCCTCGAGCTGCAGATGGATAGCATCCACTCACATTGTAGAGCCTACGGGAAAGACGGAACATTTAGATCCGATGGATCATAAATGTGATGATGGCTTCCGCGCATCTGAGACCTATAAGTTCGAGTCGGATCAAAGTCGATTTAGCGTTGTTACGCGAGACTCTGAAACGGTCTCTAAACGGCCCCCGGAAAAAAAGTATGATCCAGCTTCAGGAGAAGAGCTTCCCCCGCCACCTCCGCCGCCACCTACGAAGGAAAACTCCTGCCCGGGAGCAGCAAATGAATCTTTCTCGGTCGCACTCCGTGAGCGGGTCGTAGAATTCCAGGAGACGCCTTCTCTCGACTTTTTTGGTCCGAAGCACAAAGTCTGCTCAACGACTTCGGTGACCACGACATTGAATCTCTTTGCAGGCGCGCTGGCTGAAGTTTTGAGCCAGTCGCCCGAAGCGGCGGCTATATTGAAGGAAGGCTTGAAAAACGGGGAAAAGTAGCATCGTGAGCCTGGTCAAAATTGACATCCCGGCGTGAATGCCGTTTTATAGGGGGGTCAATTTCGGTCCCGTAGCTCAGCTGGAGAGAGCATCTGCCTTCTAAGCAGAGGGTCGGAGGTTCGAGTCCTCCCGGGATCGCCACTTTCTTGAACACTCCTTCTAAGTTCGCACGAGGCGCGACGCCTTATCTCCAAGTAACACTTAGTCAGTGGTCTTCTTGATTCTCGCCACGATCTTCGTACCGTGGGTCACTTTCAAAATCTCGAGTTCAAAACTAACGTTGTCATCTTCCACGATGGAGAGCTTCGCACGACGGTTCACGGGCTTGGGAGAAGTGAACGTACACTCGGTGTTTGCGGGTGTCATCAAAACCGTTTTACCCAAAAACGTCTTATAGGCTGGTGGATCGCTTCTCTGCGTCCAGTCGAAAATCTCACCCACTTCTTTTCCATCGCTAAATAAGACTCGCTTCATGGAGGCAATTTACAAACAATTTGGTGGGAAGTCTTCTGTTTACCGACCACTGCCACCAGCTTGCCGACGCTTCCATGTGCACGCCAAACGAATCCAATCGATCGACTTCGGTTCCGATTGTTAAGGCTCCATTTCGTCTCCGCTGTCGCATCGCTGGCCACCATCGCGCGTTCGTCAGAATTCTAAGATTTGTTCGTGAGCCTACGAATTTCTCCGTTACTCCAAGCGTTTAACCGATCCCGGTAGTTTACCTACCGAGCTTGGGCATTGTTTTGCAATCACGCAAGCCTTCGAGCCCTCGGGTCGCTCATGGGAGCGACCCAGTTACGGGCAAAAAAGTGCTGCCGGTGTCGACGGCGTAAACCACAGGGAGAGTTCCGTGATTAACTCGAAGAAGAGCCTTCTGATTCTTTTGGCGATTGCCCACGCGAGCCCCGCACTCGCGCAGTCGAAGAACTTAACCTTGTCGCTCTCGAAGACCGGCCCGACAAAATATGAACTCTACTCCTGCAGTTCACAAGAGCTGACACCAGGTCAGGCCTTCAAGGTCACGGCGGGCGATAAGGTCATCAACGATCAAATTGACTCTGTCGGTTGTCTTGAAGCTACATTGCGCGATCTCTCAGCTGGCACAAAAGAAGTTGTCATCGAGTACAACGGTAAGATTTCGAAGATCGCGCTTCCCGCAAGTGGAACGAATACGGGGACGTTCACGACAGCTCCCGCAACCAAGCCCACACCGAAGCCGACTCCTAAACCAACTCCGGCTCCGACTCCGAAGCCTACGCCTAAACCTACACCGAAGCCGACGCCCGCTGCGACTCCTAAGCCGACACCTGCTCCGACGCCCAAGCCAACGGCGACTCCCATCCCGCTCAAACAAGTGAGCGAAGGCATGATCGTGAATACGGCGCAAACGGCAGGTGCCGCGTACGCTGATCGCGTTCTCAAAATTTACGGATTGATCGAGCGCGCTCGTCAAAACGTTCGCCGCGGTCTCAGCGAAGCTCATCGCGGTTACTTGGACTTCGGCGGCGATTTAAGCAACTTCCCCGAATACAGCACGGGCGTAAAAGAGGGTGGAATCCTCGGTGAGAAGAAGGGTGCCTCCTTCGGTCAGACTCGCGCTCAGCAAGTTGGCGTCGAGATGGGTCGTCGTGAAGCGGTAGAGCGCTTCATGCGCGCGACGAATGAAGGCGCAAGCGCGCCTGATCTCACTTTCAACCTGTCTGCTCCTTCGATTGATGGCTTGAATCAAGCGGATCCGCGTCCAGCTGATGTTCGCGAAAGCTTGCCCGCAAGCGACGCGAACCTACAAAAACAAATTTCCGACATCCTTCGTCTCGAAGGCGTGCAGCTCGGATCGGCAGCTTCTTACTACTTCACGATGGCGTCGGTTTACTCGACCGTTTATCGCGACGAACTCGGAGCTCAGTGGATAAATTCAAGTCACGCTTGGGATGTTTGGGCAAAACGTTCGGATCCGATCGTTTTGGGCGACGGACTTGATTATAACTTCGCGGTAATGATCAACGGTGCTGACTACGCTCCTGCGCGTTCCGACATGTCGAATTTGCAGATCTTCCGTAATAAGTTCGAGCAAGAATATTCGGCGCGGATCAACGCGCGCTGGACGAGCACGGCAACCGGCACGACCGGAAACCTTGCTGATCGCTCGTACGAGCTCGGTCGCACGCTTTTAAAAGAAGCTTTGAAGCGCTCGGCTCGCGACTACGGTCAGGCCGTCGGTTACAAGAAGACATACGCGACTGCTGCGAAGAGCGCTTACGGTAAGAACGTGATGAAGATCGCTCAACAAGCGTTCGACAAAGAAGTTCAGAACTACCAAGGCAACGCGATCCTTTCGCAGGTAGAAGTTGAGTTCCTTCGCGAGCTGAACCGCGACTACGCACCTGGAGACGAGTTAACCCTCGTAATTAAAAAGGGTCGCAACGTCGGAGGAAAAGCGTTCGACGAGAAAATCGAAGTCTCGGGCGCCGGCATCGTTTCTTCACCTGACGTGAAGTCGGTCCGCATCTCCGCGCTCACGGTGTTGAAGGAAGAATCGCCGCTTGTTTTTGAGGACATCGCGGGAATCAGTCCGAACGTTACGCTTGGCTCGAATCTCTCGGTGACCGTTCGTTTCGGAAATGTTTCGAAAACAATTTCCGTCCCCGTAAGTGTTCAGGGCGTGATCCGCAAAATCTCGACGGAAGAAGTCGAAAATGTGGAATTTGCTCTTCAGGGTTTGGTTGAATCGCTCCGCACCGAGTGGTCGCGTAGCTCGACGACGATCGGGACGGTTTACAATGACGGAACGTCTTTGCTAGAGCGAGTTGCAGAAGCGAATCAGTTGATGAGTGCTGAGGAAAAAGCGCAGTTCAAATCGGTTGCGGAAGCGAAGATTCGTGCGATCTTCCCTGCGAAACGTCCTTCGGGGCTCCTCAATCCTGGCAAGAAGGATTTCGAC
>SYLX01000134.1 GCA_005808505.1 Bdellovibrionales bacterium | reverse complement strand
GACGTGACCGATCGTACCGATGTTGACGTGCGGTTTGCTCCGGTCAAACTTCTCTTTAGCCATTACTTATGTCCTCCTGAAAGAAAAAACCCGTTTTATTGTTTTCGGTTTTTCAGTTCTTTATTTCGCCAACATCAGCAACTGACGCAGGCTCCGTTTTTCAATCCGCTCTCTGCTCTTGGGAAAGGACTCTTGTTAGGAGCCGTCTCTCGGGAACAGAAAATTTTACTGAAGCATTCGGTTGCTTCTACCGCCCGTTCTACGCCCCGTCAATCACTCGGGGCAAACGGGATAGGCCGCTTCACCACTCAGCGACTCGCCAGTGACTGGAGCCCATGGCGAGAATCGAACTCGCGATCTCGCCCTTACCAAGGGCGTGCTCTACCACTGAGCCACATGGGCAGCTGAACGGTACGCTACTTCTTAAGGGACGCGATCTGGATTCCGGAAAATCAATAATGGAGCGGGAGACGGGTCTCGAACCCGCAACCCTCAGCTTGGAAGGCTGATACTCTAGCCAATTGAGCTACTCCCGCCCGACCGGAAAACATCTCGCGAACTGGATCGATCTCAAGACTGAATGAGTGGTGGAGAGGGCAGGATTCGAACCTGCGAAGGCAGAGCCAGGAGATTTACAGTCTCCCCCCGTTGGCCACTTGGGTACCTCTCCTCGTCTCGATTAGCCCGAAGCCAACCCTAACTGTATAAGAAGTAAGCTGGCTATGGGACTCGAACCCGCAACCTGCTGATTACAAATCAGCTGCTCTACCAATTGAGCTAAGCCAGCACAAGAATCAGAAACCAACGGAGCAAAGAATCTTTCGAGATTTCCCTGGGCGCGAGCGCCTCGGAATTGATCTCTGAGACTCTCATCAACGGGTCTCTCGTATACAGTAAGGGCCATATTTAATGGAGCCGAAAGTCGCCAGTCAAAGACTATTTCTCGATAACTTCGAGATTCTTTCAGTTTGATTGCGCGAACTCTCACTCCGAAGGCACGACACATCGCACTTCTTCCGTGCACTGTCGAACATTATTCTGGTTTTCCGAACTGTCTGCAGGTTTCCGAAAGCGCCATCGCAGCCGCGATCGAAGCGTTGTAGCTCGATCCCGTTGCTACCTGGGGCAGACGCGCTAATTCATCACAAGCGCGCTCCGTGGTTTTGCGAATCCCGCTTCCTTCAGAACCGATGACCCACGCGACTTTCTTGGGAAGTTGAAACTCCCAGGGTTTGCGCGTTCCGCCCTCGGCGAGTCCATATATCCAGAAGCCGATCTCTTTGAGCTTCTCCATCACCGTAACCAAATTCGGCTCACTTTCGATCGCGACGTGTTCGGCTCCCCCGCTCGCAACTTTGCAGGCAGCAGGCGTTAAACCTACGGCTCGATCGGTGGGAATAAAGATTGCGGAAACACCGGTGAGCCACGCGGTACGAAGGATAGAGCCGAGATTGTGAGGATCTTCGATACCATCGAGGAGAAGAACGAGGCTTGTTTCATCGGATTGGAGTTTCTCCCAGTCGAGCTCAGGGCTCTCGGTACAAGCGACTGCGACACCCTGGTGACCGGAGCCAACTTGATCGAGCTGACCTGAAGACTTCTCACGAATTTGGACGCGACCTGCGCGTGCAAGCTCTTCGAGTTCGCGAAGCTGTTGCGAAGACTCCCAATCGTCGCGGAGCCAGATTTCGCGAACGGCGCGAGGACGCACGCGAAGAGCTTCACTGCACGAGTGCAAGCCAACAACCCAACGAGCTTTGTCGCGAGCCTTGGGCTGCTCACTCGAACGGCCACGAGGTGGACCGTGAGGACGGCGCGGAGGACTGGCGGAACGTGATCCATGCGAGGGTTTTTGGAAACCTTTTTTCTTCATTTTTGACCTGCCTGAATGGACGCGAGGACTCGCTCAGTAGCCTCGACGGGATCTTGAGCTGCGTAAATGGGGCGCCCAACAACAAGCGCCGAAGATCCTTGGCGGATTGCTGCTTCGGGTGTTTCGACGCGTTTCTGATCTCCCGCTGCATCTGTCGGGAGACGAATCCCTGGTGTCACCAAGAATGCTTTTTGCGATTTGGCGCGAAGGCGTGAGACCTCCTGCGAAGAGCAAACGAGCCCCGTGAGTCCGCATTGCAAAACGAGATCTGCCAAGCCGTCGACGTGTTCGTGGATTGCGCGCGGCTCGAGGCCGGGTGGAAGTTTTCCTTCCGCGAAGCTCGTGAGGACCGTCACGTTGAGGATTTTGAAAGGGCGTTTCTCGTTGAGCTCTCGCTCAACGGCCGCGAGGCGCTCAAGGGCTTCGGCTCCGGCCCAGGCATGAATCGTAGCGAACGTTGCGCCTGCATCGAACGTCGCGCGAATGGCGGCTTCCATCGTGTTTGGAATATCGAGGTATTTGTTATCGACGAAAACGGGCGCGGCCTTCGCGAGCTCACGCACGAGGTCGGCACCGTAGCGCATGGTGAGGCGCGGGCCGATTTTGATTGCGCCGAGTTTTCCGTGAAGGAGCTCAGAGATGCGGCGAGCTTCTTCGGCGGTATCGACATCGAGCGCGAGCATCAGTGGATTCTTTAAGGCAAAGTTATCTTCGCGCACGGGCTAGCTCCAGGGTTTTCTCAACGGATTCTTCAATCTTCAGCTTCCGAGGAACCGGATCTTCGCGGAGGAAGAGCTCGATCTCACCGCTGGCGAGACTTCTCCCACTGAGCTCGAGGCGCAACTCGCTTTGAGCTACGTCACGCAAAACTTGGACGCCGTGAGCGCGGAACTCACGCATGAGAATCTCGGCGGATTGAAGGACTTCTACGTCGTGCGGATCGCGCACAGCAAGAGAGATCGTCGGGGGAAATTCAGGATTTGTCATTGGGCCACTACCATGCCCGACGGTCGCGACAGGGTCTAGATGCAATCCCAAATTGTCGCAATTGCACAGGCGAAGACGGCGGGCTGAGTAAAGCGGTTTTCACTTAGTCAGGGACGAATCCGAAACGCGTCAACCTTAGACATTTAGGTTTTGGGTTTGCGCTCCCCTTCGTTTGCTGATTTGGGTGAAAGGAAGAGGTTTCAAGTGGTCTTTAAAGCGTCAGCGCTCCGAATTTTCGTAACTCAGTTTGATGCTGCGGTTGCGTTCTATCGCGACACGCTAGGTCTCGCTTTGGAGTACCTCGCTGAGGGCGTTGCGCACTTTTCCGTCGAAAATATGGAACTCTTTGTCGAGAAGATCGAAGACGATGAACTCGATGGCGAAGAGCATGTCGGACGCTTTTTAGCCATTTCGCTGGAAGCTCAAGACATTCATCATGCTTACGATTCGCTCCGGCGGCGGGGCGTGAGATTTACCGGACCGCCCAAGAAAACGCTCTGGGGCGGCTATATGACACATTTCTACGATCTTGAGCGGAACTGCCTGAGCTTAGTTCAGTATCCGCACTAATCTTTACAAGATCTCTTCGACGTCGATGCCGTAGCCTTTAATCTTGCGATGCAAGTAGCTGCGCTCGAGACCAATGGCTTCTGCAGTTTTCGAGATGTTGCCTTTGTGTTCGGCGATCTTCTTGAGCAGGTACTCTTTCTCGAACTTCGCACGTGCTTCGCGGAAGTTTGAGATTTCGGCGCTGAAGTCTTCTTCTTTGTCGTTGGTGGGAAGTCCCGCAAACTTTAAATCGTGGATGTCGACCGTCTCGCCGGGCGTAAGAATATAAATCCGCTCGATGAAGTTGCGAAGCTCACGAACGTTGCCGGGCCAAGTGTGGGCCTTGAGCTTCTCCATCGCTTTTTCGGAAAACGCTTTGTAACGGTAACCGCCTTCGCGCGCGAACTGTTCGCTGAAGTGAGTGATCAGCGAAGGGATATCTCCATCGCGCTCGCGGAGGGCGGGTACGTGGAACGGAAT
>SYLX01000133.1 GCA_005808505.1 Bdellovibrionales bacterium | reverse complement strand
GCGGGAGTGAAGCCTCACTCCCCACATTGAGCGCGTCGCTCTAACATGCCTTGAAAGTAGAATTGAATTTTGTCCGCGGCCGCGTTGATGCGCGCGCCTTGATCGGGACATTCGTAGAAGTGTTTCTCGAGCTGGCGATCGAGCTCGCCGAGCGCGATCATCTTTTCGTCGTACGCTTGGGGGTCACACGCGCGTTTGAACGGAACGCGAACTTCCCCGTTCACTTTCTTGAGCGTTTGCACGACCAAGCGTTTCTGACAGCGCTGAGCTTCGGCCGCAGAGCTAAAAGCCGCAACGGAAAGTGCCATCACCAAAAGATTGCGCCATTTCAGATTCATGATCAGGCCCTCCGCTTCATCATAGAAAAGACTAAGCAACCCCAGTGCCTCACGAGCGGAAATTAAGGCGTATCGGTGTGTCTATTTTTCTGACAGTTCGTCGCGCAAAAGAGCCGAGGCTCAATCGTGCTGAAGACATCATGAAAAGAAAGTTGAGCCAGAAGAAAAAATATTTGAGGATCAACCTCGCGGAGGAAGAGCGATGAAACTTGCGTGGGTTCAGTTTGGATTACTGTCTTTGATTTCTTTGATTATGGTCGGCTGTCAAACGACTGGACCTAAGTTCGAGGTCTCGCGCAAAGAGCAGTTCTGGCTAGATGGTTTTGCATTCGAAAAGTCTGTCGCGACGGATGCCAACGGCTCGGGCCAGAAGCTCGTTGAAGTTCGTCCCGTGAAGTTGCCCTACACGGGAACGATCGCGGATATGAAAGCGCAAGATCGTTGGTTGCGCATTTTCGAATCGTTGATGAAAGCAGTCTCCGAAGAGTGTAAAGGCGATCCCGAGCGTCTTCCCGAAGTCAGCGCTGATGAGCTCGATTACACGAAGGTAAGTAACTCGAAAGAACATCCTCGTTACGGCCAGGCACGCTTCACCTGTAGATCGAAGTAATGAGAGATGAGGGCCACGCGGGAAGTAAGATTTCCCTGGGCCTAAGCTTCCCCTTTAAGAGGGTAGAGAAGTCTGGTTTACCTAAGGGGCATGATTAAGGCCTCTGGGGCTCTCTTCGTTTTATTTATTGCGTTCGATTTCCTCCCGGCAAGTGCTGCCGAGATCCGACCCTTTTCGACCGACGGTTGCACATCCTATCGCGAAGGCACCCAGCGGGATCCTTCGCAGTGGGCACATTGCTGCTACGAACACGATTTGCAGTATTGGGTAGGGGGAACGCGCGACGACCGCAAGCAGGCGGATCGCGAGTTTCTCCGTTGCGTAGCCGATACCGGCGCTCGCCTTGAAGCAAAGATCATGTACTGGGCGGTCCGTGCAGGCGGGCGGCCATTTTATCCGACACCTTTCCGGTGGGGTTACGGATGGCCTTATCCTAGAGGATATAAGGCTCTTTCGGTCTCGGAGCGGGATTCAGTTGAAGCCGCTCTCCACGACTTGGTTAAAAATAAACAAAATCAGTATTTACACCCGGCCTCATTCTAGCGAGCGTAGAGGCGCTTACGAAGGAGGACTTCCGTGAAGCGCTTTACGTCTGGCTTAGTTTGTTTGACGATCGCAACCTTGGTTTCATTGAGTGGGTGCGGGGGCGACACAAGCAGCGGGCAGCCAGTTCCTGAACCTGTCCTCGTCGTTAAAGAAACGGGCGGAACGTTCGATAACATCAGGCCTGAACAAGTTCTCGCCATCGAAATTACGGTCGTCCCGAATCCTCTAAAGCCTGCAACGAAACTGACTCGAGCTTTCACCGGCGCTCGTGCCGTTGAAGTCGTTAAAGCCCTAGGCTTCAATAAGCCGATGGAAGTGGGTTTGCCGGCCGCAATGGCTACGGGTTCAATCGTGATTGCTTACCAAGATCCGACGGGTGAGCCCGAACAACGTGTCTTCGATCTACTGAACGGCAAAATTATCGAGGATCGGAGTCATCCGGAAGTCCTCTATAGAGCGCCTGTCGAAATCAACGAATCCTGGCTAAGGTCTCAGGCGCCTTAGGGATTGGCCATCGCCTTGCAATTACTCCTAGTGAATGGATGAGCGGCAGTCGCCGCCCGTTTTAAGGAGTTTTACCATGGTTAAGACCGCGCTTTTTGTCGCCCTGTCGACTCTGTTTACAGTTCAAGCGATGGCTCAGGCTTCTGAGGTGAAGATCAAATCTGGCCAATCGATCGAGATCAAAGCCGGTGATGCCATGAAGGTCACGTGCGAGGCCGAGAAGAAGATCGATATCAAGCCGCCCACGGACCCGAACGCCGCTCTTCCGAAATGTGCTGTTCAAAAGAGTTTCTTCGGTGGTGCTTTCGACGTTTACGTCGGTGACCAGCACTGGGGTTATTACGATCAAGAGCAGGCGATCAACAAGATCCAAGAACTTCGCTTAAACGCGATCTGTAAGTAAGCTCTCTCCGGAAATCGATGCCCAAAATAAAAAAGGCCCGCCTTTCGGCGAGCCTTTTTTCGTTTTCCACGTTGATGGAAAATCGAAGATTAACGCTTCGAGTACTGGAAGCGGCGACGTGCACCAGCTTTACCGTACTTCTTACGTTCAACCATACGCGGGTCACGAGTGAGGAAGCCGGCTTTTTTCAGAGCGCCGCGGTTAGCTTCGTCGAAGGCAACGAGTGCGCGCGAGATGCCGTGGCGGATTGCGCCGGCTTGTCCGGACTCACCACCACCAGCAACGGTGATGTAAGCGTCGAACTTGCCTTGCTGAGAAACGATCGAGAAGGGCTGCACGATGACCATTTTGGAAGTAGGCTTGCTGAGGTAGTTGTCAGCAGGCTTTCCGTTGATCGTGAGTTTGCCACTGCCGGGTTTCAGGAACACGCGAGCAGCGCTCGTTTTTCTTCTGCCAGTTGCGTAAAAGAATTTTTGTGCAGCCATTTAGCCAATTCTCCGAATCGAATTACTGTTTCAAGTATTTGAGGTTGAGAGCTTCAGGACGCTGAGCCGAATGCGGGTGGTTCGGTCCTTTGTAAGCCTTCAACTTGGTGATGAGAGTCTTCGAAAGTTTGTTCTTGGGGAGCATGCCTTTTACGGCGTCCTCGAGAATGAACGCAGGATCGTGTTCCATTTGCTCAACGAAGTTGCGCGACTTGAGAGAGCCGAAGAAACGCGAGTGACGGTAGTAATGCTTCTCAACTGATTTGTTGCCAGTTGTGACGACTTTGTCGGCGTTAACGACGATAACGAAGTCACCAGTGTCCTGGTTGGGAGTGAATTGCGGTTTATGTTTGCCGCGGATCACTTGCGCGATCTCAGTAGCCAGACGGCCGAGGTTTTTTCCGGCAGCGTCTACGACCCACCATTTTCTCTCAATTTCACCAGTAGCAGCGTTATAGGTTCTCATTTGCGCTCCAAACAAATTACCGATCACAAAATTTCGATGCGGACCTTATCGATTTAGGAATCCGCCGACACTCACAAGCTTGCCTGTCGTCGTGAATCTGCATCCGTTTAAGGCTCTGGCTCATGAAGCTCAAGACTTAATTTCCGGGAGGGTGGGTTCGCCGCGCCCGAAGAGATGGGTTTGTCACTAAACAGAGTAAAAGGTTCTAAAGCTTACGGCACTTAATGTCAACGGCTTCGGGGTAATTGACCTTGTAAAGAAAGAGTCCCTGGGGTGGAGCCGTCGGACCAGCCAGTCGCCGGTCTTTGGCTTCGAGCAAGGTTTTCACCCGATCCGGGGGGACGCCGTCCTTATTCATGTCGATCAAGGTCCCCACGATGTTACGGACCATCTGTTTGAGGAACCCATCGCCCTGGACCGTAAACTCAATTGTATCTTCATCCAGCTGATCCCAGCGGGCTTGGGTGAGGTGGCGAACCGTCGTTTGCACCGGAGTTCCGGCGCTCTGAAAGCTTTTAAAGTCTTGTTTTCCCACAAGATATTGGGCGGCTTCATTCAAGTAGTCCAAGCTCAGCGGGAAGCGAACCCAGTAAGTATAACGATTGCGAAGCGCGCTCGGGACCCGGCGATTGATCACCCGGTATTTGTAAATCTTGTCCGTGACGCACGCGATGGAATGAAAATCATGGGGCGCTTGGAAGAGCTCCTTAATGACGACGCTGTCCGGCGTCAGACACTGAATGGCGTACCGAAGATCGAACAGGGATGGGTCCCGGGGCGCATCGAAGTGGGCCACTTGTTGGTGGGCGTGAACTCCAGCATCCGTACGACTTGCGCCCAAAACATAAATTGGTTTTGCGTAAATTCGGCTGACGGCAGCTTCGAGGGTTCCTTGGACCGAACTGAGAACCGTTTGGCGCTGCCAGCCGGCGAAGTCGGTTCCGTCATACGATACGTGAATCCGCACGCGGTAATGGTCGGGAGCACAGTGACGGTACTTCGCGCGTTTTGAGGTGTCGGGCGACGTCTCTGAAGAGTTTTCTGCGGAGATTTCGTCAGACGCAGCGACCTCGCCAGAAGTTTCCGGCGTAGGGTCGTTTTCTTGATCAGACATTTTAATTTCAGATCCTTGGGTTCGGCGTCTTTTGAAGAGAGCTTCAGAAGTCCGCGATGAAACCGAGGTTGAACGACTGGGAGGTGAAGTCGAGCGTGTTGTGGAGTCCGAAAATCCCGCGTGCCTCGGCCGTGAGCCAGATATGGTTGATGCCGTAGTCGGCGTCAAGCTGACGAATGGCTTTCGGATCGAAGCGATCCATCAAAACGGCGATGCCACCCGCACCGATCGCAACGGGTGCGGCTCCGAATTTAGGCTTTTTCCCATCGTCCCGAATCTCGGCGAACGTGAAATAACCGCCGCCACCTTCGACGTAAGGAACGATGAGCTGAGTGTCGGAGTATTGAAATTTATAGTTCAACGCGACCTGATTCGGGAACAGCGCGAAGGTAAAGCTTTCTTCCGGAACTTCGTTGGCGCGGCTCGCGTTTTTGAACTTTCCTTTTCCGCTGGCGACCATGATGCCGGAACCAACTTTCAAACCAAGGCGCCCGATGCTTGAAGTGAGGCGCCATTCGTAATCGACGTTGATCATCGGATAGACCGAGCTGCCGTAGACATCTTCAAAGGAGTTGCCGTTATCAGGATTGATGATTTCGGGCTTCGTGATGATACCGGCGCGGAACGACATCGAAGCGCGCGTGGGGGAAACATCGGTTTTATAGTAGGTTTCGCCGCTCGCTAGAATCTGCACGGGTTTTTCGAGGTTGTGACTGTTGTTATACGGCGGAATTTGCGGACGAGAGTCGTAAAGAAAGTTTCCGCCTTTGTCCGCCGCTAGTGGCTTCTGGAGGCCATGCGGGTTCGCTACCGTGGGCGTTTCGATCTTCGTGCTGTAGTGATAGATGCCTTCTTCGTCGATTCGTTGAGGGCGCTCGAGCGCAGGCTCGCGAGTTTCTTCTTGGACCATAGATGGATCGGCCGCGAAGTTTCCTTCTTCAGAACCTGGATACGGAGGTTCTGGAGCAGGTGGAGCTTCTTCGGAAATCTCTTGTTTGACTTCTTGCGGAGGCAGCTCCTGCGGCTCGAGCGGAATCTCTGATGGTGGCAATATTTCCTGCGGAGGTGCCGACTGCGGCGGCAGCTCTTGAGCCGGAAGCTCCTGCGCCGGCAATTCTTGCGAGCTGAGCTCCTCTTGCGCTAGGGAGTCGAGCTGTGCGCTCGACTTTGTTGCGAGAGCCGAGACGGCTAGAAGCGCTACGAGTAACGACGTGGATTTACGCACGCACGCTCCCTTCATCTTTGGGACGAAGGGCGCGCATGATTCCGTAAGGCACCACACAGAGAGTTGTCATCACGATGAGAGCTGCGATCGCGCCGATCTGAAGGCTCAACCAAGCGTAGAGAAGGAGTGGAAGAAGAAGCACGCGACTTACGGCGCGCAATGTTTCGCTGTCGGCGATGTAGCGAGCGTACTTGGGGCTTGTCTTGTAGTACCAGCTGACGAACTTGACGCCCCACTTAGAGGGAATGAGAACTCGGTCGCGGAAGGTGCGGAGAACGTTGACCTGCTTTGCGATCGGCGAGCCGTAAGCTGCTGTCGCGACGAAGCAGTTCATGGGTTCCGAGAGAACGCCGACGACTTCGCCTGGCATCGCGGAATGACACCCTTCGGGGCGAAGATCGAAGCCTTCGCACTGTAGGTTTACGTCGGCGGACACAGCGTCGTCAGTGAAGTTTCCGATGTTGCCGGCCGCATCTACCGTTGCGACTTTGAAGGCATACTCGATATCGTTTTTAAATCCATCGATGCGTTGAGGAGTAACGGAAATTTCTCCGCCGGCGACTGCGCCAGGGCGCGAGATCTCGAGATCGCGTGAGCCGCTTGCATTTGCGGGAGTGAGACCTTGCGGATTTCTCGTGCCTTCGGCCCAGAAGACGCGAAGTTGACGGTAGGGGATGATCGTTCCGTTGGGAAAGCCGGGTTCACCGCGTAGATCGGAAATGGCAACCTTTTCATCACCTGCGCGCACGTTGAAGCCGCAAATGCCTTCGGTGTTGCCTGAATCACAATTGAGGACAGTGGATAAAGCACCGTTGTTTGGTGGCAGATTCGCCACGACAATTTGCACGTCGATTTTTTCGTCTTCGGCGTCTTCGATTGATTGATTCGGAACTGCGGTGCCATCGATTCCGAGTTTCAGCGTATCGGCAATCTTCGTGAAGGTATTCGGCACTGCTGTATCGCAGTTTCCGTCTAGAGTTTGATTTGTTTCGTCTCGGATAGTTGTACAGATCGTCGACCAGCTAACGGTAATGGTCGCGGTGCTGTTTGCGGCGACGGTTCCTGGATCAACGAGGGGCGGGATTCTTACTTTTGTGCCCGTTGTCGGAATTCTCCACAGTTCCGGGCGGCCTGCTTTTGATCCCGTTACGAAACTGATCGTGAGATTCGTCGTTCCGAGAATTTTTCGCTCATTGCAAGGGACGAGAGTTGTTTGCCCAGCGCAGTTGTTGCCAAGGCCCGTCGTCGGGTCAACCGCGTTTGGTACTCCGCCCGCGATGCCGCCGTAGATGATCATCGGTGTCGTCAAATCATCAAAGCCTGATGCGTTGGACACGGACGTGACTCGCATTCCCTGGGCGGGCGTCGGCGTCTGCGCGCGAGCAATCGTCGCGAAGGCGAGTGTTGAACAAATCGCGAGCAGGCCTAGCGGAAACTGAAGTCTGGCTGTGGCTTTGGGCATGGTTTCAATTGCAACACGCCGCTTATTTTAAGTCAAAAATATGCTCGGCGATCTGGATGCCGTTGAGGGCTGCGCCTTTGCGAAGATTGTCGGCCACGACCCACATGAGCCACGTATTCTTATCGAAGAGATCACGATGAATGCGACCGACGTAGACCGGGTCGCGTCCAGATGCGAACTTTTGCGTGGGGTATCCGGGACTTTCGTTCGGTGCGGTGACTTCGACTCCAGGTGCTGACTTCAACGTGTTGGTGACATCGGCAACCGAAAGGTCTGGTTTTTCAAGCGTCGCCCAAACAGCTTCTGCGTGACTGTTGAGGGTAGGAACACGCACGGTGAAAGCCGAGACGGGAAGATTCGGAAGACGCAGAATTTTCGACGTCTCTTTCATGATCTTCACTTCTTCCGTGCAGAAGCCTGCATCGTCAAAGCGACCGATCTGCGGAATCGAGTTGAAAGGAATCGGAGCGGGGAACGTTTCGCTCTTCGTGATGTCTTCGCCTTCGAGCGCGACTCTCGTCGAGGTGAGAAGCTCTTCAATACCGTTGCGACCAGCGCCGCTGACCGATTGGTAGCTCGCAACGCGAACACCTTTGAGTCCGTACTTTTTAGCAAGTGGAGCGAGCGCAACGACGAGTTGGATCGTTGAGCAGTTAGGGTTTGCGATAATCGTGGCGTTGCCTGGTTTCGGGAGAAGGTCGCCGTTTACTTCGGGAACGACGAGCGGAAATCTTTCGTCCATGCGGAAGGCGGCCGAGTTGTCGACCGCGATGGCGCCTGCGGCCATCGCTTTTGGCGCCCATTCTTTGCTGATGTCGTCACCGCTGGAGAAGAAGACAAGATCGAGGCCGTCGAAACAGCCCTCGCTCAAAGTCTGGATCGCGATATCTTGGCCTTGGCAGTTTCGCGTTTTGCCTTGGGAGGCTTCGCTCGCGAAGAGCCGGATCTCACCGGCGGGGAATTCCCGCTCTTCGATGAGTTGGAGGAACGTTTCACCAACGACGCCGGTAGCGCCGACCACACCAAGATTGATTTTTTTCATCTGACTTACAGCCCGCTAGGCGGGCGCTCGCTAATAAAGTTGGGCTTACTGCTTAGGCCCCAACTTTGCGTCTGACTTTAGATCGTCAGCCTCGTCGAAGCCTTCGACATCGTCATCGCTGACTTCTTCGTGTAAGTCATCACCTTGATCAGCAAGAATAGGTCCTGCCGCGGCGTACTTCGGTTGTTTGCCCCAACCGAGAACACCCGCAACGGCTCCGAGCACCGCGTAAGCCATGAACAAGACGAAGAGCATGAGCTCTGGTTCCCACGCGATGAACGCGATCGCCGCCACACCGATGATGAGATAGCGGAAAGGCAAGCGCTGCTTCAGATCGATGTCTTTGAAGCTGCGGTAACGGAACGTGCTGACCATGACGAACGAGAGAAGAACCGTCATCGCGAGAAGAATGTAGCTTCCCTGCGGATCCCAACCCATGTGTTGGAAGGCCAAAACAGCACTCGCCACGATACCGGCGGCCATCGGAATCGGGAGACCTTGGAAGTAAGCTTTCTCGACGATTCCTGCTTGAACGTTGAAGCGAGCCAAACGAAGCGCACCGCAAGCCGTGAAGAGGAACGACACGAGCCAACCGATCCGGCCGAAAGGCTGGAGCGACCACAAGAACAACATGATTGAGGGCGCTAGACCGAACGTGATCAAGTCGCAGAGAGAGTCGTACTCCGCGCCGAACTTACTCATCGACCGAGTCAAGCGAGCCACACGGCCGTCAAGCTGGTCGAAGATCGCACCAGCGACGATCGCGTATGCCGCGAAGAGGTACTCGCCCTTGATGGCTTGCACGATCGCGAAGAATCCCGAGAACATATTCATCGTCGTGATCAAGTTCGGGAGAACGTAGATATGCATTCCGGGGCGCATGCGCAGGCGGCGTAATCTGCGACCGCGACGATCGGGTCCGGCGTAGGCGCTTCCGTTTTCGGGGCGACGATCTGAATCGTTCATCAGCATCCTTTTGAGTCCTTGAAATTTAGAATCGCGGTTCTGGTCTGGATGACGCGGGTCTATCATATCCCAAATCCTCCATAAACCTTAAAAAGCACCCACAGGAGGAGGGAGCTGACCACGGGGAAAGTAAAGTTGTCGTCTAGCTTTCCAATCGGGATGAGCTCGGCAAGAGCGCCGATCAAACCCGAAATAGGCGCGACGATGAGCAGGCGCTCGGTCATCAAGTTATTGAAATAGTAGTAGATCGCGGAAAGAACCGTGCAAGTTACGAATGCCGCAACCGTTCCTTGAAGCGTCTTGTTGGCGAGGATTTTGTCTTTGCCAAAGCGAATTCCGAAGAAGCTCGCGATGGGGTCGCCAAACGCAAGGAAGAGAAGCGTCAGCGTGACAAGGTGTTTCTGGTTCAGGACCAGAAGGAACATGCAACCCAGGAACAGGTACGTCATTCCGGAGAGAGCTTGTGACTCATGGCGTCGCATGAGCGGCCCGAACACACGTAGGGCCAGCTTATTCAAGCCGTTGTGTCTTTGACGAAGGATATCCACAGGAATAATCACAGCCGAGATGCTCAAGACCAAGATCCAGGAGATACGGGATCCGAGGAAGTGATAGACCGCTGCCATCAAGCAGATCCCTAAGCAGTGCCAAAGCTTACGGCTGAGATGGATATCACTTTTGTTTTTCAGTAGGTCTTGCTGCATGGGTGCCCCTTGGATGGCTCCTAGATGCTTTTCTGCGGATGTGCTCATTGGCTGATGGGTCCTATCTTGTCGTTAAATTGCGGAAGTGACGACGGAAATGATGAAGGCTGCGGACGAAACTTGTCGTTTTGTCGAAACCGTAGGCAGAAACCTTCGGGACTCTCGCAAAACCTGTCGTGATTCTGTAGATTTAGGTCGCCTCCCAGGAGGCGAAATCCGGACTGCGGATTGCACCTTTTAGAGAGGTTGTACGGGAAACCGGTGGAGTATTGAAGCTCATGCGCCAGCATCGTAGTCAGAGTCGAGTTCAAAATCAGTTCCTTCAAGGAAAAAGGGCCGTTCGTTTTGCCCTTTTCGAGGGCGCTATTTTTGGAGCCGCCTTTGTTTTTGCTGCTCTGTCGTTGGCTCTCCCGACACAAGCTTGGGCTAAGCGCGACTATGCACCGCACTCCGGTTACTTGAACTCGACGGAAAAAGAACGCGAAGCCAGCTACGTCGACTTGGTTGTGATCCAGCCGCCGGCGCCTCTCGGTCCCAATCTGAACGAACGCATCTTCAATGATAAGTTAGTAAAAGAATTCCGAGAGCGGTACGAAGAAAAGTTCGGCAGGACCGAAGTCGAACGTGTCTATAACTCACCGAACCGCTTCACCTACTACCAAGATTTATATGGATTCAAAGGCACTCCGGAGGAGATGAACAACGAGAAGAAGAGTTACGCCGACTTCGTAACTCGACGTTTGCTTGAATACCACATCGATAATTACGCGCAGAACGATCCAAAGCTGAAGCCAGCTTGGGAAGCGAAAGAACGCCTTAAGGAGTTCAAGGTCGAGATTCAACAATTCCGCTTTGATATGCAGTACTCGATCGCGGGTAACACGTTCGATATGAAGGTCATCAATCCTTATTTATCGACGTCACGCGTGCGTTTGCAGATGGACCCTGGGGTCTTTGGTCCAGCTCCGGTCCAAGACACGATCATCTCACTTGGCCGCGCGATCACACCGACGGTGGAAGTTGAAGGTCACTGGGCCACCGGCGACGGAATCATTTCGTTCGTTGGAAAGAAGGCGCTGAGCCCCGTGCTTGGAACTTCTCTTTCAACCTCGACCTTCACGAAAGAAGGCGGAAAGACTCGTCGCGAGTCGCGCTACTTAGCGGGCTTGTCTTATATATTCTAATTTGAAAGACGATCGATCATGTACTCACGCTCTTCACGGCCACCGGCCTTGAAGACGTGCAGGATGCGAATGCGATTCATCCCGTGCGCGAGCGTCATGTAATCAGTGGTGAAACTTCGCTCACCGGTCGGGAAGACGGTTGCCGAGAATCCATTCGCTTCGTTGCGGACTTCGGTCGACGCGATCTCGCGTTTTGACTGACAAGCTTCGCCGCTGAGTCGCACTTGCGCGACGCCTTTCACGAAGCTTGTTGTCTGCGCCCCTTTGCACGCGAGCGTGAGATCGACAGCTTGCAGATCCGCGCGATCATCGACGACTTGCGCACTCACTTTCGCTTCGCTAACGGCGGCAGGACCTCGACCTTTGGCGAGAACTTGGGGCGGACCACGGCGTGCGCTCTTCACGGATTTGGCGGACTTCATTCCGGGCGGCGGCTCAAGCATGAGTTGCGTGGCAATGGCGCCCACGGCAACGACGAGGATCGCCGTCCAAAACATCATTTGTTTTTGCAACGCCAGGAACAAGGATCCCCCTGAGGCAATCGAGCTTCGTGCTCGCTCCGAGGAATCTCATCGGTGGACAATGTCGCATTCTTGAGACGAGGAATGCGGTCACGAGGCTAGTCGAAGGTCTTACTTTTTTTCTTTCGGGATAATCTTCGCCGCGGTTTCCGAAGGAGAAACGGGCTTCGACATCGAGCGGATCAGGGCTTCGCTTTTGATCTTGTTGCTCACCTTCAAATCAGCATCGCGGATCTCTTCGATGATGCGTTTAAAGGTTGCGTTCGCTTTCATCTCGGGACGAACTTCCGCCATCAAATTCTCAAGGACGACGATGTAAGTGAGCTGACGACGGGCGGGCGAGTCTTTTGATTGAAGGGCGTTCACGCCTTCTTTCATGATGTCGAGCAAAACGTTATCGAGCGAATTCAGATCTTGGAGTTCGCGACGCACGCGTGAAAAAGCGTTGGAGCGGGTGCCATCTTGATCGGGTCGAGTCAGCACGATCCGCATGGCGTCTTTTAGTTCTTCGATCGCGCCCGGCTCCGCGAGAAAGCTGCCGTCTTCAGGTTCTTCTTGCTTAGCTTGAATCTCTTGCGCCTTCTTGATTTTGCGACGGATCATCTCGGAGATCTGATCCGAGTTTTTCATCATCAATTGGTTGGAGTCATATTCGACCTTCGTCCAGCCTGTTGCGGGCGCAAGACAAAGCGCAATAAGAAGAGGAAGAACGAGCTGATTCGGGCGTGCGAGTTTTTCCATATGCTGAGTTTAACGCTGACGCCGAAGGCACTAGGGCCAGTTTCGGTCTAGATCGCGGACTGCGCGGCGCGCCTTTCCGTTTTCACCGCAGACGCTGCGGTGTGCGCATCGTTAGGAAGTGTCAGGAAGGGCCTTCCTGTTGAGAAACGCGCTCTTTTTTCTTCTTGGCTTTTCCGGAATATGTAAGACTATCAACCTGTTCGCATTACTATCACGACCTTTAACTGGAGGATTCTCCTTTGAAAACTCGCATCCAAGCGCTTAGCACAATGTTGCTGGCAATCGCTGGCCTGACTTTGTCGAGCTGCGCTCCGTCGGCTCCGCAAATCCAAAAAGTCATGGAAGACAATCCTGACATTCTCTACAAAGTGATCCAGAAGGATCCTAAAAAATTCCTCGAGGTCGTGAACGAAGCCGCTCAAAAAGCTCGCGCTCAAGAAGAAGCTCGTTACCAAGAAGAAGAAACGAAAGCTCGCGAGGAAGAGTACAAGAACCCGAAGAAGCCTGAGATCGCCGACAATCGCGCGTTCGAAGGAACAAAAGATGCTCCCGTTACGATCGTTGAGTACTCGGACTTCCAATGTCCCTTCTGCCGTCGTGGCGCTGCTACGATGACTGCGGTTCTCAAAGAGTACCCTGGCAAAGTAAAAGTCGTTTTCAAGAACTTCCCGATCGAGCGCATCCACCCGATGGCTCTCCCGGCTTCGAAGATGTACGAGGCGATTGCACTCCAAGACATCGAGAAGGCTGGCAAGTTCAAGCACGCGATCTTCGAAGGCCAAGACGAACTCAACTCGGGCGGCGAGAAGTTCATCGAAGAAGCGGCGAAGAAAGTCGGCGCAAACGTAGCTAAAGCGAAAAAAGACATGGAAGGCGAAGAAGTGAAAAAACGCATCGACGCTGACCGTGCAGAAGCTGAAAAATTCGGCTTCAGCGGAACACCTGGTTACCTCGTAAACGGCGTATCGCTCAAGGGCGCTTACCCGATCGACGAGTTCAAAGCGATCATCAACAAACACCTCGGCCAGAAATAAGAACCAGAAGTAATTAAGTATTTCTGATCGAAGAGTTTAGAAAAAGGGAGCCAGTCGGCTCCCTTTTTTCGTTTTGGTGGTCTTACTTCTCCGTCGGCCTGCTATTGATTTCACCACTCGGGAGGACTAAAAGGTTTAGCAACCCCGAGGATCAAAAATGTCGTTAAACGAAACTGGCACTGTGGCCAATCCTGAAACTTCAACGGCTCAACCTGCACAAGGTGCGGCGGTGAAGCCTGCAGCCGAGAGAATCGCCAAGCCGACGTGGTTAAAAGTCAAAGCGCCTGCGGGTGAAAACTATCTCCGTATCCGCGAGATGGCGTCTGAGCTAAAGCTCGCAACCGTTTGCCAAGAAGCTCGTTGCCCAAACATCGGTGAGTGCTGGGGTGGCGGTACCGCAACGTTTATGTTGATGGGCGAAGTCTGCACGCGCGGTTGCCGATTCTGTAATGTGAAAACGGGAAATCCCAAGGGCAAGATCGATAACGAAGAACCTGATAAAATCGGCTGGGCCATCGCGCAGATGGGTCTTGAGTACGTTGTTCTCACGAGCGTGGATCGCGACGATCTTCCGGATCAAGGTGCTGATCACTTTGGTCGCACGATCGAAGTCCTAAAGAAAAATGATCCGAAGCTTATCGTTGAAGTCCTGACTCCCGACTTCCGCGGGCAGTCGGAGCTTGTCGAACGCATCGTGCGCGCGAAGCCCGATGTCTTTGCTCACAACATCGAAACGGTTGAGCGCTTAACGAAGCGAGTTCGCGATCCGCGGGCGACTTATCGTCAGAGCTTGCGCGTTCTCGAGATGGTGAAAGAGATGGATCCCACTCGTTACACCAAATCGTCGATCATGCTCGGTCTTGGCGAGGAGAAAGAGGAAGTCCTCCAAGCTCTGCGCGATCTGCGAGCGGTAGGCTGTGACGTCGTTACTTTTGGCCAATATCTCCAGCCCACGAAGCGTCATCTCAAAGTCGAAAGTTTCGTAACTCCGGAAGAGTTCGCCGAGTGGCAAAAAGTTTCGGAAAGCATGGGCTTCTTGTACGTGGCCAGTGGTCCCTTGGTGCGCAGCTCGTACCGCGCGGGTGAGTTTTTCATGAAGGGCATGGTTGAACGCCAGCGCTTAGCTGCTCAAGGTGAGTAAGGCCTGCGGCCGACAGGTTTCGCGAGGCGAAATCTGAAGTCTTCGCTCTAGGAATGACGCTTGGAAACCCGAGTCATTCCTAGCTTTTTAAGTCTAACTGCGTAATATCAGCGGATTCAGTCTGTTTTGTCGTGCTCGGGGTCATCAAAGTTTTGCCTGAGCCACGCAACCCAACTGCTCATGCCCAATCTCATAAGGGGGATTTTCGGATGGCTACGAAGAACATCCAACTGCCAGAGCTCGGCGAAGGCGTTACCGAAGGCGAACTCGTTAAATGGCTCGTAAAGCCCGGCGATAAGATCGAAGCGGACCAAGCGGTCGCCGAGATGATGACGGATAAAGCTACCGTCGAAGTGCCGAGTCCCTCTGCTGGCGTTGTTAAAGAACTCAAAGCTAAAGAAGGCGAAGTTGTCGAAGTCGGCAACGTCATGCTGATCATCGACACAGAAGGTGCTGGCGCGCAAGCAGCAGCTCCTGCTCCCGCTCCGGCGAAAGCGGCGCCCGCACCGGCTCCTGCTCCTGCAGCGGCGAAGCCTGCTGCTTCGGCACCGGCTCCCGCGATGCAAGCAGCGACGGTTACGCACGCAGCTCCTGGCGCGGCGAAGCCCGCAGCACCTGCAGCAGCGAACGGCATGGATATCTACCCGCCGCCAGCAGATGCGAAAACTCTCGCGACACCTGCAACACGTCGTCTCGCTCGGGAGATGGGCGTTGATATCAACAATCTCAAAGGTTCCGGTGTAGCGGGTCGCGTGACTCGTGATGACGTTCTTCACTCCGGTGGCGCAGGCGCAACGGCTGCTGGTGCTCCTACTTACCAATCACCCGGAATTCCGCGCGTGGCTTACCAAGGTCCCGCAGGAGCTCAGGAAGAACGCGTACCTCTCCGTGGTATTCGCAAGAAGATCGCCGAGACCATGCAGCTCTATAAGCAAATCATCCCGCACATCACGATTGCCGATGAGTGCAACGTGACGGCGCTCGTGAAGATGCGCGAAGAGCTCAAAGTTCAGGGCGAAAAGCTCGGCGTGAAAATCACTTACTTGCCGTTTGTGATGAAGGCGATGATCGCGACGATTCGCGAGTTCCCGATGTTCAACGCTTCGATCGACGACGAGAAACAAGAAGTCGTTTACAAGAAGTACTTCAACATCGGCTTCGCGGCTGACACTCCGAACGGACTCGTTGTTCCCGTGATCAAGAATGCCGATCAGAAAACGATCGTGCAGCTCTCCAAAGAGATCAACGAACTCGGCAAAAAAGCGCGCGACGGTAAACTCGCCCTCGAAGAGATGAAGGGTGCAACGACGACGATCACCAACATTGGATCATTCGGCGGAACCTTCGCGACTCCGATCATCAACCATCCGGAAGTCGCGATCCTCGGTATGTACAAGATCCAAGAGAAGCCCGTCGTAAAACGCGGCGCTGACGGATCGATCGAGATCGACGTGATCAAGTCGATGAACTTCACGATCACGGCGGATCACCGTTTGATCGACGGCGCGATTGCCGTTCGCTTCCTGCAGGCGTTCATCGCCCGCCTCGAGAACCCGGGCGTTTTGATGCTCGACATGATGTAAGAGGAATTTTTAGAAATGGCTCAAAATTTCGATGTAGTAGTTGTTGGTGCGGGTCCTGGCGGTTACGTCGCGGCGATCCGCTCGGCTCAGCTCGGAAAAAAGACCGCTGTTATTGAGCGCGAGTTCATGGGCGGCGTTTGTTTGAACGTCGGTTGTATTCCGTCGAAGGCGTTGATTTCGGCGGGGCACTTTCTTCACCGCGTTCAGCACCAAGCACCTGACATGGGCTTCACCGTAAAAGGTGTTTCGCACGATATGGCGCAGACGCAAAAGTGGAAGCAAAGCGTTTGCGACCGCATGGCAGGCGGAGTTGAGCAGCTTTTGAAAGGCAACGGCGTCACGATCATTCGCGGCGAAGCGAACTTCAAAACGGCAAACGAGATTACGGTTAAAACAAAGACGGGCACTGAGTCTGTTACAGCAAAGAACTTCATCATCGCGACGGGCTCGCGCCCCATCGAGATTCCTGGTTTCAAGTACGATGAGCAGTTGATCTGCTCGTCGACGGGCGCTCTCGCGATGTCGGAAGTTCCTGAAAGTGTCGTCGTTATCGGTGGTGGTTACATCGGGCTAGAAATCGGTGGCGTGCTCCGCAACTTCGGCGCAAAAGTGACCGTTGTTGAAGCGATGAAGGGTCTTCTCGTTGGCCTTGCGGATCCTGAATGCGTTCAGGTGGTGCAACGTCGCTTGAAGAAGAACGGCGTCGAATTCCTCCTCGAAGCGAAAGCGAAGAGCTGGACGAAGTCGGGCAAAGGCGTCGAAGTCACCGTTGAAGTTGGCGGCAAAGAGCAGAAGATCAAAGCTGATAAAGTCATCGTGACGGTTGGTCGTAAGCCGAACTCGGATCAAGCCAATCTCAAAGGCATTGGTCTGCAAATCGATGAGCGTGGCTTCGTGAAGGTAAATGCTCAACGACGCACGAACCTCCCGCACATCTTCGCGATCGGCGACATTGCTTGCCAACCGATGCTGGCGCACAAAGCTTCTCACGAAGGAGTTTTGGTGGCCGAGATCATCGCGGGGCAAAATCGCGTTTACGATGCGAAGACGGTACCTTCCGTTATCTTCGTTGAGCCCGAAATTGCTTCGGCTGGCTTC
>SYLX01000132.1 GCA_005808505.1 Bdellovibrionales bacterium | reverse complement strand
GCATTGAGAGTCTTCCTATGTTCTAACCGTGGCTATTTACTATTAGATAATGCTCGAATTGACGTCGCGACCTTAAGATGTTTTGTCCCACCAACAGCGCCACTTCCAATGCATCTGCATGCGATGCCCAAAGCGCTCTCTGCGATTATTCTTTTTAGTAGATTTCGTTTTCTGCTCAGCTAGGTCTTGGTGCTTTTTGACGATGGCCAAAACTTTCGCGACATCTGATTCTCCAGCTATCATCGAAGTCGCTTCTATCTTCTGCTCTGGCTTGGGGATCATAGAGTTTAATTTTTCGATTTGTTTAAGTGTCAGTTGGATGGGATAAGTGCTCGAATCAGCCATGTCGATGGTATTCAAAAATTGAAAAAGACCTTCACTCATCATACTCGCCGCACCTGATGTCGATATTACTTCGATCGTGCTTCCGCCCTTGTGTCGATCAACACCGATGTAGTAGTGCCCACTTGATTCATGCTTAAGAAGTATCACTTCGACAGGAAAAGTAGACTCTTTCACGATCGAACTCCGTTCATTGTACAAAGACTCTTACGCCGCTCCCGCTCGGTACTTTCGCAAAATTTCTTCTGCTGAAGTGCCAATCAACTGCTTTAACTGCTCGGACTTGATAACTGTTACACTAGGACCAAGCCCCAAAACCCAACGAACCAATTCATCATTCACCTTCACCTGCATACGAAGCGTGATCCCGCCTGCGTTGCGCGTAACGCTTTGTGAATCGTGCCAACGTCGCTCGGCTACATAGCTCGCGATCGGCTCAGAGATTTCAATGATGACTTCTTCGGTGTCACCTTGTGAGAAGACACCGAAGCCATCCTTCATGATCTCGTCAGCCGCTTTGCCATGGCGATCGTAGACATCTTCAAGCAGCACCGCCGAACTTACGCGAGCTAGGGAATATGTCTTAAACACGCCTGACTGAAGATCCTTCGCGATTAAGTAAGCGCCCGAATCTATGAAGTAGATAGTCTCAGGTCCTACTTTGCGAGTTTTGTATTCGCCTTTGCTTTCGCCTGAGACTGATCGGTATCCGATCTCCAGTACGTGGCCTTCGGCACAAGCTTGGTGAATCGTATCGAGTACTTCTTGCGAAACGCCTGACTGCCAACTCGGACGAGATTTGAATCCCAAATACGAATCGAATTCTTTCAGGCCTTCTTGCACGCGAGTGCCGAGCACCTTTTCAATCCGCAGAAAGAAGCTTTCGATCGCATCAAAGACAGGGCTCCCCTTCATCGATTCAAGACTATGGCGGGCGATGAAGAGTGCCATGAGCTCGCGGTAGGAAAATTGGATGCTCGGCGTAACTGTGGCGATGCTGTTTAGCTTCCACCGAGCTTCATCTCCCGTTCCTTCACGTGTAACGGGAAAGTACGCAGCCTCAATCGCCGCAAGATCTCGGTAGATCGTTCGTGGCGAGCAGCTGATGCCCGATTGCTCCAGCCGCTCGTGAAGCTCGCGAACGCTAAATCCGCGCGGATTTGCCTCGAGCAGCTGGATCACCGTGATGACTCTCGTAACTTGTTCGTTTCTCGCCATACGTCCTGCCTATCGGGATTTCGTCAAAACGGGTTGATATAAGAAATTGGTTTATTTAGCTCGCCACTTCTTAACCGTTCCGTCCGGAGAATCCTTATGTAACGAGAGTCGAATTGCGTCTCACTTCGGTATCCCGCCTGAGTCCACGCCGAACGAAACCTTAAAAGATGTAGCCCACGCGCAAGAGCACGCCGGGCAAGAGACCTCTTTTGAGGTCAGCGCTCGATGAACCGGATTTCAGAGAGGCGGTAACGCTCATCACCTTTGAGTAAACGTCGAGGTGAATATGCTCCGTTAGGAAGAAACCGACCCCGAGCTGGCCACCGAGAGCTCCGCTGACAGTTACGTCGGTCGTTGCGCCTGGTGATTTGTTGAAGGTCGGAATCGAGTAGTTGAAGCCGAACGGAAGATAGATCTTATCCCAGCGATAAAGAGCGTTGATTTCCACAAGCGAGAGTTGAATCGAGGGCTTTGAGCCAGAGTAGGTCGAAGCGATGGATGTTCCATTGATCGTAATCCGCTCGCTATCGATCTCTCGGTTCGCTTCCACTGAGACACCAGCAAAGCCTCCCCAGTCATTCCGTGGAGCATAGAGAACACCTACGAAAAGGCTGGGAGCTCCGCGGGTGTTGAAGCTGTACTCGCCACTACCCGTCGCCGTACCTGTCGTCACCGTGATTGAATTAAACTTCGCTTCCGAGCCGGTATGGTAGCCAACTCCGATGGAGATTCTCGGCTTGCGGTCGTCTCTCATCTCAGCCGCAGGTGGTGCGGCCTGCACCGGCGCAGGAGCCTGCGGTGGCGTAGCAGCTGGCAGAGGTTGTGGCTGCGGCTGTACCGAAGGTTCTACAACCTGAGCCATTGCGAGCGATGAACAGAGCTGAATGAAGACAATAAGCGTACCGATAGATCTCATCTGGACCTTCCTTTGTGGTGTGTGTAGTGGATCTGAGATTAGTAAAGCCGGAAGGCCTGTCAGGTGAGGTCAATCGCAGATCCCTTGTCGAGGTGTCTCAGGGTCGAACGTGAATCCCGAGCAAGTTCAAGGTCGGTACGTCCGTGCGCCCGATTGAGTGCAGGTTGAAGTCAAAGATGTAGAACGCGTACTCCTCGCCGCTATCAAGTTTGGGTGCGAGAAGCTCTGCCATCTGTCGCGGCAGGTACCCAATGCGTTTGCGACCGAGGTAGACGGCGCACGCGAAGGGATCTTTGCGATTTTTAGTTTCGCGCTTAATCGAAACTTCAGTTCCAAGTGTGAGTTGCCGGAAGGTCTTTTCTTGCGCAGTCTTGGTTTTGAATTGGTACTGCAGACCGACTAAGTGGGTTGAAACGAAATCGGAGAAAAGGACTCCTCCCCATCCGGCGGATTTGGGTTTTCTCTTTTTGCTAGTTGGTTTGCGTCTCGCGGACAGCCCAAGGAGGTAACCCTGGAGCATTCCATCTCTGAAGACATCATCCTGGCTTTTCTTCTCATCTCGGCTGAAATAAGCGGGAAGATAGTCG
>SYLX01000131.1 GCA_005808505.1 Bdellovibrionales bacterium | reverse complement strand
TGGCGGAGAGGGAGAGATTCGAACTCTCGTTACGGTATTAGCGTAAACACGATTTCGAGTCGTGCGCCTTCAGCCACTCGGCCACCTCTCCGTGCATGGGGATGCTAAAGGAATCAAGGGTATAGTGCCTTAGCCTAGTGCCTGTCCAGCCAAAATCCCCTTAATCAAAGACAAACTCGAATGACCATCATTGCATAAGGATTTTAACGGTTTAGTGGCATTCGCGGCGTTCTCTTGAACCCGCTCTCTTATCCTCTAACCAGTCTCTTGCTGCCGTTTTTGAGGCTACTGTCACGATAATTTCAAATTTCCCAAAGACACCCTGGGCTCCGGCTAAAGGCCTTAATCAAGAGAGCCAACCCGATGACCGCACAATCTCTTTCGTCAAATCCGGGATGCGTTCGATTTCTTCAGCCAAAATTCTTCGAATCTCATCAAAGGCTTTGGTTGAAGCACCCATTTGGACAGAAACAAACCAAGGTTCGTCGATTTTGCCGCCAGTGCGACTTACGATATTGATTTGAACGGGCCCTCCAAAATTATTATGGAGGCGCTGGGCAATTTTCTGGCAAAGAACGTTATAGAGTTTTCCGACATGATAAACCGGATTCTTGCCGTTAGCGCCTTCGATGTTCATAGGTCGTAAAGGGGTGATCAATCCGTTTACCCGATTCCCACGACCGACGACTCCTTCATCTCCTGATTCAATCGAAGATCCCGTTGCCGTTAAATAGATCTCGTTTTCCCTAAGCCGATCTCTAGCATTTAGAACTAATTCGAATGAAAAATCAGGGAGGGTTCTTGTGAGAAATTCTAAGCTCTCAACGCGAGCGGCGTTAAGATTGTGAACATACTCATCCAGGCTGGAAACGTGTTGCGCGATTTGGGGAACACACGCGACCAATCTGATGGAGCGGTCCCACCCGGCTCCCATCACCTTAACATCCGTACCTCTCGATAAAGGGCGATCAGGTCGCGAAGGGTCGCTTAAAAAATCAGTGAGCGAATGGACGGCCTTCTCCGTTGGAGTCAGTGGCGCGAATCCACTCCCCATTGAAGTATCATTGGCTAAAAGTTCGCGTCGCTCTCTAAGATCGTCGAGCGACATTGGGTGAAACCATCGGTGGCGGGCTCCGTCGTTCTTGGAAATATTGCTATCAACCTTGCCGGGACTACTTTCCGAGCTCAGATTCCACTCGATTTGGATGTCAGTCTTTTCGTTGATACCGTGAAGTCGCCCGCTGAAGAAACCTAGCGTTGCTTTTCCCAAAAGCTCTTCTACCGGTATGGATCTTCCTGCGAAACTTCGCGAGACTCGGCCGTTGACCAACACTCGGATTGGACGCGTTAAGCGTCCTTCGCCGAATTGAACCGAGGCGGCTCCTCCGAGTAAAGCAAGCTTATCGAAGTTGTGATGAAGGATCGCACCGCACTCTCGCTCGGTCCATTGACTGTAGGTTCGAGAGAGAGTTTCTGCGAGGTCATCCGCTAGTTTATCGGGGTGGCCGTAGCCTTTTCGCTCGACGATAGAAACCGACGAAGCGTTCAGAGGTAAGCCGGTTTCGATGAGCGTTCTTCCATCATCAAAGATCATCTGACTCATCGTGCTCATACTCTTTCCGCCTGATCGATCCACCGTGAGATGTTTTGCCAAGCCTCGCTGTCCGAAACTTGATGTGTCGGATGTTTCATCGAGAAAGACGACACCGCATCTAAAGCTCCGCCGATTCCTTTATCCATTGCAAGTTGGGCACAGCGGATCGCATCGATCGCGACGCCAGCACTGTTTGGTGAGTCTTCAACGGTTAAGCGCAGCTCAAGACCATTTTGAATACCTCCGAATCCCACCCAATCGATTTTGAGGAAACACTGCTTTTGGTCCTTAAGAAACGGAACGTAATCTGACGGCCCAATATGAATGGATTTGGAAGGAAGCGTGTTTGAAATTTGCGATTGTACCGCCTCGGTCTTAGAAATTTTCTTTTGTTCAAGCCGCGGTCGCTCGAGCATGTTGAGGAAATCTGTGTTGCCACCTACATTCAGCTGGTAGGTGGATACGGGCGCTGCCCCTTTTTCACTAAGTAATCTCATGAGCGCGCGATGAACTGCCGTTGCACCCACCTGACTCTTTATATCGTCGCCGACCACCGGAAGACCTCGTTTCTTAAAACGAGCGGCCCATTTTTTATCGGATGCGATAAAAACCGGAATGCAATTTACAAAACTAACTTGGGCCTCGAGGCAGGCTTCTGCATACGCCTCCACCGCATTTTTTGAACCGACAGGGAGGAAGCAGACCAAAACCGATGCGCGCGTTTTTCTCAACTCTTCAGCTATGTCGACCGACTTCTCAGCGGCAACAACAATGCGCTCTGACTCCGGGAACGTCTGGCTGAGTTTGCTTACGCCGTCCAGCACTGGGCCCATCTTGACCTTTAACGGCCAACGGCGGACAGGTTTGATAAATGTCTTCGCGCAATTCGGCAAAGCAGAGATCGCTTCGTGAAGGGGACGCCCGACTTTTCTTTTGTCGATATCGAAGGCAGCAACGATTTCTATGTCGTCGATCTTGTAGGGACCAATTTGCTCATGCAAAAGACCTTCGGTCGTGTGCCCGCCGCGATAGTAATCGAGACCTTGAACCAAAGCGCTTGCGCAATTTCCAACTCCTGCGATCGCCAATCTAATTTTCTGTTTCTTCCCTCGCGTAGCGGGCTTGGATTTGACTTTGTGCATTCGTGGCTTTCTCTATCCAGAAATCAGCGAGAAGCTCCGCCGCAGATGGAAACTGACGGAATCCCGGAAATGGATTGATATCGATTGCGAAATACTCAGTGTCCACTTTTAGGAAGTCAATTCCATATACGGTAAGGCCAAGACACTCTCCAGCCTTGAGGGCGCGTTCGCGCAGCTCGTTGGGGACGCTGAAGATCTCCCCACGATCTAAATAACTTTTTGAATGAAACCGTTTTCGAACTCCGTGAATCTGCGTTCCGATGACGTAGATCTTATAATCGAAACCATCGTGTTGAAGACGCTCTTGTACTAACCATGGGCCGATATTGTTTGCGTAGGCTGTAAGATCGCTTCGATCAAAAATCTCATGCACTCCGATGCCGCGCTCACTATCTAAACGCTTAATGACAATGGGCCCGTGGACTTCGATCGGGAAGTCCTGCGGGCATTGCACCAGCCAAGATCGTGGGATCTTCTCACCTGAAGCGAATAACACTTTCGACGACACGACTTTATTTTTCGCCAATCGGACACCGCGCGGAGAGTTCACGACCAGAACTCCGTCAATTTCTGCAATCTCTGCTTTTGACAACCAATAGTCTGATCTCGATTTGAGGACGACTAAATCATAATCGCGCCAATCCTGATCGAGCGATCTTGGTTGGTCGTCTCGAGCAAATCCAAGATGCACACGGTGCCCTCGATCAGAGAGAATCTGGAAAGCACCTTGAAGAACAGGATTGGGTTCTGCGCTGGGGCTGATCGCCAGCATGACAAACAGATTCATTGCAGGCTCCGAATTGATGGAAGCGAGCGAGCGTGGCGTAAGTTGTCAAAACGGCGCCATTCGTCCAGAATGAACGTGGCGTCGGTTTTGGCAAGCTCACTCTCGACCGACAAAAGGATCGCGTATGAACCGCAACTCCGACAAACCATTTCGCATCGTATTGGAGGGCTTGCCTGGCGCTGGAAAGACAAGCCTCTGCAATGATCTTTCAAAAGCATTGAACTGCCCCCACGTTAAAGAATGGTCGGCTTGGACAGAGCAAGAATGGCGCGCTTACCAGTGGAATGAACCGTTTTATTTAGCCAATGATTCAATGAAAGAAATGTTGGCGCAAAACTGTCGAAGTTCTTGGGTTGTGATCGATCGACATTACGCGAGTACGCTCGCCTACGCTTTTGCGCTCTCGGTGGCTTTTCCTGACAAAGAGTTATTGCCCCGTCATCTCGCCGATGAGAAATATTCCGACGTCTTGAGTTGGTACGAAAGAAAAATGGAGCAAGGTTCACTGCGCAAGCCTGATCTTGTTCTCTTGCTTGATATCAGTACGGAAGTTTCGCACAAGCGCAAGCCACCAGAGAATCACAAAGATCCTGTTTGGCGCGAGCCGCAGGCACTGGAGGCCATGCGAAGATACTACCGAGATTTCTACTCGGAAATCGAAACGAGCACACAACTCAAAGTAGTCAATTCCGTCATACCGCAAAATGAGGTTCTCTCAATTGCACTTGACCTGATTTCCAACGCCTCAAGCAATGGCAACCGCGGCTTATGAATTCAGTTCTGACTGAATTCCCAATCACCGGCGTTCTCGGTTCGTACGGAAAAACGTCGATCTCATGGTTGCTTGAAAAAATTCTCCAGGCAAACGGCAAGCGGCCAGCCGTCATCGGCTCTCTCTCGATTCGACTTGGAGATTGGGCAATTGCACCTCGCGAAAAACCTCCGTCGCCCGCCGAACTCGAATCCGTTCTCGCCAATTTCTATAAAGGCGGCGCCACCGGGTTGTTGATTGAAGTCTCTGACCGGGCGCTTACGCAAGGTCGAATGGATTTTTTGAGATTTCAGACCGGCATCTTTGCCAATCTTCATGATGAACTCGAACTCGGCTCAACCTGGCTTGAGAACGCTCGAAAGCAAACCTGCCGATTCTTTTCGGAATTATTGGCCGTGGGCAGTCACTCGCCTTCAAGCTGCGTGATGAACTCAGACGACCCATTTTCATCCGAAATCGAAACTCCGCGCCATGCTCACCGATTCAGTTTTGGAAGTTCTCGATGGGCGGACTTTCGTTATGAAGTACTTAATGCCACGTTCGATGGCTCAGAATTCAGAATCCACACGCCTGACGGCGTTTACACCGGTGAAACTCAGCTCTGCGGACCTCAGAACATTTCGAATATTGTTGCGGCGATCTGTGCGAGTTGGACTCATGGAGTTTCGATACCGGATGCTTTGGGTGTTATCTCTCGAACGAGTGCACCCCTAGGTCGGCTCGAGAAAATCCCAAACACGAGAGGACTTCACATTTTTGTGGACGACGGTTCAACTCTGAAAGGGCTTGAGTTAATTCTCGCAATGGTCCGCGAGCTCATCCATGAGAACTTCAGATCTTCTCAACTTCGCGTCATCGCAGGCGTTCCTCCTTCTTTTTCGGAGGAACAGAAGCTGCGACTAAAATCGATTGTCGACGCTTACGCCGATCACATCAGCTATGTGACTGACGATAGAGACAGAATGAGTTCAATAAAAAGAATATTAGAAGAATCCAACTCGGGCGACGTGCTGGTCCTTACCGGTAAGGCCCATCTCGATTGGCAGAGCGCCGAAGGCTTGATGACAGATCGCAACGCCGTCATGAAAGCCCTTGAGGAAATTTGAAGATGCCATCTTGATCCAGCCCTTTAGATTTGCCCATAAAACAAATTCTGGATGTCGATTTCAAAGCTCTTCGATAATGCTGTTTTCTTTCTAGAGTGGAGAGTGATGATGGCCAAGTTCTCGAAAAAGACTCTCGACTTCTTAGCGACCGCAGGAAAACAAACTTCTCAAGACTGGCTTGATCAGCATGAAGTCGAACACGAGTCGCTCGTCATCGAACCACTTCGTGAGCTCAGCACTTATGCTTCAACGTTGATCTTGAAGACGCCCGAAGCGCGTGGGTACAAGTTTCCAAAACGCGGTTTCGGGCGCCTCCGCCGACCTGCTCACAAAATCGGTCCAAATGATCCGGCTTACCGAGAATGGGTTCATCTGCAGCCTTCTCGTCCTTCAGCGTCGCGCTTCGATGAAAATCCGGGTCTCTACTTCTTCATCTCGCCGCAGAGAATTTTCGGTGGCGGCGGTCTTTATATGCCTTCATCACGGCAAATTAAAAAACTGCGCCTCTGGATCGACGACGATCCTTCTGAGATGGCTTCGCTCTTTAAAAGTAAAACCTTTAAAGAGCACTTTCCGAAAGGGTTTGAGACGGGAAAATGCGTGAAAACGTATCCGCGTGGATTTTCTCCCGATCACCCTCGAATCGCGTGGCTGAAACTTCAGGCCTATTACATCACACGCGAATATTCGAAGAAGGAATTTTACTCAAGCGAGTTCAAAGACCTTCTGACTGAAGATTGGCGTCAAGCCGTTCGATTCAACGAAGTTCTCTACAAAGCGTTGCAGCAAGACATCTGGCGACCCCAATCACTAGCTGAAGAGTCCGATTCGCCGACCGAAAGCGAAGAGCTTTGGGATGAGCGCCTGTAAGGCACAGCTACAAACCTCAGTGCGAAGTGGCTACGGCGAATCCAAAAACGATCGCAATTCCCCAGTACAAACCCAAGTTTGACTCTGGAGGCAGAATCCCCGCTCCTCGGGAGTTTGGCGTGAGTCTTTGACTTTGAGCTTTTTGAGAAGTCCTGCGTGAAGATTCCGCGTTTTGACGCCCTTTAGTCCCTTGGCATCGACACCGTCGAGTACACCCGCTAAAGCCCCGCAAAAGCAAGATGGCGCGCAAGCATCGAAGCCTTGGGAGCGGGCGTAGCTGATCGGGTCATCCATATATCGCTCGCGTTCGCGCTTCACTTGCGCTTCGATCAGTTTCTGAATGCGAGGCACCCATTTCTGCGCGGCCTCTTTCGAAACTTCGCAGCCAAGTGATTCCTTTATCGCGCCTGCGCCTTCTTCTTTCGCTTCAACGATCGCTTCAGCTACAAGCAGTGCTCCGTCGAGCTGAAGCAGCGGATACTTTTCAAGCACCGCTTTTTCGTCGAGAGCCGAAACGGAAGCCATTGCTGCCGGTATTGATGCAGGCGGGGGATCGACAACTTTCGGTGTCGTGCACGAAATCAACAAGCAAGCTGATAAGAGTGACAGAACCTCAAAACATCTCATCACCGTTATCCTCCCCGAGTTAGTGAAGTGACTCAAGGTTGGAGTTTCCGGCGTCGAACTTTTCGACATTTGCATAAGCTTCTGTCATCACTCGAAATTTGGCACTTCCCATATACGACCTGTCTGAGCGTCAGGCACGGGCGACGCAAAAGGTCTCTCTCACCCGATCAACGTGACCTATTTGCGAGCTGATGCCTTCGCGTCGCTGGCATTCTGATTGCCCTTATCTCACTAAGAAATCCAATTTTTCATGGAGATAAGACATGCGTTGGTTGAAAAGCTTCGCCTCTCTATCGGGACTCGCAATAGCCATAACGGCTTTCTCAGGATCCGCGAACGCTAGCGATCAGCAGCGCTTTGAAAAGTACATCAGCGCATGGAAGCATCCCAACGCAATTTTCAACAACAGCCTGGCGCTCGATACCCGCTTGCAACTTCTTGACGTGGCCCCACAGGGTTCAACGGTCAAGATCGCGGCCCTGAACTTCGATAACGGTGAAAGCACAAGATTACTTGCTGCTCACATTTGTCGCGCTTCACAACGTGGCGTGAAAGTTCAGATGTTAATCGATTCAAAGTCCGGATCGATTCCGGGTGAACCCAACCTCTTCGACTTCCCGATCACGGAAGAAGTTTATCAATACGTAGCAAACTGCGGTGCGCAGGTTCGGATCTACAACCACCTACCTTCGTTCACCGTAAAACTTGGCAAAGTGCTTCCGCATCCGAAGTATCTTCTCCAGTTTGCAAAAGGATTGAAAGACGCGCACGACGACAAAGAGCGCCAACAAGCTATGGTGAATGCTCAGGTTCCAATCAACCGTTTGAATCACCGCAAGCTCTTCTGGGTTCAAAGCCCAAGTGGCCGCGCTTGCTCGATCATCGGCGGACGAAACCTTGGTGATCACTATCTCGCTTGGCACGAAGACTCTTTCATCGACGGCGACATCGTATATTGTGATCACCATCAGAAAAACATGAAGAACGCGAGTGCGAACGACCAATCGAACCGCGTCATCGCCGATGCCTCCGCGTCGTTTGATCATCTTTGGAACGACACGGATTCCTCCGCAGGCGTGAAGGTTGAACATTTCGATATTCAGCCGAATTTGAACTTCCCGTTCAAGCTCATCACTCTTGAGAAAGAATCGACTCACGACGGAAAGAAAACCACACGCGATCAAAAAGAACTTCAACTGGTTCGCCGCGCAACCGATGCGACCAGCCCTGCTGAAGGCGTGATTCCCGCAGCTCGTGCAGTCCCGACTACGGATGGCATCATCGGTCGCCAATACGATCTCGCCTACAACTGGCGCGTGCGCACGGCGGTTTGGGATCCCAAGCGCGACCAAGTTCGCCAAGAAACTTACGACATGATTAGACGCGAACAGGCCGAGATTTTCCTTGAGTCGGCTTACATGGAATACGACGTTGAGATGCAGAAGCTTCTGCTCGAAGCGCTCGACCGCGGAGTCGACGTTACGGTTATCAGCAACTCGATGTACGTAAGCGACGGTCCGTCGAAACTCATCTCCCTCGCGCGTGCTGAGTGGACGAACAAAGCCATGTCGAAATACGGAAAAGGCACTACGGGAGACTTCAAAAATTTCGCCGGGATGCCTCGTCATCTTTATGCTGACAAAACAGGCCCGGGAAAATTCCAGTTCTTCGTAACGACTGCCTACGCCGGCCACATGATTCACTTCAAAGGCGCTGGCTTCAAGTGTCAGAAGAACGACGACGGAACTTACAAGAAGAGCTTCATGCTCGGCTCCCACAACTTGCACATTCGCTCAGGCCTTGCAGACAAGGAACACGCAATCTTCTGGGATGAGCCCGTTGACTTGACTTGCGTCACGAAGATCGGTCGCGAAAAATTCAGCGCAGCTCAAATCGCAGAAATCGAATCGCAGTATCGCCGCTCCGTCGTCCCCGGAAAAGGGGAAGTCCCTTCGGTCGTTCAAGCCAAGTATCGCGACATGATCGAAGATCGCCTTCGGTTCTACTCGGCGGCTAACATCTTCTACCTTCGCGCGAATAAGCCAATCTTGTATTCGTTCGGAACGCTCTACGAAGAACTCCAACAAGAGCTCCCGAGCAAAGACGGTAAGTGGTCGCTCAACAGCATGTTGGGCAAAGGCTATAAATTTGTGGCGCGACGCCTGATCTTCCAAGAAGAGCCAGTGCCGGGACTCGAGCCCAAGATTTCCGCAACGGGTGAGAAGGTCTTCCAGTTCTTGAGCCCGCTTCGCGACTTCATGGCTGACTTCCTCTAAGGGCTCAGCATCACGCAAAAGAATCGCCGATTTGCGAGAGCGGATCGGCGATTTTCTTTTCCCGCACTCGATTTGCGGCTGTTGACACTGGCGCTTCAACCTCGTTTAGTAAGTCCGTCTTACTCTCTGCGGGGGATTTATGTTGGAGCGCCACGATCTTCATGCCGAACGAACGAAAGAACGCACGCCCTTCGACGCTTTTAAGAAGTTGATGGAAGAACGGAGAGCGATTCGCGTTTTCGACGGAACGCCGGTTCCCGAATCAGTCATACAAGAGGTTCTCGAAACGTCTCTTTTGACCGCAAACTCTTCGAACTTACAGCCCTACGAATTCTACTGGATTCGGTCTCCTGAACTTCGCGTCGAGATCAATCATGGTTTCATCTTTCAATCGGCGGCTCGCACGGCAAGCGAACTCATCGTCGCGGTCGCACGCACGGAAACATGGGACGAAAATCGACAAAAGGTTCATGCCCTACTAAAAGCATACGGCAAACAAGTGACCCCGCAGAATCTGAACTACTACGCCGTCACTTGCAAAAATGTTTATAACCAAGGGCGTTTCGGTTTTCGCGGTTTCATTAAACGTGTGATTAACCACTTTCTCGGACGCAAACGCGCCATTGTGCGCGCTCCGAGCAGCCACGCGGAGATGAAAGTGTGGGCCGTAAAGAGTACGGCGATGGTCTGCCAAAGTTTAGTCATGGGATTCCAAGCTGCCGGCTACGAAACTTGTCCTCTCGAGGGATTTGATTCTACGCGCGTGAAGAAATCGCTCGGTCTCGCAAAAGATGCCGTGGTCGTGATGGGAATCGCGGTTGGTCGACGTTCTTATAACGGCGTTGTAAGTCCACGGGTCCGACTGCCGTCTTCAAACTTCATCAAAGAAGTTTGAAGACTCAGGCGACTGTACGAGTTTCGTCTTCTTTTCCGAGAAGATAGCGCTGAATCTCTGGCTGATTGAACTTCCAGATCACGTTGTCGATGAAGTAGTGGTGAACGTTGATGAACACGCTCGCGGCCACAACGAAGAAAAGGGCCTTCTTCATGTCCTCGTTCACGAGGGTCCCTTGAGCCGCATAAGGAATGAATTCGAAAGCTAAGTATCCGGCAAGAATGACGGAGAGAACCTGAAAGCTACCCACCCAAGAGGGCTTTTTGAGCCACTGGTTTCGACCCAATTCATATCGATAAGCGAACGGTAGATACTGAAGCGAATGGAAGAGCGGGACGAAAAGAAGAAATTCTTTGTGCGCAAACGTCGGTACCCACCAAATGACCAATGCAACTAAAGGAACGAGAAAACCCAGCGAAGGCAACTTCTTTTGTTTAGTCCAATTTCTCCAGACCACGCCGTACGCAAAGAAGCTGAGCAAGATCCAGAAAACGGCTAACGTCACGAGGTGAAATTCTGGTGGAAAGCCGTAGAACATGATCGGAACGCCGTAGAAGTACGACTTACCCGTGGCTCCCGTATTTCCACCGATGAAATTTGCAATCATCAAAGTGTAAAGCAGCGTGAGGAGCGCACGCCGTTGCCATGTACTAATGCGATAGCCGTCGAATGCGCCGTACACCATCATGCAGCCGAAGGTTTGCTTTATATAGTGCCAGCCCACCGTCAGGAACATCAAAGCGATGAGTAGCGACGCAAGCCCTTCTCCCGCCCTCAATTGCCACGGATTGTAGATGGGCGGCAAAGGGCTCGGATCGGAGTAGGTGAAGTAACTCATCGTGAAGAGGCCAAACAACGCAAACGGCACAAACAGGAGCTGAAACCAATGCTTCAAAATAAACCGAAATCCGCGCGTGTAAGCAATTCGGTATGAAGCCATGAAGTGCGGATAGTTGATAAGAAGCGAAAGTGAGACAGCAAGTGACCCAGCTTTGTCGAAATGCTGGTGAACGGCGTAATTGTCTCGGTAGGCTTGCGCGATTTGAAAGAGGGCCCAAACAAGAAGACTCGCGCCACCAATGAGCCAAATATCAATTTGCCGAGAGATCAGCGCACGAGGCTTCGGGGAGGTTTGATTCTGCGTGGTCGCTGAGGTTGGGGCGGGCGTTTCGATCGTACCGAGGCTAGTCAAAGATTTTTCGGCAATCATCAAATTCTCCTCGCACGAAAATCGATTTACGCTTGCCTTCGCGCGGATCTCCGACTGATGATTCAATACGTGAACAAATCTGGTTTTACTCTCATATCCGCGCTTGTTTACGCCGCAATCATCACCACGGTCGCTCTTGGGATTGCGACGATCATTTCGCAGTCAGTATTGAGTGTCAATTCGGTTCAGGCTCGCATCAATCAAGAGCTTCTTGTGCAGGCGATTCACGATCGATTGATCTCCGAGAGAACTTGTAGCGCCGCTCTCAACGGAACAACTTTCAATTACGGACAAGCTCGAAATACGATCACGATCACGGCCTCTGGAACTTCTACGAACGCGGCGGCTAACCAAGCGGCGCGCGCGAATCGAAAAGTCAGCGGCAGTATTAGTTCCGGCCAACAGATTCGTCTCAACCTCGCCGCTGCCGGCATTGGCGACCTCGTCCCTGCTCCGGCTCCACAGGGAGCTTCTACATCAAGCTTGATTTCGGTACCGAATTACTGGCTGCGGACTCGCGACTTGCGCCTCATGAACGCAGACAGTAAAGGGCCAGTTCCGAACAATCCTGGCGCGACTCTTTATTCCGTGGACGTGATCGGTCAATTCGATGCCGAAAAAAGAGTTGCTGGCGCCGCAACTTTTCAGCCTGTTCTACTTGCCCAAATCTATTTGACGGTGGCCGGTACGACGATCACCAATTGCGAAGGCACTCAAAACTACCCGGTCATTATTTGTTCGGCAGAGGGCGGAGAAAGCAAAATTTATTTACCTCAGGGATTGCAAGGCGGCTTTCATCCCGACCGCGCAGCGCCTTCTGGCAAGGGGTGCGTTTCCCTTTCAGCTTTTCAGGGTCAACGAGGGGAAACAGGACAGCAAGGTCCTGCCGGAATTCCGGGACCCACGCCGAATGTGATCGTGAATCCTGGTCCGATCACCTTCGTTCCCCTACCGGGCCCGGGACCAGGGCCAGGGCCAGGCCCTGTGACTCCACCGGTAGTTTTGCCGCCTGTGACTTTGCCTCCGTTCACACCCCCCTCGCCGAAGTGGTCAGATTTTGTAACGAAGAAATCTGTTGAAGACTTCGAGTACGGCCTGAAGGAGCTCGTCCAGATTCGTCCCGTTTGGTTTGAATACAATGGGTATGCTGGAACATCGGCTGGCGAGCGCCACGTCGGAGTGATTGCCCAAGAATTGGAAGTCATTGCTCCGAACATGGTCGAAAAAGTGAACGTCAATCTTAAGCCTACTGATAAGCAGCCAACTGAAGTTCGGCGTGTTTACTACCACCAAATGACCGCAATGCTTCTGAATTCAGTTCAGGAGCAACAGGAACAAATCAATCGCCTTTCTCGCGAACTCAAACAGCTCAAGGAGCGGGAGATTTCGCGAAGAGAGAGGACCGGTCACCAGCAATGAAACTGAGAGGAAGATTCGCAAAAAAGGGCTTTACGCTTTTAGAGGTGATTGCAAGCATGGCAATCATTTCAATTCTCTTTCTCGGTATTTCGTCCATCATCACGAACTACTCTGATATTTACCGCACCAACGAAGCACAGTCGGCGGTAAACAGAATGGCGCAAATCCTCGGCGCCAGATTGCAATTCCCGCGTGAATGTACGACCGCGATTCAAAAAATTCCGTTTCCCGTCAACGGCAACGGTGATGCGCGAAATACTTCCCTCATTTTCAACTCAACGAATCCTCGACCCCTCCCGGTTTCTCTGGATTACTCTCATCTTGGCTTTGGACAAGTGGCTGCAGGCGCAAACGTACCTGACTATCCGCTTCAGCTTCGTGAAGTAAATTTGTTTGGCGCACAACTCGTCGCCAGCGGTGTGACGGTGGGTCCGAAAACTCTCGACCTTTACCGAGTCAATCTCGTCATCGTTCCCTCGGCCATCAAAACGAACAGCGGCACTGTTTCCCTTACTCCGCGAGTGATTGGTTCTTTCTTCCTCGGAGTGGAGGGCGGCCGGATTGACAGTTGTTTGAATAACAACTTCGACGTCGTCAAAGCCTGCGCTGATCGCGGTCTCGTTTATGCTCCTTACGGATTTCGGTCTGCAGTCGGAAGCCCTCAAAACGGGGCAGTGGCACCAGTTCAAACCGGCGGCTGCATTGACCCGACCTATTTGATCGGTGCTAAGGGCGAGATTGGGGCTCAAGGCGCGCAAGGTGGGCAAGGACCTCCTTACGGTGGCCCACCACCAACGGCTCCTCCGCCGTTCCCTCCCATTACGTTGCCTCCAGCTCCGACGCTTCCGCCGGCGCCACCACCATCATTGCCACCGACGGCGCCTCCGCCCGTTACTCCTCCGGTGACGCTACCACCGTTTACACCGCCCTCACCTAAATGGTCGGATTTGATTCTTAAAACCTCGATTGAAGAGTTTAACGAACACGTCTCGCGCGATGTGAACGGCGCGGAAATCTCCCCCGAACAAAAGTTCGTTATTGATCAGCTACGTCGCCAACAAGAACAGATCGACGAGATCAGAAGGTCTCTGCTAGAGGCGTCTTCAGATGAGGGAAAGTAAGATGAAAACCTCTCTTATCCGGTTAAAGACGAAGCATGGTTTTTCTTTGACTGAAGTTCTCATCGCTATCGCTGTCGGTGGCGTGGCGATCGGGGCTCTCGCACAGATTGCTTACCTAGTTTATACGGCTGTCGGAAATACTCAGTACCGCACCGGTGTCGTGGAGTTGAACGAAGCACTTCTGAGAATCGTCTCGGATGCTGACAAATGTTCGACAACGATTGAAAAACGAAACCTTGATTTAGGCAGCGGCGAAGGCGGTGCGAACCACCAGCTCGGCATGCCGATCGCCATTAATACGGGTGATCCCGCTCTCAACACGCTTCGCGACGGCACCGAGCTGCCACTTTATAAACTGAGACTCGTCAGATTAAGACTCACGAACCCCGTTCTCCTCCCGACTTACAGTGGTTCGAATCGACAGTATTATGGAGTCATCTTATCGGCGCAGTTTGAGCCCACTACACTCGGAGCCGGCCAAAAAATTTCGCCGATGAGACGGATTGCATCGTTCTCTGTTGAGGTAAACGGCTCGACGATCGAAAGCTGCCAAATTTCAACAGTGGACCCTGTTCGAATTTGCGGAAACAAGAACATGGTTTACTACAACCAGCCCTTCACCGGTCCGACTGGAATCAATTCAAATCCCGATCCCGATGGCTGCATTGACCCTCGTGTATTCATTGGCCAACGAGGAGACCCAGGTCCCCAAGGCCCACCGGGAGATCAAGGACCCGCGCTACCGGATGTAGTCTTCAATCCGCCGCAAACAGTTTACGTTCCTGATCCGGGGCCAGGCCCGGTTGTAGTTACGCCTCCGGATCCCTCGGTTATACCGCCGGTCACGCCGCCAGTAACATTGCCACCATTTACGCCACCATCACCCAAATGGTCAGATCGCCGCGTGAAGATGGACGTTGCCGCGTTTGACTTCGGACTCAGAGAAGTTGTCGTGACCGCCGAGCAGAACGTATCTCCTTCGCCGCTTGCGCCAATCGATCCAGATCGCATCAACATGATGTTGATCAACGCAATCAAAGAACAACAGCGCGAGATTCAGCGTCTGGAAAAAGAAATTCTACTTCTGAAAGAGAACTAAAAAGCGATCGCGGTGATCACATGATCACCGCGAAAGAACACTTCGATCTGCGTACCTTCGATCGGCTCCCACTCCCCTTGAACTAACCTCTCGACCATCAATGTTTGCGAGCTAAGCTTAAAGCGCAAACTTTGAGGGATAAGATCTTCAGAGACCGCTTTGAAAAAACTTTCCTTGAGCGACCATAAGGCGATGAGCGCGCGGTGCTCGTCGCACTTCCAAAGATCAGCGAGAGGCTGAAGATCTTCGCCGACCGCGGGAACATATTTTTGAAGAACTGAGAAATCTCTTAATTCGCGAAGATTTTCGATATCAATCCCGATCCGTAAAGGCGCTCGCGCAAGACCGGCGGCCACGAGAAATGACGAGTGGGAAAGTGAAACGTTCCAGTCCAGATCGGTGCTGAACGGCCGCCCTGATGAATCGTGCAGAATCGAAGCGTTGCTCTTCATTAACTCTCGAGCAAGCAAGAGCGCCGAAGCACTTTGCATACGTTGATCGTTTCGCTTTTTCTCACTAAGCCGCTTCCATTCATTCGGCGTGAAAGCGTCACCGTTGAGCTCGGTGAGTAGCGGACCAACCGCAACTTTCAATTTGTTTGTCTGGATGAGCAACTCAACTTTAGCCACTGGAGGCAACTATCGCGCTCTTACATCGTCGAATCAAGACGCGTACGAAGACTCAAGTGCCCCTCGGATTTCGGTGGTTGGTGTAGCTCCCACCTCCTCAGGTACTCATCTAAAACATCAGGTGAGCGAATCGATCCGATGAGCCCAATATATCCGTCTGGGCGCACAAGATAGAAGTATCGATTCGAAAGACCCAACTTTTCGGCCTGCCCATTCCAATGAAAGCTATGTAACGCTATCCCGTGAGTCGCACAGGTTTGAGCGAGAGCCTCGTTCGGTATGCCGTAGACGTGGACCTGCCAGTCTATACCTACGAGCGTAATGTAGTTATCTTTGCGAACTCCGTTGGCCCTTACCTCAAACCATGGCAATCGATCGCCGGCTCGCAGATTCGAGCATCGTCCCGAACTCAAGGGGCTTGCGTGATAATGAATGACGGTCTGAGAAATCGTGCGGAAGAAGAACTGCCTAGCCATGCGCGTGTTGAATAGGCGGGGCATAACAACCGGTACCCATTGGGTGCGAACCTTTTTCGCTAGCTCGCCCCGACTCGTGATGAACGTGAAGACCCGGTCCGTGGTATTTACGAGGCGACGCGCAAACGAGATGCGTTCACCCTCGTAAGTTGAAAGAAGCTCGCGACTTGCCTGCCCCCTCACGACGGCCGCGATCTTCCACGCTAAGTTCATCGCATCGCCGAGTCCCGTATTCATACCTTGGCCACCCACAGGACTATGGATGTGGGCAGCATCGCCCAGAAGGAACGCGCGATCTTTACGGAACAGTTCTGCTACTCGATGGTGAGCGCGGTAAGTCGAAAACCAATGGACTTCCTTAACGTCAATCTCGAGTCGCTTCGCCGCACCGACTTGAACGTCTTCCCATTTGAGCGTGAGAGTTTCATCAGCCCTTGTTCCCTGGATGGACCCAATCAGTCGAACGTGCGCTGGCTCCTTTAGCGGGAAGATGGCGAGAAAATCAGCCTCGTCGAGCGCGGCGTGAAGTTCTCCGTTTATCATCGGGCCTTCCGCGGTCACGTCGGCAACGTAAAAGAGCTGGTCGTATGTTGAACCGGTAAATGGAATTCCAAGCTGTTCACGCACTTGTGAGTGAGCGCCATCGCATCCGAAAATATAATCAGCCTCGCAGAATTCGCTCTGACCGGATTCGCGACGCAAAATCGCTTTCACGCCACTTGCGGATTGCTCAAACGATTCGAGCGAAATCGATCGCTCAACTTCGATGCCTGATGAGCGAAGCCGTTCGATTAAAAATTTCTCATGTTCGTCTTGCGGGTAGATCAAAAGGAAGGGAAACGGACTCAAACCGCTTCCCATGTCGCGAAGATTCAGTCGGCCAACAGGCTTTCGACTTACCCAAAGGTTTGCGCGATCGAGCTTCAACCCTTCGTTGAGCAGCTCTTCCTCTAACCCAACCTGACGGTAAAACTCGAGCGTTCTCGCCTGAACACCGAGCGCTCGCGAGGTTGTTCCAGGATGTTCTGCCTTGTCGATGATGCGGACAGAGAGTCCGAATCGATTCAGGAGATAAGCAAGAAAAAGCCCCGTGGGACCCGCACCGATGATAAGCGCTTGCGTGCGGTTCATCTTGCCTCCTCTGAATCTCTAAGCGGTCTTACACACCAACCGTAGAATGACCAAGAGTCGACGAAACACGTCGCGTTCGTCAAATTTCTTCACCCCACGTGGAAGAAGCCCGTCATTCGCCTAAAAGAGAATCGATGTCTCGAGAAAAATGGTCTAAGCTTCTAATCCGTGGATCAATCGGGACCTTACGTCTTATTCACACTCGTGTCTTACAGCCTCTGCATCGCGCTTGAGGTTTTCTTCGCATATCGTCGCAACTTGTCCATTTACGATCGGCAAAACACGATCGCCAACACTCTCGTCTTTTTTGGTTTCGTTTTAGTGAGTGCGTTTTGGCAGACGCAGGTTGTACTTAAAGTCTACACGGCACTTCAACCTTATGCGCTCTTCAACCTAGGAACGTCCGTTCAAGAGTATGTGAGTCGCGCTCCATGGTGGAGTTACGTCCTTCTCTTCTTCCTTGAAGATTTCTGTTACTACGTCTTTCACCGGGTCAGTCACAAAGTCGCGTTCTTGTGGGGGCTTCACGAGACGCATCACTCCTCGAATTACTATAACCTTTCGGTGTCGGCCCGCGAACCGTGGCTTTACATGTTTGCGTTTCTTTTCTGGACGCCGCTCGTTCTTCTTGGCTTTCATCCGGTGATCATCATCCAGCAGCAGTGGATCAACGTGACTTATCAGCTCTTCATCCACACGCCTCTGGTCGGTAAACTTGGCTTTTTGGAGTGGTTCCTCAACACACCTTCTAACCATCGCGTCCACCATGGCACTGACACGAAGTATGTTGATCGAAACTTCGGTGGAATATTGATTATCTGGGACCGAATGTTCGGAACATATCAGCGTGAGGAAGAAACTCCGACTTATGGAATTTCTCCTCCGCTGCACTCGAACTCGGTTTTTGTGATCGTGTTCAACGGGCTCTGGCGCTACCTACGGGGCTTGAGAAGCGCACCTTGAACTTCGTCTGCGTGAACCACTTGAGAATCCATCCGCCGACCCAATACCAGCTCACGATGACGAAGCATGGGAAGACGAAGATTGAGACAGTCTTCGGAAGGACCTTCGCGAAAACCCACGCGATCGGAATCGCCACCGTGTTCACGGCAACGTAGCTCCAAAAAATTGTGCGGCTATAAACATATGGGATTCTGAACAACAGCGGCCACTTTGCCGTTAAGGCTTGTGCGGAAGCGGATCGTGCGAGCGCATCGCAAGCAACTGCAGTCAGTGCAAACGAACAAATGCTGTAGATCACCAGCCATAAGGATCCGGTGAATAATTTGAACGTCCAAATGTAGGTTGCATCAAGCTCGGAGACGATTTCACCAAAGTGGAACGTCAGGTAGTAAACCATGACAATTGCCGAAAGGCCGAGCGTCACCCTCTTCGCAACCTGGGGACGCGAAGCCCTCAGCCACCCGACGTATAAAAGAAATCCGGCAGCCACGACGGTGTACCACGGAAACAGCGGCCAATAATGGAGTCCAAGCTTATCGCCCACCATCGCGCCGACAGGCAGATTCAGGATCCGAGCAGCAAAGAAGGGCTCGGTACCGATCGATGACGAAATCATGAGAAAGAGTCCATAAACAAAGGCCCCCAAAAGCATCACGCGAGGCCGATACTTCTTTTCTAAGAAACGGGTGCCCAGCGTCCACGCGATAAACATAAGGAAGCAACAGAGACCAATCACATGCATGATAACCGAGGAGACTCCCGCAGTGTGGAGAGACATAACATCGTCGTACGCCGCGATTTGAAATGGTTCTAAAGCCTCCCTTAGGAAGGGTGTAATGGCGAACACCGCGAGGCCCGAGATCCAAACGTAATGCAAAGACCTCTTGGCTAATGCGAGGACTGTCAATAGCGCGACGGCCGTCATGTGAATGACGTTCCATCCGAAAAAAAGCGACGGCAAGATGAGGCTCGCTTTGAGTGATTCGATGAACGCCAATAAAGCCATCGCTACAGCAATAGGTCTCAACCGAATTTCCGCAAGCCGGCCTTCAACGATCAGATGCGAAAACACGATGGCTTGTAGCGCGCCCGCCGCTACCGGTACGCCAACCGAACTTGGTAAAAGCGCAAGCGCTCTCATCAGCCAACTATCGGTCGTTTCAAACTTGTACCCGCTGAAGATTCCGACAAAGGCCAAGGCATGAGTGGCGATGATCAAAACGGAAAACAGGAACTTCACGTAATGGATGCCGAACGGATTTGTGTCGACACCCTCACGCGTTTGAAGATCAGGCAATACGGCGTTTATACGCCCAACGCTCTGGAGCATACTTCCGGTTCTTCCGTATAGGACACGGAATGCAGGATATCGGAAATCGGAAGATCATGCTCTAGCGCGTAGGTCGCGTTTGCTAGTACCATGCAGTGAAGCTTTGTTCGCTGTACGCCTTCCCCTTCGCCGACAATGGTGTCGTCGGCGTGAACCAAGACAACCATCCCGTGATTCTGCGCTAAAAGAGTGTGAGCCGTTCGGATGACCGAGCCTCGACCTGCAATGTCGGAGTCGATGTTGAAACTCACACCTTTGAAATCAAAGGCGTTGCAAATGCGGCCCGCGACGATGTTGTTGAGAAAACCTGAGAGTGTGTCTTCAGTAATTCTCATAGAATCTTTTTCGATCTCGGAGAAAATCGAGTCGATCTTCGAATGCGCGAGATCAGACTTGAGTTCCTTCTTGGCAAGTCTTCGCAAGGCGCTTGTCACGACTCTGCGTCCGGCGGACCAGTAGCCTTCCAACGGAATCATGGTCGATGAAAGAACCGCTACTCGATCGCGATCGAGGAGCTGCGGGAAAATTCCCAGTTCCAGGAACGTTTGTTCAACTAATGGAACCGCAAGAAGTTGCACGGGCTCGATCCTCGGGACAACGTTCGGCGGAAGTTTAAACTGCGAAGTCTTCATGAACTCTTGGAGCTCCGTGAGCGTGTAACTTCGCTCACCGCAGACGACCACATGGGAGGCCGGCGGCAACGTCTCATTGCTGACGGGTTCTTGAGGTAGAAACTCTTGAACGACGAGGTGAAAGTTTGAACCGCCGAATCCGAACGACGATTGTCCAATCGTAATCGGACCCTTCTTTCCCTCTAGCGGTTGAGCCTTCTTCGCTAAAAAGAGATTTGTCTTTACGCCCTTCGGATAGTGCTCGAAGTGAGGAGACGGCGGAATAGCTTTTCGCTCGATCATCCCCAGACATTTCAACAGTCCTGCGGCACCCGCGGCGGCGATCGTATGACCAACGTTCGCTTTCACCGTTCCGATCGGAATTTTCTGTTTAGGGAACTGCTGACTCAGCGACTCGATCTCCGTTTTGTCGCCAACTTGAGTTCCGGTTCCATGAGCTTCTAAATAATCAACATCCGATACGCCCGCTTCAGCATAGGCCCGCTGATAAGCCATGATTTGGCCTTCTGCCGTTGGCTCCACGATCGCTGAGCTCTTGCCGTCGCTTGATCCCTCGCAAGAACGAAGAACTCCGTAAACTTTGAGACCCTTTGCGAGAGCGTCTTGCAAGCGCATCAACACGAAAAGGGCAGCGCCTTCACCTTGAGTCAGACCGTTCGCTGAATGGTCAAAAGGAGCATTGATTTTGTCACTCATGGCCCCCAGACGACTAAAGAAGACCAAACAACCTGGACTGACGCTGACGTCTGCGCCACCGGTTACGACCATGTCTGTTTCACCCTGCTTTAATCTCTTCAAAGCGATGTGAAAAGCCGCTAGCGATGAAGCACAGGCCGCATCGACGAGCGATGCTGGTCCTTTCAGTCCGAAGGCCTTTTTCACTTTATGCGTTAGTGTGGAAGCAATCGCGTACGAGGACCATGGCTTGCGGGTTGTCCACTCGTTGAAGCTTTTCTCGTAAACGCTGACTAGATGTTTGGCTTCATCCTGCGGGAAACCGTCTTTCGAAATTTCCGAATAGATCGTTTCGAGAGTCTCGTCCGTGATCGCAAAGGTTGCTTCCGTATCTACGGTGGAAAGGCCCAAGATGACTTCGGCTTTTTCGAGTTCTTTAAGATGCCTTACGGGAGCGAGCGCTTCGCGAAGTGCTTCGATCGTTACCGCTTCGAGAGTCGTGAGCGCGTTCCAATCGCCACCTTGGTTCCGAACGGTTTCTTCAAGCTTCACTCGGTCAATGTAAGCACCGTAAGGTGTATAGCACTGATCCTCGGCTTTGCGGTCTTCGTTGAATACAAGGTCGACGTTCCAGGGGAAAGAGGTTCGTGCGGTCTTGCGAAGATCCGAGATGAAGCAGCGCCCCTCAAAGAGACTGTCGAGATACTCTTTTGAGCTCCACGTACCTGAGAAAATGCTCCCACGTCCTACGATGCAAACGTCGTGACTGCTATACACCGGCCGGGCCCTCCATCAATCGTTCATTCGTCGGCTGCTTGAGCCGGAAGTTCTGATCCCTGTGATCGACTCCCGCCTCGATGTCTTGAGCTTCTTCAATGACGAACAGAATTTCGCCACGTTCATTTTGGGCGTAGCTTGAAGCCGTGCCGGTTCCATCGTTGATGGCGTGAATGGACGTGCGATAAAAAAGCTTTTCCGTGAGCGCATTTTCAAAGTATGGGACGACTCTTTTGATTCGCTTCGGAATCCAAAACTTCTTCGTCTGCCACAAGAGCTGACAGCCCATCACCTGAAGAGCCGATTCAAACCACTGTTGCAAGCGATCGAAAAGAAGGGAGTTTGTGTAACGCTCCAACTTCGCCTCGTGGCTCACCTGCAAGAGCTCTTTGCGCTCATTGAACCAAAGCTCATGGGCCAACCGGAATTTAGGTCCGAGAGTCACGTGCTCATTTTCGTAGAGTGGCTCACATTCAATCGAGTTTTCAGTTTTAAAATCAGGTAACGATGGTGACTTCGGCTTCTTACCGCTGGGAAGCAGATCACACGCGAAGTGCACAACGTTCCGAGAAAGTATCTGGAGCGATAGACCATTCGTGTTTTTCTTCTGTAAGCGGACTTCGCAGTTAGAAACATCAGCTTCCGGCGCAAGGAAGCTAAAGACTTCAAAGTTCTCCACGATCGGAGGTGCTTTGAAGTAATGGTAGCCCACATAGAAGGCGAGCGCCAAAGCTGATGAACCTGGGTAAACAACGGTCCCATTGATGACGTGATCGTTCAGGTAATGAGCATCTCGGCGATTCAATGAGGGAACTTTCAGACCCGGACCGGTTGAGATCGGACGAGAGAAAAGACCTTGATAAGCGCGGGCGTCGGTCAGTGAACAGTCGTAGGCTCGTACATCAACGGAATCGAGAAACGCGACTCGAGAACCTTTTTGCGCGAGAATTTCGTCGACTACGAGCTGCGTTCCCGCCTCCTTCGGCAGAAGGGCCACGCCATTTGCCTTGAGACCATTGAGAATCACTTGGTTCTCGGTCATCCCCAAATTATCCCAGGGCGGAAGAACGAGCGTCGTAACGGTTACGCCGTTTTGGGCTGTAAACCGCTCGCCAACTGCAGCCTGGATTTCGTTTCCAAGAGCGTAGATCGTCTGGCCTGGATTTCCGAACTCTGCGGCGACGGATGAATAATTGATCAGATGTCCGATCGGGAGACTCTTGCTAAGTTGCGCCAACGTCGTCGCGGGTGACACTTTCCCAATGAACTCTTCTCGAATTTCTTCATCCGATTTGTTCTGAAGAGCTCGACTGACTTCAACGCCTGCACCATTCAGCAAAACATCGATTCTACCGTGGACGGAAACAACGTCTCTCAACCGTTCAGCGAGTGCATCCGTATCGGTTACATCCGTCTGTAGGTACGTAACCTCCGCGCCTTGATGCGTGAGCGCGGAAACACTTGTCGCGACCCTTGCCTCGGTAGCGCTACTCCGGCCAAGAATGATGATCTTTGCATCGGTCTGACGTTGCGCGAACTTCTCGAGGATGGCCGCGCCGATACCTCTGCTCCCGCCAAGGGAAACAACGATGGGTTTCGCTAAGCCGGTGAGCGGTGTATTTGCTTCTACTTGCCACGACTTTGTAGAGCGCAGCCCGTTGGTGTATCGGACCTCAACAAATCTTCGATCGGAAAATTCCTCGCGGACCAAAGCTTCCAGGACCGTTTGAACCGCTGGCAGAGCATCAAACTCCATGCGCTTGTAGGCGATGAAGCCATCGTCTTTCAGCCAGCTTTTGAAAAAACCATCGAGCCCCAGAAAGTAAGGATGGGATTTCGACGAAACTACCAAAGCAATCTGCGCCTTCCAACGATCTCTCAACTTAGCAATCTGCCGGAAAGTTGAAATCCAAGGAGCGAGGAGTTTTTCATACGATTGAATCGGAGAAGAACCGAGCGCCTCATCGTCCGAACAGTTCTCGGCAAAAAACACGAGGGTCGAATTCGGCTCGCAAGCCAACAATTCGTCCGCTCGCGCGGTTTCTGCTAAGTCATAGAAGTACGTCCGTCCACTCAATTGATCCTCGAGAGAAAGGCGTTCGAGGTCAGATATTGCGGTCGGGGTCCACGCTTTCACATAACGCTCGAATTTTGCGACTGCTACTGAATGGTCTGACGATTCATCAACGAAGTTGTCAAAGTGCTCGATGACGTCTTCGATTCGCTTGAATTGAGAGAGATTCACCTGAAGAAGATGGGGCGAATGGGACTCCTTGTTGATCGACTCCATGAACTTGAAGACGATCTCGGCCTTGCGAATCGAATCGATTCCCAAATCTTCTTGGAAGTTCTGCTCAACCGAAATTTCGTCGATGCTGTAGCCCGTGACCGCAGCGATCGCGCGACTGAGGGTTCCGAGAAGTCGGCTTTTTTCCGTTTTGATTTTCTTTGCCTGAACGGATTTCGCTTTTCCCACCTGATCGAAGAAAGGAGTGATCGGGCTGACTTTAAACAAACCATCGCCCAAAGTCGCCTTGACGAACGGGCCACAAATCTCGCCGGGCCCTACTTCTAAGAAATTGATCGCACCTAACTCTAACGCCCGGTTCAACTGCGCGGGAAAGTTTACAGGTTCGCAGACTTGCCTTGTGACGAGAGAGAGAAAATCAAGTTGTCCGCTCGTGTAGAGCTCGGCTCCAACTGACGAAATCAATGCAATCTTCGGTGCAGAAACAGTGATCTTTGCATTAGCAACGTACTCACCGAGCTGGGCGCGAACGTTTTCCATCCAAGTCGTGTGATACGGCTGAGTCATTTCCGTAAGCGTTCTCGCCGCGATCCGACTCTTCTTTAGCAATGAAAGCGTTGAGCCTTCGTCCGCGGGTAAAACGGAAACGACAACTTGCTTAGGGGAGTTGATGTTTGAAACAAAGTGCGGAACTTTCTGTAGACAGGCGTTGATGTCCTCTGCGGAAGCGTTTGCGGCGATCATGACTCCGATGGATTTCGGTGCCGGGGAAAATCGATCGCGCATCACAACGATTTTAAAGACGTCAGCAAAGCTTGCGATTCCGCTCGCGACCAGCGCTGCGTATTCTCCAAAGCTGTGTCCCGTGACGGCCGCAGGTCGCAAGCCTTTCTGCACGAGATGATCAAAAAGCGCGACCTCGAGAGTAAACAACGCCGGATTGCGAACCATGATCAGTTCATCGGCAGATAACACTTCGGGAGTCTGCACATAAGCTGAAACCGGCTTCAGACCCAACTCTTTTGCGAGTTTGTCCGCGCTTTCAAACCGTTCGGCGCAAGCTCGTGAGCTTGACATCAATTCTTTCATCATTCCGGGGTAAGCCGCGCTTTGACCCGGAAAGATGAGGCAGCGCCGAGAAAAGTCGAGACCCTTGTAGGCCGACATGGCGATTTGATATTCGCCCGCAAAGGCGCTTCGAACGGAAAAGTTGCGTGAAGGATTGGCTTTCAAGCTCGACTTCCCTTCATGGTGTGGAATGATTTGCGCGACTGATTTTAGGCTCTGGTCGCCCTTGTAAGTCAATCCTATTGCCGCACTCCCGCTCGCAGCAGGGCGCTCCGCTCTTTTGCCTTTGAACACTTGCCTCGAAGAGTCATCCACGTTGGAATGCCATCATGAATCCTGCGAGTCGTGCGACGACAGCCCGTGAATTGTCATCTGCGCCCGAACAAAGTCGGAGCCAGGCAAGCGCACAAACGAAACTTTCTTTGATCTCCCGGCGCTGGGACTTTTGGCTCATCGGTGGAGCAAGTCTCCCCGTATGGCTGCTCATCGTTCTTCTGAAGGGCTCTGCACGCGGAGCTGCGCTTCAAACTGTTATCTTTTTGTCTCAAGTTATCTCGGTCTTCATTTTCTATCCGCACTTCTATTGGACCTACCGGTTTGCCTACGGACGAGGCTGGTCGTTCACCAAACAATATTGGTTCCAGCTCCTCTTCGTTCCCACTATTTTATTGGTGATTGGAGCCACGGCCTTCCTAACGTTCAAATCGACTTTGGCCCGCGAGCTCTTTGGGCTAACAACCTTTGTAGGTTTAGGCCAAGCGATCACGTCAGGCCTGATTACGTTTATGATTTATACGATCGGCTGGCACCACTCTAAGCAGACATACGGCTGCTTGATGGCGTACGCTCATTTCGATGGCTACTCGCTCGATACGAAACAACGCGGTCTCTTGAGATGCACAGCCTACGGATTCTGGATCATCAACATCATCACTCAACAATCGGGTGGTGATCGCGTTGGCTCGTTTCTCAATATTCCGATTTATCGGCTTCAGCTTCCAAGCGAAGTTCTAAGCGTTTCACTCGTTGCGTTCTGGAGTTTTCTTGCTTACGTCGGGTACCAAGTCGTCTATCGGAACTGGCGTGACTATCAGCAGCTGCCTTCAAAGAATTTTCTCATTCCCCTGGTTGCGTTAACACTTTGGTGGGTGCCACCCTTTTACCAGCCGGAGTTCTATCTCTTCTTCTCCACTACGTTTCACGCACTTCAATATTGGCCATTCGCAATGCGCTACGAACGTGAAAAAAGCGGCCCATCGTTTCGAATGAGCCGCTTGATGATCTTCAATTTGATCGCTTTGATATTTGGTGGATTCGCCTTTTTTGTTCTACCGATCGGATTCGACAAGCTGGCGCTTACCGAGGCAATCCGAGAGACTGGATTCTTTCTCGCCTTTTCGCACGCAGCTCTCAACATTCATCATTACTATCTGGACAACGCGATTTGGCGAGGCCGCCAAAGCGAAATGCAGAACTACATTCTCCGCAAATCGACGAGAGCGAACTAACCTCGTGCAAGAATGATCGCGTACGCGGAGGAGCCAAGGCTGACCGCCGCGAGTGCGACGATGATGATGTCCTTCATTTCCCAGCCGCCCCTGCCTCCGCCGGATTCAATGGATGCTAGTCGATTTTTCACTTCTTCGAACTGATTTTGGCTAACAAATGCCACCGTCTCGTTGACCTCGGCATCGACCGAGGTAGGGACGCCCTTCTTCTTCTCATACTCGGTGACTTCCGTGATAATCCGCGGAAGCACCAGGGCTGCTCCAAAACGAGTTTGAATCATTTCGATCAACACCGGATGCGGAACGCCCTTTGCGCTGTCGATGATCGGCTGAATCGTTGAGAACGGCACGGGCGGCTGCTTGAGGTTGTGATCTTTCATGTAGCTCTCCATGTACATACGGTAGAGCCGAATCGAATAGTTCTCGGCAAGCTTCTGCGCGAAGGCTTTGTCGGTTTCGATTCTTTGAGGGTTTCTGAAATATTCAATGAAGACCGTTTCGTCGACCTTCGGAAGGGCGTCCTGCGCGAACCCAAGGCATGGGAGCAATAAGCTCAGCAAAACTAGGACTATCTTTCTTCGGCTCTGGGCAACACGCATTTTCTCTCCTAATGAAAATTGGTCTTTCGGATCCGAAGCTGCATCTTAAGCGTGGGAGAGAAGTAAGATCAAACTTCTAACGGCTGGATCTATGACTTTTGCGAGAAAGTTTTCGCGCGTGGTTGTGAACCTTTTCAACATCCAGAGGCGAGCTGAACGTCAAACTAAGGGTGACTAGCCTGTGCGTTCCCGCAATTCCGTTGAGATTCGAGGTAAGAGAAGTATTTTGGCGGCACAGAGTTTAGATGATTCACATTAACGGAAACCATCGTCACCGTTACGGACGAGACCGCGGGATTTTCCCGGCCATTCCAAAACTCACAAACTCTTTCAGGCATTCGATCGAGCGCGGGCGGATTCAAAGACAACGAATGGCCGAGACTCCCCCACCGTATGTACGCCGGAATCTTATAGGATTGGGGTCGACGCCAGCCGCGAAATTCTGTGTTGGCGTGGAGGTCCCAGATTCTACCGTCTGGAAACTTGCCTCTCACCGATAACCAACCAACGTATTGCGGCAATGGAACAAACATACTCCAATCCTGCTGAAGCCCGAACATCGTCATCGTTTGGGTCATCATGTTTGGTTTAGTCACCAACCGCGACTCACTGAGATTTGGGAGAACTAAACCGACCGTTGCGGCCGTAGCGATGAGCGACGGTGAGGTTTTCGGAAAAACTCTTGAAGCTGACCAATCCCAATCAAAAGCTTGTTTCGGGAGGAAGACGAGCACACTCGAGATCATCAACCACGGAAATTGGCCCACCTCGATAAAGAGTCCGACTCCCAAATGAAGCGCGATCAGCGCGAGAGCTCCCGCAAACCGCCAGCGCCACGAAAGAAGCAACATCAATGGGAATAAGAGTTGGCTTGCCATAACTAGGTAGTTAAGCGGTGCAAGAAGTACATCGATGCTGAGCAGGGCTTGACCAAGAGATGTAGGAAACGCGCGAACCGACTGTCGAACGCCTTCGCCGAGGAGCCATTCCGAACTTGTCGCTTTATGCCAGAAAGCAGCTAAGTGAATCGTAATGACTTGGGCCAGCAGCGCCGCACTTGCGACGTTCTCAATTGCCCCATCATCTTGAGTTCGGTTCAAAGTCGCGTCGACCGAATATCTGCGGCCGATCGGAAGAAACATCGCAATGAGAAGTAGAATTCTCGTAACTCCGTCGCCCCCATAAAGAAGCTGCGGAGCATGGTGCTGCAAAGACAACGTCATGACCGCGCAGATGACAACGGAAGTTCTCGACCAGAAGCCGACAGCGAGCGCGAAAGAGGCAACGAGCAAAATTCCAAAGAGGAGACCTTGAAAGATTGGCGAACCAGAGAGCTGATGAAGGGAATAGAACGGGAACACACCGAAAGGCGGGTGAAACTCTATGAAACCTTCGCTCGTGTAATGGAATTTAAAGCCGCCCAATCGGTCGAGCGTGTCGAAGAACAATAGGAGGCCGAGTCCAATCCGGAGCAAAGCCAATGATCGAAAATCTACAGAGAACATCTAATTCATTACATAGAACAGGATCTGCTCCCTCAATTTTGATCGCGTTTTCTGGACCAATCCCGTTCCTTTGTTCAGTCTCCGTCCGGCCCTGAGCCCGGCTGCTTAACGACCAGCCGCGAAAAACCGTTTTCGGGTCTCTGATGATAATTCTTGAAACTGGAGCATCGGATCATTATGCTGGCCCCTCATGTTTCAAGAGGGAGGGGTGGCCGAGTGGTTT